>JBKPNM010000147.1:0-16697 GCA_046732615.1 Actinomycetota bacterium | reverse complement strand
GCATGGGAGGGCGCATGTGCCGGCCAAGGCAACCCGTGCACGATCAAGGTATCCGGGGCGATGGATGTCGTCGCGGTGCTCGAGGGGCGGTTCGTGCCGCCCGCACCGCCCGCACCGGCGGTCCTCGTCAATCCGGCCATGACGGTTGTGGACACGCCGGGCGAATGTCCCGAGTGCTTCACCACGGTCGTGAGCGGCACGGGCTTCCATGCCAACAGCGCGATCTCGATCACCTTCGTGTTCTCGGTTCCGTCGACGCCGGATCAGAGCTTCCCGGACGTCGAGACGAGTGATGCTTCCGGGGCATGGTCGCAGGGGTTCTTCGAGCCGTGCGACTTCGGCGGCGGATACGTCGGCCCGGTCGTGGCAGACGTGATCGCAACGGATGCGCAGGGGGCGTCCGCGACGGGCCACTCGAGCGGCGTGTGCCCTGAGCAGCCGGCACCGCCCCCTCCGGCCGGATAGCCGGGGGGAGCCGCGTCAAGGCAACCGGTCGAGGAGCCGGGTGGGGAGGCTCCTCGACCGGATCGCGTCTTCGTCGTCCGCGCCTTCCTGGCGGCGGACTAGCATCCCCGAGGTGGTGGGCCGGCGCACACGCAGGAGCTTCCTGCGTGTCGGCATTTCAGGGCTCGTCGCCGTCGGACTCCTCCCGCGCCGCGCGCTCGCGCGCGACACCGCACCGCACGCGGCGGAGATCGCCGTCCGAGGCTCGGCGAACCGGTTCGCGGGCGACCGGCCGATGTTCACGACGATCGCGCCCGGGGTGCCGGGGCGGGACACCGCGTCCGTCCTCTTCCGGCTCGAGCGGCGCGCGCGCGTGCGGCTCGACGCGGTGCGGACAGGAATCCGGACGACGAGCGTCCGCTGGACGACGGAGGCGACGCTCGGGCCCGGCGCCCATGAGCTCGCCTGGCAGCCGGCGGTGGACACGCCCGTCGGGTCGTACGTCATGCGGCTCACGATCGAGGGCAACGGCAAGCGACGCGTCTACGGCGGACGGCGCCCGCCGAGCCCCGAGCGGGCGAACGCCCCGGTCGTTCGCGTGCTCGGCGTCGAGGCTGCGTTCACGCGCCGCTCGTATCTCCCGGAGGAGCGCATGGCGCTTCGCGTGCTCGCGGACACGCCGTCGCTCCTGCTCACGTTCCTCCGCATCGGGTACGGGCCCGACCCGACCCTCCGCGGCGACGAGATGGTCGGCCTCGAGGTCGGCCGCCCCGTGAGCCTCGACTGGTCGGGGAAGCGCTCGGCGCGAAGGACGGTCTTCGTCCAGACGGGCGACTGGCCGAGCGGGCTGTACGCCGCACGGCTCCAGACGCCTGACGGCCGGGTCGGCTTCGCACCGTTCGTCCTCCGTACGACGACCCCCGGATTGACGCGTGCGGCGGTCGTCCTCCCCACGAACACGTGGCAGGCGTACAACCTCTACGACGCCGACGGCGACGGGTGGGGCGACACGTGGTACGCGGGCGGCACGCCTCCGGTCGTCCTCGACCGGCCGTATCGCGACCGCGGCGTGCCGCCGCGGTTCGTCCGCTACGACTTCCCCTTCGTCCGCTGGCTCGAGAAGACGCGCCGCGAGCCGGACTTCCTCACGGACGACGACCTCGACACCGTCCCGAGCGGCGACGAGCTCCGGCGCCTCTACGACCTCGTCGTCTTCCCGGGGCACAGCGAGTACCAGACGTCCCACGCGTACGACGTCGTGGAGCGCTTCCGCGACCTCGGCGGCCGCCTCGTGTTCCTCTCCGCCAACAACTTCTTCTGGAAGGTCGACCGCAGCGGCCCGGCGATCCGCCGCATCGCCCAGTGGCGCAACGCCGGGCGGCCGGAGGCGCGCGTGCTCGGGATCCAGTACCGCGCGAACGACGACGGGCGGCGCCAGGCGCCGTTCGTCGTCACCGACCGCGAGGCGACGCCGTGGCTCTTCGAGGGGACGGGCCTCGAGAACGGCGACCTGCTCGGCGAGGAGGTCGGCGGCTTCGGGATCGAGATCGACATGACGACGCCCCTCTCGCCTCCGGGTACCCGGGTTCCCGCGTTGATCCCGAACCTCTTCGGCCTCGGTCTCCACGCCGAGATGGCGTACTACGAGACGCCGGCCGGCGCGCGCGTGTTCTCGGCCGGCGTACTCGACTTCCCAGCCGTGCTCTACACGGCGCCCGGCGTCGTCATACTGGACAACCTCTGGCGTCACATGCTCGAGGACCTCCCCGGCGAGGAGAAGCCCGAGCCCGACTCGGCCTAGGCTTCGGCGACCGGTGCGACGCGCTCGCCGCCGAACGCGACGACGGCGAACGGGATCGTCGCGACCAGCTGCCCTGCGGCGACGAGCAGGAACACGGGGCGAGGGCCCCACGACTCGAGGAGCGGCCCGGCGACGACCATGCCGATCGGCCCTGCGAGCATGGCCGTCGTCAGCACCGCCGTCATGACCTTTGCCCGCAACGCCTGGGGCGTGCGCGTCGTGATCACGCCGATGAGCGGCGCGTTGACGAGCGGCCCGAAGAACGACGAGGCCGCGAGCGCCGTCATCACGGCGGGCACCGGCAGCTCGAGGGAGAGCGCGAAGACCGGCAGCGTCAGCATCACGAACGCCGTCGCGCCGAGCCGGAGCGGGTCGAAGCGGCCGACGATCCTGACGGCGGCGATGCTGCCGAGGACGGCTCCCACGCCGAACGAGGCGAAGAACGCCCCGGCGACCTTCGAGCTCGAGTACTCCTCGTAGGCGAGGACGGTGAGCCCCGCGCTCAGCATCTGCCCGAGGCCGTTGGCGACGAGGGCCGTTCCGCCGAGGACGCGAAGAAGCCGATCACGGAGCAGGAAGCGGATGCCGGCGAGGACGCCGCGGCCGTCGTCGCCTTGCGGGAGCGGCGGGCGCGTCGGCACGAAGAGCGCGAGGACGGCGAACGAGCAGAGGAACGTCGCGGCGTCGACGTAGAGGACGACCGGGGCGCTGAACGTCGCGATGAGGAGGCCGGCCGCCGCGGGCCCGAGCAGCGAGGTCGCGCGCTGCGCACCCTCGACGACCGCGTTCGCCTGCGCGACGACGTGCTCCTCGTCGCCGACGAGCTCGGGGAGGATCAGCCGCTGCGATGCGAAGTACGGCGCGATGAACACCCCGACGAGGGCGACGATCACGAGGAGCAGCGGGAAGCTGAGCAGCCCCAGCTCGTGCAGGAGCGGGATCGACGCGATCAGCGGTGCGCGCGCGAGGTCGGCGAAGAGCATCGTGCGGCGCGCGCCGAGCTTCGCGATGACGCTTCCCGACGGGATGCCGAGGATCGCGATCGGCAAGAGCTCGACTGCGAGCACGATGCTCATCCGTGTCGGCGACCCGGTCGTGCGGAGGACGAACCACGGCAGCGCGAGGAACGTCATCTGGGATCCGAGCGAGGAGATCACCTGCGCCGAGACGAGCGCGGTGATCGGCTGGCTGCGGAGCGGATGTCCCGAGTCGCTCAGACGAGCCACGCCCCGTCCTGCTGCACGGGCGTGCCGTCCAGCTCGATCCGCGTCCCCGGCATCCGCAGGTCCTTGACGATGTCCCAGTGGATCCGCGACTCGTTCGTCCCGCCGATGTCGGGCAGGCCGTTCCCGAGCGCGAGGTGCACCGTGCCGTCGATCTTCTCGTCGAAGAGCGTGTTCTTCATGTATCGCGTGATGCCCCGGTTGCAGCCGATCCCGAGCTCACCCAGCCGGCGTGCGCCCTCGTCGCCGTCGAGCGTCTCGATCAGGAAGTCCTCGTTCGTCTCGGCGCTCGCGTCGACGACGCGGCCACGCTCGAAGCGGAGCCTGATGCCGTTCATCTCGCGTCCGGCGTAGACGGCCGGGAACTCGGTGAACGCGATCGTCCCCTCGGCGGAGTCCTCGACCGGGCACCCGAAGAACTCGCCGCCCGGGATGTTCGCGCCGGCCGCGTCGACCTTCATCGAGCGGCCCGCGAGCGAGAGCCGCAAGTCGGTCTCCGCCCCGACGATGCGCACCTGCTCGGCGGCGTCGAAGCGGTCGGCGTAGCGCTGCATCCGCTCGCGCTCGGCCTCCCAGTCGAGCAGGCACGCGCCGTAGAGGAAATCGGCGAACTCCTGCGTCCCCATGCCCGCTTCCTGCGCGAGGGCCGGCGTCGGATACTGGCACCCGACCCACTGCACCTCATGACGGAAGATCCGCTCGAAGGCAGGGCGGTATGCGCCCTGGATCGCCGCGGTCCGCTCGATGTCGACGCTCGCTGCGTCGCGCGTGTTCTCCGGGGCGTCGATCACGATTAGGGCGTCGCAGGTCTCGAGCGCGTGCACCTCGATCGGAGCGGGCACCGCGAGCCGCTCGAGCGGCGCCGTGCGGAGCCAGGTGCGCGACGCGAGGTTCGCGTCGAAGGTGATGCGAAGGAGCGCGTACGCGTCGAGCTCGGCGATGCGGCCGACGATCTCCTCGAGAAGCGGGCGCCCGGACGGCGTGCCGGCGACGAGCACCTGCCAGTCGGGCTGCACGCCGACGCACGTGTCGACGAGGAGCTCGGCGAGTTGACGATCTCTGAGGTCTCTCATGGCGGAAAATATAAGACGTACGTACTGTTTTGTAAAGTGAAGCCGTGCCGAAGCTGAGCGACAGCGAGAAGGCGGCCCGCCGCGCGCGCGTGCTCGACGGCGCACGGCGATGCTTCGCCCGGTACGGGTACGAGGGTGCGACCGTCGTGAAGCTCGAGCGAGAGATCGGCCTGTCCCGCGGCGCGATCTTCAACTGGTTCCCGTCCAAGCAGGAGTTGTTTCTCGCGCTCGCGGCGGAGGACAACAGCCGACTGCTCGCGCTCTTCGCCGAGGAGGGCTTCGACGCGGTGCTCGAGGCGGTGACCGAGCACGAGCCCGATTGGCTCGCCGTCTACCTCGAGTTCGGACGCCGGCTGAAGGCGGACGCCGGCCTGAGGGAGCGCTGGCTCGCGATCGCGCCGCCCGAGGCGCGCGAGCGGAGCCGGGCCTGGATCGAGCGCGGCCAGGCCTCGGGTGACCTTCGCGCGGACGTCTCGTCAGAGGAGATCGGGCAGTTCCTGGGCGTCGTGATCGACGGGATCGTCGCGCAGCGCGCTCTCGGGTTCGACGCGCCGCCGAGCGACGTCGTGCTCCGCTTCGTCCGCGACGCGACGCGGGCCGTGCCGCGGTTGGTGTCCGACTCCGAGTCGGACACCAGTCATGCGCCCGAGAGCTCGTCCTCGTAGGCGTCCGCGTACACCTCCTCCGCGTGGAGGACCTTCTTCACGTACGAGCGCGTCTCGGGGAACTGGATCCCGACACCGCGCCTGCGCCATGCGTCGACGTTGCCCTGCCCTGCGTGGTACGCGGCGAGCGCCGTCGTGAGGTCGTCGTCGTAGCGGTTGAGCAGGTTCCGGAGGTACCACGACCCGTAGCGGACGTTGAGCTCCGGGTCGAGCAGGTCGCGGACGACGAACTTGTGGCCGCCGGTGCGGGTGGCGATGCCCTGCGCCGTCTCGGGCAGGAGCTGCATCAGGCCCACCGCCCCGGCGTCCGACCGCGCGGACGCGTCGAACTTGCTCTCCGTGTAGATGACGGCCGCGAGCAGTGCCGGCGGGAGGTCGTAGTTCTTCGCGTGCGTGCGGACGATCGCCTCGTAGCGAAGCGGGTAGCGGATCCGCTCGTACCACTCCGGCTGCGCCGTGACGACCCACGCCGCGACCCCCGCGGCCGCTGCCGCGGCGAGCACCACGGCGACGCCGACACGCCTCACGCGCGCGCGGACGCCTCGGCTTCGGCCTCCGCCTGCAGCTGCTGCATGACCTCGCCGACCCATGCGCCGAGGTCCTCGTACGTCCCGGTGTTGACGTAGTGGAAGTCGGCGCGGCGGACCTTCTCGCGATCGGGCAGCAGCCGCGAGTCGCGGTCGTCGCGCGCGACGCGTCGCCGCTGCTCGCGCAGCGAGGCAGGCGCCGTGATCACGACGACCTTGTCGAACCGCTCCTCGGCGCCGACCTCGTACAGGAGAGGAACCTCGGTGACGCAGACCTCCGGCGGGTCGTCAAGCGCGGCGAGCTGCTCGCGCCACTGCAGGTACTCCCGCGAGACGAGCGGGTGCAGCAGGCCCTCGAGCCACTCGAGCTGCTTCCGGTCGCCGAAGACGGCCTGCGCGATGGCGACTCGGTCGGGCCGCCCGTCCGGGCCGAGGACGTCCTCGCCGAGCCGCTCGACGAGCGCGTCGCGAACTGCGTCGTCGCTCGCCAGCAAGTGATGGACGATCTCGTCGCTCGAGACGGTCGCGGCCCCGTGTGCCCGAAAGGCGTCGAGCGCCGTCGACTTTCCGGCGCCGATCCCGCCCGTGATCGCGACCGCGATCGGGCGGCGCACTAGGCCGTTTCGTCGGCCGTGTCCGAAGCGGTGTCGGCGGCGGCCTCGGGTGCGTCCTCGACGACCTCGGGCTCCGGCTCCGCCGCGGCCTGCGGCTCGTCTTCGCCTACCGCCTGGACGTCCCCTTCGACGACCTGGTCCTCGGCGCCCGGCGCGACCTCGACGTCCTCGACCGCTGCGGAGCCCGTCGTCGGGAACGCCTCCTCGGAGAGCTTGAGGTCGGGCGTCGAGTGCACCGACTCGGCACCGTCGGCCCGGGGCACCGGCACGGCGCCCTCCTCCACCCGCTTGAGCGAGAGCGAGAGGCGGCGGCGGTCGCCGTCGATTTCGAGGATCAGCACGTTGACCGGGTCGCTCTGCGAGACGACCTCGCGGGGGTTCTCGACGTGGTGGTTCGCGAGCTCGGAGATGTGCACGAGCCCCTCGACGCCCGGGAGGATCTCGACGAACGCGCCGAACGTGACCACCTTCGTAACGCGCCCCTCGACGACGTCCCCCTCGCCGTAGCTGTCGAGCACCTGCTGCCACGGGTCCGACTGCGTCTGCTTGAGGCCGAGGGAGATCCGCTGGCGCTCGCGGTCGATGTCGAGCACCTTCACGTTGACCGTCTGGCCGATCTCGAGCACCTCGGACGGATGGTTGACGTGCGACCACGACAGCTCGGAGATGTGGATCAGCCCGTCCATCCCGTCGAGGTCGACGAACGCGCCGAAGTCGACGATGTTGGAGATCGTGCCCTCGACGACGTCGCCCGGGTTGAGCCGGTCGAGGATCGCCTGGCGCATCTCCTTGCGCTCGTCCTCGAGAACGGCGCGGCGCGAGAGCACGACGTTGTTCCGCGAGCGGTTGAGCTCGATCACCTTGCAGCGGAGCTCCTTGCCCAGGAACTCGTCGAGGTCCTGCACGCGGCGGATGTCGACGAGCGACGCCGGAAGGAAGCCGCGGACGCCGAGGTCGAGGATCAGGCCGCCCTTGACGACCTCGATCACGCGGCCGTTGACCGGCTCGCCGCTCTCGGCCGCGGCCTCGATCGCCTTCCAGGCGAGCTCGAACCGCGCGCGCTTCTTCGAGAGGAGCAGGCGCCCCTCCGCGTCCTCTTTCGTCATCACGAGCGCGTCGATCTCGTCGCCGACGGAGACCTCGTCGGCCGGGTTCACGTTCCGGCGGATCGAGAGCTCGGCGACCGGGATGACGCCCTCCGACTTGTAGCCGATGTCGACGAGCACCTCGTCCTTGTCGACACGGACGACAGTGCCGTGCACGACTTCCCCCTCGTTGATGGTCGGGAAGGTGCCGTCGTAGTCGGGGATCAGCTCTCCGTCGGGGCCGGTCGTCCAGACCCCGGCTTCAGGTTGGGTCGGTGTCTCGAGCGTCTCGTTGGCCATCGGAGCGGTGGAGTATAGCGGGGGATTCGAGAAGCGAATCCCCCGTAAAATGGGGTATGCGGATCACGCTCGTGCGGAATGCGACGCTCGTGCTGGAGGTCGACGGCAGGCGGATTCTGGTCGATCCGATGCTCGATCCGGCCGGCGCGAGACCCCCGATCGCAGGCACCGCGAACCCGGTTCGCAACCCGACCGTCGAGCTTCCGTACCCGGCGGAGGAGGCCCTTCGCGGCCTCGACGCGGTGCTCGTGACACATCGTCACAAGGATCACTTCGACGACACCGCCGAGCGGCTTCTTCCCCGGCGACGTCCCGGTCTTCTGCCAGCCGGAGGACGAGGCAGCGCTCCGCGAGCTCGGCCTCGAGGCGCGCGCGGTGGAGAGGACGCTCGACTGGGACGGCCTCAGGTGGCACCGCGTGCCCGCCCGGCACGGACACGGCGCGGTCGCCGAGGCGCTCGCGCCGGTCAGCGGCTTCGTGCTCGGCGACCTCTACCTCGCAGGGGACACGGTCTGGTACGAGGCCGTCGAGGAGACCATCGAGCGCTTCTCGCCGCGCGTCGCCGTGGTGCACGCGGGCGGCGCCTCGTTCCTCGACGGCGGGTTGATCGTGATGGGAATCGACGACGTCCGCGAAGTCGCCTCACGCGTGCCCGTCGTCGTGGCGGTGCACCTCGAGGCGCTCAACCACTGCTTCCTGACGCGAGCTGAGCTCGCGGCCTCCGTCCCGGGGGTCGTGATCCCCCAGGACGGCGAGACCGTCGAGGTGTAGGCGCCCGCCGGCCTCTCCGCCGGGCGCCTCGCGTCACTACGGCGCGGCCGGACCGACGATCCGACCTTCGACCACCGGCGCCACGGGCGAGTGCGCCGCGATGTAGTCGATCGTCACGTCGAGCAGCGCGTCGCCGGGCTGCAGGACGTCCGTGCCCTGGGCGAAGACGGTGTAGCCGTCGCCGCCCGTAAGCATGAAGTCGTTCGTGACGAACCGAACGGGATCGGCCGGGCCGATCGGGGTCTGCGGCCCCGCGATGCCCTCCGGCGTCTTCCACATCCCGGTCACGACCGGCGTCGTTCCGTTGCAGCTGAAGGTCACCTTCAGGCCCGACACCTGCGGGAACCGGCCGGTGCCCCCCGCGAAGGCAGCGTCGCAGAACGGCGTGAAGCCGTTCACGAACGCCTGCCGCAGCTGGTCGCCGGTCAGCGTGAGGATCACCGTGCGGTTGCCGAACGGCAGCACGGCGAACACCTCGCCCCACGTGATCTCGCCGACCGCCTCACCCGCCGACGGCGGCGACATCCGGATGTCCTGCCGCAGGCCGCCGGAGTTCGTGAACGCCGCATCGACGCCCGGGTACTTCGCCCTCATCGCGTCGGTGACCAGGTTGCCCATGGCGGACTCGAACAGCCGGGTCGGGGCCCGCAGGATGTCGATCGACTGGGTGCCGATCACCTTGTTACGGAGCACCGCCGTCTCGGCGTTCGCCTTGTCGACGATCGCCTGCACATCCGCGCGGGGCGTCACGCCGAGGGTCTTCGCCACGCGGGTCGCCCCGCCGGCCCACTCGACGTCGCCGCCCTTGACCATCAGCTGGAGGACGGAGTAGCTCGTCCCGGCGTTGATCCCCTCGGTGATGAGGATGTTGCCGCGCATCAGGTTCGAGATCCGGTGCGTGTGCCCGACGATCATCGCGTCGACGGTCGTGTCGGCCAGTGCGTCGGCGATGTCCAGGATCGGGCCGGTCCAGGGGCTGCCCACGAGGTTGCCGATCGTGTTCTGACCCGTGTTCGTGCCCTGGTGGATGACGACGATCTGGACGCGCACGCCGTCCTTGCGGAGGCGCTCCGACTCGGCCTTGATCCGCGGCGCTTCGTCGAGGAACTCGAGGCCGGCGGTCGCGCCGGCGGAGACCAACTCCGGCGTGTTCTTCAGCTCGGCGCCGATCACGCCGACCTTCGTGCCGTCGATCGTGAACACCTTGGACGGCGTAACCCACGAGGGCGCCTGCCCGGTCGCCTTCTCGACGATGTTCGTCGCCAGGAACGGGAACTTCGCCCGGGCCTGGTGCTTCAGGAGGCGCTCGACGCCGTAGTCGAACTCGTGGTTTCCGTAGGACGTCGCGTCGAGCCCCCAGGCGTTCTCGATGTCGATCGCCGGTGCGTCCTCGAGCAGCGCCGAGTTCGGCGGCGACGCGCCGACGTTGTCACCTCCCGCGAGCAGGAGGCCGGGCTTCGGCAGCGCCGCGAACTCCTCGTCGAACATCGTCGCGAGGAAGGCGCCTCCGCCCACGTTCTGCGCAATGCCGTCGTACGTGAGCGTCGTCGGCTCGAGTTGGCCGTGGAAGTCGTTCAGCCCGATGATCGAGAGCGGCTTGTACGACTCGCCTCCCTTCAGCACGTCGAGGAGGACGCGGCCCTGGCTGTGCTGCGGCTCGGCGATCCCGAGCAGGAACGCGAGGGTCGGCGCCAGGTCGATCGTGCGTGCCGCGACCTGGCCCTTGGCGATCCCGTCACCGCCCGCGAGGAACGTCGCGCGCATGTTGACGTTTGCGGCGAGGTCCTTGACGTCCGGGACGTAGCCGTGCTGCCCGAAGAAGTGCGACGGGGCGACGAGCGTTCCGGGCGTCTCCGCGTCGAACTGGTACGGCGGGTACGAGAAGGCGACCACGTCGCCCGTCCGGGTCGGGTGCGCCATGTCGGCAGTCGAGCCACCCGGCCCGTTCGGGATGTACCGCGCCTCTGCCTTCGTGAAGACGCGATCCATCATCTTCCAGTTCTCGGGCTGGCCGTCGCGGGTCCAGTCGTTCGGATCCTCGAGGGCCCGGTACTTCGCCTTGATCTCCGCGACGGTGGCCGCGACCTGGTCTGCAGGAATCTGCGTGAACCCGCCACCGGAGGGATCACGACCCGCGACGTTGAGGTAGATCTGGACGGTGCCACCGGCCCAGCAGGCCTTCGCCTTGCCGATCGTCTCGCCCGTCGCGGGCCGGCAGTTCGACGTCTGCGGACGCGAGAGGAGGCCCATCTCGACGAGCGGCAGGCTCGCGTCGATCGCGAGGAACTGCGGTGCGAAGCCGTGGTCGGACGAGACGAACGTCGTCGGGTCCTTCCCCATCAAAGCGCGCGCCTTCGTCAGGACCTCGTCCGCCTCCTGGTACGCGGTGCGGATGAACTTCTCGCGTGCCGCGACGCGACCGTCGGGCTTGCCATCCAGGTCGACGTCGTCGTACGCGGGGTTCGGTGCGCCGCCCGGCAGCTTCTGGGAGACCAGCCCGAGGAACTGGTGCTGGAACTCGTCCGTCGTCGGCATGCCGGCGAGGAGGAGGTCCGGGTTGTACTTCTTCACGACGTACTCGAGCATCGGCTCGTGGCCGGTCTTCCAGTACAGGCCCTGCTCGGCGTACGTCTCCTCGGAGGTGACGCCCGCCTCGAGGATCGCGAAGTCGGCCGCGGTGGAGGTCGGGAACTTCTGCGCGAGGTACTCCGCGAAGTCACCGCTGAACCCGGGCTCGCCGGGCCAGCTCGGCCACGAGGCGATCGCCCGGCTCACCGACGTGTGGAAGAGACGGACGCGCGAGAGGTTCGGCGTCAGTTCCTCGACCTTGACGAGCATGCCCGCGGTGAGCCCGGCGGACGGGCCGTCGGCGATCTTCACCTTGACGTCGGCCCACTCGCCCTTCTTCAACGTGCCGACCGCGTCGGCGGCGCTCTTCGTCCTCGAGAAGAGCACCTTGTCGTAGTTCGTCCGCCCGTCGTTCGTCGAGTCGAAGATGTAGGCGTTCAGGCCGTACTTGTCGACGCTGCCGTCGAGCACGCGGAGCCGCATCTCCCTGGCGGGGCTGTAGCTCTGAGGCAGCGAGCCCGTCCAGCCGGTCGCCGCGGTCGGTGCGGCGCCGGGGAACGGCGCCTGACCGGCGTATCCCGACGGATGGTCGAACTGCAGGCCGAACGCGCTGATGAACGGCGCGTCGTCGAAGAGGACGTCGCCGGCCTTGCCGATGAAATTCGTCGCGACGCCGCGGCCCGAGAAGAACGACTGGAAGTCGATCGTGGGGCCGTTGATCGTCGCGTTCCGCCCGCCGGCCCATTCGACCTGCGCGACCTTGAGGCCGCTCCGCTCTGCCGACTGCGCGATCGACTCCGCCTGGAGGACGTTCGGGTCGAACGCGGCCGTGCGGTTGGCGAACGGCTGCCCGTTGCGGTGGAACGTGTTGTTCGTCGAGCCGTGGACGCCAGACCAGGCGCCGGTCGCGAGGCTGTACCAGCCGGCACCCGTGTTCGGGGGCGCCTCGGTCAGCAGCCCGTCGCCGCTCGCTGAGGTGCCCTTCTTCAAGAAGTCCGACATCGTGGGCAGCAGCCCCTGGGCCGCGTACCGGGCGACGATGTCCTGCCGCATCCCGTCGGCGGCGAAGAAAACAGCCTTCTCGGTGCGCGGCTTCGCCACGGTCGCACTCGACCCGGCGCCTGCGCCGACCACGAGGACGCCGAGACAGACGAGCCCGGCGAACAGCATGGCAAAGCGTTTCATGCCTCTCCCCTTTGTCGCTGGAACGGGTGGAATCCTACGCGTCGCCCGAGAGACGTCGCAGAAGCACGCGCCGCGTCGCGCCGCCCCCCTCAGTCCTTCGCGTCGGCCCAGGTGTCGCCGACGCCGATCTCGACCGCCAGCGCCGGGTCGAGCGGGTAGGCGCCGACCATCTCCTCGCGCACGATCTCGCGGACGGCGCTCGTCTCCACCTCGGGCACCTCGAGAAGGAGCTCGTCGTGCACCTGGAGCACGAGCCGCGCGGAGCGGCCCTCGTTCCGCAGCCGCTCGTGGATGCGGACCATCGCGACCTTGATCACGTCCGCCGCGGTCCCCTGCATGATCGTGTTGACCGCGAGGCGCTCTCCGAGCGAGCGCGTCTGGCGGTTCGTCGCGCGCAGCTCGGGGATGGCGCGACGCCGGCCGAGCAGCGTCGTCACGTAGCCCTCGTCGGTCGCGTGCGAAATCGTCCGCGCGATCAGCTCCCGGACGCGCGGTAGCCGCGCGAGGTAGGTGTCGATCAGCTCCTGCGCCTCCTCGCGCGAGATCGCGAGGTTCTCGGAGAGCCCGAAGGACGAGATCCCGTAGATGATCCCGAAGTTGACCATCTTCGCCGTGTCTCGCTGCGCGCGCGAGAGCTCCGCCTGCGGAGTGCCGAACACCTGCGAGGCCGTGGCCGCATGGATGTCCTCGTTGCGCGCGAACGCTTCCCGGAGCACGGGCTCGCCCGAGACATGGGCGAGGATGCGAAGCTCCACCTGGCTGTAGTCGGCCGACAGGAGTCGCGAGCCCTCCTCCGCCGTGAACGCCGAGCGGATCCGCCGGCCGAGCGGCGTGCGTACGGGGATCGACTGCAGGTTCGGGCTCGTCGTCGAGAGGCGTCCCGTGGCCGCGACCGCCTGGTTGATCGTGGTGTGGAGCCGCCCGTCGCGCTCGTCGATCAGCTCGGGGAGCGGGAGGAGATACGTATTGAGGAGCTTCGTCAGCTCGCGCCACTCCTCGACGACCGGCACGAGCGCGTGGTCGTCGCGAATCGCCCGGAGGACGCGCGCGTCGGTCGAGTACCCCGTCTTTCCCTTGCGCCCGGCGGTGAGCTCGAGCTTCTCGAACAGGATCCGCGCGAGCTGCTGCGTCGAGCCGAGCTGGAACTCCTCCTCGGCGAGCTCGAACGCGCTGGCCTCGAGCTCCTCGACTCTCTCCACGAGCCGCGCCGTGATCTCACCCATGCGATACGCGTCGATCTTGATGCCCGCGTCCTCCATCGCCGCGAGCAACGCCGTGAGGGGCAGCTCGACGTCCTCGTAGAGCCGCTCCATCCCCCACTCGCGCAGCCGGGCGCGCAGCTGCGGTGCGAGGCGGCGCGCCGCCTCCGCCCGCCTGACGAGCGCGGAGGTCTCCTCCTCGGCCGCGGGCTCGGGGACGAGCTCGAGGCCGTGCTCGCGCGCGAGGTCGTCGAGCTCGTAACCGGCGCGGCCGGGGTCGACGAGGTATGCGGCGATCAGCGTGTCGTCCGCCGGCGCGCGGCCGAGGCGGAGGAGCTTCGCGTCGTGGGCGAGGAGCTCCGCATCGCCGACGGCGCCGCGGAACTCCTCGAGCGGGGCCTCCACGACGAGCACCTCCGCGCCCGTCGCGACCCCCGCGCGGCCGTCCTCCCAGGCGACGCCGAGGGGCTGCTTGGGTTGACTCAACCCAAGCTCCTCCCGCGCCGCCTCGCGCCAGGGCACGGCCTCCGTCTCCGTCACCGGCGCAGCCGACGGCAGCGCGGCGTCGAGCGTGTCGACCCTGCTCAGCAGGCCCCGGAACTCGAAGCGTCGGAAGATCTCCTTGAGGAGCGAGCGGTCGGGCGGCGCCGAGACGAGGTCTGTGGGATCGACCTCGAGCGGGAGGTCGCGGCGCATCGTCGCGAGGATCTTCGAGGCGGCCGCCTGCTCCGCGTGCTCGCGCACTGCCCTCCCCCGCGCCGGCGACAACTCGTCGGCGTGTGCGACGACCTCCTCGAGCGAGCCGTACTGCGCGATCAGCTGCCCCGCGGTCTTGTCGCCGATCCCCGGGATGCCGGGGATGTTGTCCGACGTGTCGCCCTTGAGCCCGATGAAGTCGGGCACCTGGTCGGGCCGGATGCCGTACCGGAGCTCGACGCGCTCGGGCGTGTAGACGTTGACGTCCGCCACGCCGCGCGGCGTCATCATGAGCGAGACGTTCTCGCTGCAGAGCTGGAACGCGTCGCGGTCGGTCGAGACGACGCAGGTCTTGATCCCGGCGTCGTCCGCACGCGTCGCAAGGGTGGCGATCACGTCGTCCGCCTCCCAGCCCTCGAACTCGAGGTTCGTGTAGCCGAACGCCTCGACGATCGGCCGGAAGTGCGGGAACTGCTCGCGCAGCAGGTCGGGCATCGGGCGGCGCCCTTCCTTGTACGTCTCCGCGATCTCCGTGCGGTGCGTCGGCCGCGTGTCCCAGGCGACGGCGACCCCGCGCGGCGCGTAGTCCGAGAGCAGCTTGAAGAGCATGTTCGTGAACCCGAGCAGCGCGTTCGTCGGCTGGCCGTCCGTCGTCTGCAACTCCTCCGGCAGCGCGAAGAACGCCCGGTAGGCGAGGTTGTTCCCGTCGACGAGGAAGAGCTCCGACCCCTTCGCCGGCCCGTCGTCGAGCTGGAGCTCCTCGCCCGTCAGCGTCTTGGGGCTCACCCCGCCGAGACTAACCGACCAGAGGCGATCCTCCTTCGGGACGAGAGACGACCGTCCGCGTGAACGACACGGCGGAGAGGGGCAGCGCTCTAGCCTGGACGCATGAGGAGCACGCTTCGTACGGCACCGCTGATCGTGACGTTCGCCGGCGAGCATCTCGACGGCGCCGCCGCGCTGCTCGCCGAACGGCACCGCCCGCAACGGCTCGTCGAGCCGGGCCTCCACCCGACGTACGAAGAAGCCGCCTCGGCCCGCGGCGAGATCGACGCGCTGCGGCGTGCGGACGGCGCATCCGGGGCAGCAGCGCTCGCCGGCGACGAGGTCGTCGGCTTCCTCGTCGGGCGGCCGCGCGAGGCGAGCTGGGGGCCGAACGTCTGGGTCGACCCGGCGGGGCACGCGGTCGCTCGCGCAGAGCTCGTCCGAGACCTGTACGCGGCTGCCGCAGAGCGGTGGGGTCGAACGAGGGCCTCACGTCCCACTACGCGATCGTGCCGGCGACCGATCCCGCGCTCGTCGACGCGTGGTTCCGGCTCGGGTTCGGCCACCAGCACGTCCACGCGATCCGCGAGACGCCGCCGGCAGGTCCTGCCGCTGAGGCGGCGGGACTCGTCCTGCGGCGCGCGGAGCGGAGCGACGTCGACGCGCTGGCGCGCCTCGACATCGCACTCCCCGAGCATCAGAGCCTGTCCCCTGTCTTCTCCCGCCTCCCGTTGCCGGACCTCGAGGAGACGCGGGCGGAGTACGAGGTCGACTTCGACGACCCGCGCTTCACGACGTTCGTCGTCGAGCGTGACGGCGAGGTGATCGGCTCGGCGGTCGGCTGCCCGATCGAGGTCTCGTCCGCGCACACGAGCCTCGCGCTCGCACCGGGCGCGGCGTTCCTCGGCTTCGCCGCCGTGTTCCCCGAGGAGCGCGGGCTCGGAGCGGGGCAGCTCCTCGGCGAGGCGGTGCTCGCGTGGGCCCGGGAGACGTGGCGCGAGTGGGTCGGCACCGACTGGCGCATGACGAACCTGCTCGCGTCGCGCGCGTGGCCGCAGCTCGGCTTCCGGCCGACGTTCTACCGGCTCTTCCGCGCAATCCCGTAGGCACTAGCTCAGACGCGGCGGACGGCGATCCGCACCGTATGGCCATGCGGCGCGAACACGCCGTCGCCCTCGAGCATCCCCGTCGTCACGAGCAGCTCGACGCTCTCGCCGACGCCGGCAGCCTGAACGAGAACGTGCGTCGATGCCTCGGCGAACGTGCCGAGGATGCTGAACGCCGCTTCGGTCGGCGAGCGCGAGGTCGCGGCCGGCACGACGACCTCGACGTCGAGCACGGCGTCGACGACGTCGGCACGGGCAAGGTTCCAGGTCTGTTCCTCGCACAGCCGGCGGATGTGCGGCAGCAGATGGAGCTCGGGCTCCTCCGCGACCCAGTAGGCATCCAGCATCGCGGCGCGCAGGCGGTCGAGGTCGGCCACGGCGCCCGCCGCCGACGCGACACCGTGGCCGCGCTCGTCGGTGTCCCACCGCCTCCGCATCCCGCCAAGCGTACGCGCGCGGCGCCGACCTACCATGCGCGCCGATGCCCCGCGTCCCCCTCCACTCCGGCTCGCGCCTCCCCGTCGTCACCGTGCCCGACGACGCGGTCCTCCTCGCGGCGCCGCCGCCCCTCGACCCGATCGCCGACGTCGCGGCCGCCGTCGTCGAGGCGGTGCGCTACCCGCTCGCGGGCGAGCCGCTCACGGCTCTGGCGCCGCGCGGCGGACGGGTCACCGT
>JBKPNM010000146.1:0-22559 GCA_046732615.1 Actinomycetota bacterium | reverse complement strand
GTCGAGGGCGCCGCGGTAGCGCCGGTCGATCGTGACTGGGGACTCCGGCACATCGCTAGAGTACGTTTGTGACTCAAAGACAAAAACCTCGTTCCGGCGAACGCCTCGCCGAAGCGGCGAGGATGCGCGGGTGAGGATCGTCCTCGCCCAGCTGAACGCCGTCGTCGGCGACCTCGACGGGAACGTCCAGCGCATCCTGACCGCGCTGCAGGACGCCACACGGGCCTCCGCGGATCTCGTGATCCTTCCCGAGCTCGCCGTGACGGGCTACCCGCCGGAGGACCTCCTCCTTCGCCCCGGATTCGTGCGGGCCGCGCGCGAGGCGATCGACGAGGTTGCCCGAGCGTGCGTGGACGTCACGGCGCTCGTCGGCGCCCCCGCCTTCGACCGCGACCTCGCGAACGCCGCCTTCGTCTGCGCGGACGGCACCGTGCAGGGCATCTACCGCAAGCACTTTCTCCCGAACTACGGCGTGTTCGACGAGCACCGCTACTTCGCCCGCGGCCGTGAGCTGCTCCTCCTGGAGATGGGCGACGTGCTCGTCGGGCCGACGATCTGCGAGGACGTGTGGCAGCCGGGCCCGCCGGCGACCGACCTCGCGCTCGCGGGCGCGACGCTGCTCGTCAACCTCTCGGCCTCGCCGTTCCACGTCGGCAAGGCCGAGGACCGCGAGGAGATGCTCGTCACGCGGGCGCGCGACAACGCAAGCTATGTCGCGTTCTGCAACCTCGTCGGCGGCCAGGACGAGCTCGTCTTCGACGGGCACTCGGTCGTGCTCGACGACGAGGGCGAGGTGATCGCCCGCGCGCCGGGGTTCGAGGAGGCGCTGCTCGTCGTCGACGTCGACCCGACCGAGGCGATCGCACGGCGGCTCCGCGACGTGCGCCGGCGCGAGCTCGAGCGCTCGCGACCCGAGCCGCCGACCACGACGACGATCCGGCTCGCCGCGCCGCGCGAGATCGACGAGGCGCGCGCTCCGACGGTGGCGCCGTTCGCGTCGGAGCTCGAGCAGATGCGGCTCGGGCTGGGGCTCGGTCTCGGCGACTACGTCTCGAAGAACGGCTTCGGCGACGTCGTGATCGCGGTCTCGGGGGGAATCGACTCCGCGCTGACGGCGGCGATCGCCGCCGACACGCTCGGCGCCGAGCACGTCCACACGGTGTCGATGCCGTCCCGCTTCTCGTCCGCGGGGACACGCGACGACGCCCGCGAGGTCAGCGAGAACCTCGGCACGGACTTCCGGGAGATCCCGATCGAAGACGTCGTTGGCTCGTTCCACGAAGCGCTGGGCGGGCTGGACGGGCTAGCGGCGGAGAACCTCCAGGCGCGGATCCGCGGCGTGATGCTGATGGCGCTGTCCAACACGCACGGCTGGCTCGTGCTGGCGACCGGGAACAAGTCGGAGATGGCCGTCGGCTACTCGACGATCTACGGGGACATGGTCGGGGGATATGCGCTGCTGAAGGACGTGTTCAAGACGGACGTGTTCCGCCTGGCCCGGCATCTGAACGAGCGAGCGGGGCGCGAGGTGATCCCGGTGACGACGATCGAGCGGCCGCCGAGCGCGGAGCTCCGGGCCGACCAGCGCGACGACCAGTCGCTGCCGCCGTACGACGTCCTCGACCCGATCCTCGAGGCGTACGTCGAGCTCGATCGCTCGCAGGAGGAGCTCGAGGAGCAGTTCGATTCCGAGGTCGTCGCGCGGACGCTCCGGCTCGTCGACGGAGCCGAGTACAAGCGCCGTCAGGCCGCTCCGGGCGTGAAGCTTCGCCCGCGCGCCTTCGGCCGCGACTGGCGCACGCCGATCACGAACCGCTGGCGGGGCTAGATCCTGGGGCGTGGGTTCAGCCTCGCCCCCCTCTCTTGCACATCTCGGCCAACGCCGTCACCGTCCGCCAGTTGCGCACCGTGACCGTCGTCCGCAGCCGTCGCTTGACGAGCGCCTCCATCAGCTTCGAGCGGCCCTGACCGTTGGGGACGCTGACGTAGACCTCCCGCCCGGCGACGGTCAGCTCGTCGGGGAGGTAGCCCGACAGGTCGCCGAGCTCCAGGTCGGCGAGCTCGACCGCATCCGCGAGGAAGCCGACGACGACCTTCGTCGGATCCGTGACGGCGTACGGGTTTGCCTCGACGACGCGCGCGAGGTCGTCGCCGCTGCGCGTCACGACCGGGACGTCGACGCCCGTCGCCTTCGCGATCGCCGCCTCGAGCGCGGGGCCGGGCTCCGCGCGGCCGCGTCGCGTGAAGACGACGTTCCCGCTCTGCAGGTACGTCTCCACGTCGGTGTGCCCGAGCGACTCGACGATCTCGCGCAGCGCCGGCATGGCAATGCGCTTGTGGGGGCCGATGTTGATCCCGCGCAGGAGGGCCGCGACGCGCATCCGGGTAGTTTGACGCAGCGCGTCAGGCGGTGAGCTCTCGGAGCGCGCGGAACCAGCGCAGGCGCGCCTCCCACGGCACCGCCGCGTTCGCCGGCGAGGTCGACGGCAGCACGAAGAGCAGCGTGTCGCCGAGGCGGCGCTCCTGGAGGCCGTGCTCGGGACGTCCGCCGAACGGGCCGCGGTAGGCCTCCTTGCCGACGAAGCCGATCGCGCGGGGACGGAGCTCCGCTGCGAGCCGCTCGAGACGCTCGGCGCTCCCCGCGAAGTCCGTCTTTCGCAGGTCGGACGACCCGCGCGTCGTCCGGTACGCCGAGTTCGTGATCCCGATCGCGTACGCGAGCACGTCGAACTGCTCGGACGGGTCGACGAGCCGCGGTGTGAACCCGGCCGCGTGGAGCAGGCGCCAGAAGTCGTTGCGCGGATTCGCGAAGTGTGCTGCCTTAGCGTCGGAGTGGAATCCCGGGTTGATGCCGCAGAAGACGACGTCGAGGCCGGTCGCGAGGACGTCGGGAACCGCGCTCGGCGTCGCCACGACGCGGTGGCTACGCGGCTTCGGCTTCGGGCCGGCGCTCGCCGAGCCGCGCCTCGAACGCGAGGCGGATCCGCTCGGTGAGCACGGCCGTCGCCTCGGGCGCGTCGTCGCCTGGTCGCATGACCCTGACGGCGTCGTCGCCGCCCACCCAGCCGTAGCACCGGAGATAGCACTCCTGCTCGTTCAACGGCCGCAACCGCTGCATGGGCCTCAACCGTAGGCCACGGACCGGACGGCGGCGCTTCTCTAAGCTCAGCGCGTGTCCTCCGGCGTGAAATCGTTCGACTACGCGGTCTCGGTCGACGAGACGTGGGACGCCCGGTCGGACCGCGGCGGCGGCGTCCTCGCGGGCGCGGAGGAGGCGTCGTGGACGCCGGAGCACCTGCTGCTCGCGGCGCTCGTGCGGTGCACGCTGACGAGCCTGCGGCACCACTGCGTGCGAGCGGGGATCGTGCTCACCGCGAGCGCCTCGGCGCACGGCACCGTGACGCGGCGCGAGATCGACGGACGGTTTGCGTTCGTGCTCGTCTCGGTGGAGGCGAACGTCGCGTTCGAGCCGAAGCCCGACGAGGCCACGATCGGGGAGCTGCTGGCGAAGGGCGAGCGCGACTGCTTCATCGGTGCCTCCCTCACGACGAGCCCGATCTACACGTGGAACGTGGCATGACCACATCCGAGACAAGAGCGACAGAGCTGGATGTCGCCGCCGTTCGCGCCCGCTTCACGGCGCTCGACCGCCGCCTCGCCTTCTTCGACGGGCCGGGCGGCACGCAGTGCCCGGACGCGGTGATCGACGCGATCGGCGCGTACCTGCGCGAGTCGAACGCGAACGTCGGCGCTCCCTACGAGACGTCCCACCGCACGGACGAGATCGTCGCGGGCGCTCACGAGCGCGCCGCGTCGTTCCTCGGCTGTGACCCGGGCGAGGTCGCGTTCGGGCAGAGCATGACGGCTCTCAACTTCCTCCTCACCCGCGCGCTCGCGCGCGAGCTCGAGGCGGGCGACGAGGTGCTCGTCACGCGGCTCGACCATGACGCGAACGTCGCCCCCTGGCTCGCGCTCGCGGACGACATGGGCATCGTCGTGCGATTCGTCGACGTCACGGACGAGCTCGGGCTCGACCTCGACGACCTCGAGCGACAGCTCTCTGCGCGGACGAAAATCGTGGCGTTCCCGGCCGCGGCGAACTCGGTCGGCACCGCACCCGACATCGGACGTGTCGTCGAGCTCGCGCACGAGGCGGGCGCGCTCGCGTGGGTCGACGCCGTCCACTACGGGCCTCACGGCCGCATCGACGTCGGCTCGTGGGGCTGCGACGTGCTGATCTGCTCGCCGTACAAGTTCTTCGGGCCGCACATGGGCGTCGCCTTCGGCCGGGAGGAGCTGCTGCGGAGCTGGCGGCCCTACAAGGTGCGCGCCGCCGCCGACGAGCCGGTCGGGCACCGGTTCGAGCTCGGCACGTGCCAGCACGAGCTCCTCGCGGGGTTCGTCGCGGCCGTGGACTACGTCGACTCGCTCGGCTGGGAGGCGATCACCGCGTACGAGCGGGCTCTCGGCGAGCGGTTCCTCTCCGGCCTGCCCGAAGCCGTGACGCTGCACGGGCTGCCGACGATGACCGGGCGCGTGCCGACGTTCTGCTTCAGCGTCCCGGGACAGACGGCCCGCTCGGTCGCGGAGCACCTCGCAACGCGCGACGTCGCGGTGTGGTGGGGCAACTACTACGCGCTCGAGACGGTGCGCCGGCTCGGGCTCGACGAGGTCGACGGCGCGGTGCGCGCCGGGATCGTCCACTACAACACGGCCGAGGAGGTCGACCGGCTGCTGGCCGGAGTCGCGGAGCTCGTGTGAAGCTGCTCCTGCTGGGCGGCCCGAAGTTCGTCGGCCGGGCGGTGATCGATGCCGCGCTCGCGCGCGGGTACGAGGTGACGCTCTTCAACCGCGGCACCACGGGCGGGGATCTCTATCCGGAGCTCGAGCGGATCGTCGGCGACCGCGACGGCGGGCTCGAGGGCCTTCTCGGCCGCCACTGGGACGCCGTGGTGGACACCTCCGGGTACGTCCCGCGGATCGTCGGGGCGAGCGCGAACCTGCTCGCGGCCGCCGTCGGCCACTACGTCTTCGTCTCGAGCATCTCCGTCTACGAATCGTTCGCGGAGGTCGTGGACGAGTCCGCGCCGCTCGCGACGCTCTCCGCGCCGGGCTCGGAGGAGGTGAGCGAGCACTACGGCGCGCTCAAGGCGCTCTCCGAGCGCGAGGTGGAGCGCGCGTTTCCGGGATGCGCGACGCTCGTCCGCGCGGGCCTCATCGTCGGGCCGCACGACCCGACGGGTCGGTTCACGTACTGGCCGCATCGCATTGCGCGCGGCGGAGACGTGCTCGTGCCCGGCCCGGCCTGGCGCCACGTGCAGTTCGTCGACGTGCGCGACCTCGCCGAGTGGATGCTCCGAGCGGCGGAGTCGGAACTCGCCGGCCCGTACAACGTCACCGGCAACTCGACCATGGGAGCCGTCGTGGACGCAGCGCGCCGCGTCTCCGGTGCGACGGCCCGAGCGGTCGAGGTCGACGACGCCTTCCTGACCGCGCAGGGCGTCGGCCAGTGGATGGAGCTGCCGCTCTGGATCGACCCGGGCACCGAGGGGTGGCAGCACTTCATGGAGGTCGATACGTCGCGCGCGAGCGCAGCGGGACTGACGTTGCGGCCCCTCGACGACACCGTGACGGCGACGCTTGCCGATGCCGAGCTCGTGGACGGCGTCGGCCTCGCGCCCGAGCGCGAGCGCGAGCTGCTCGAAGCTTGGTGGTCGCGGGGCGCGGACGCCGACGGCGGCTAGCATCGCGGCGTGGCGACCTTCGAGCGCACCACGCTCTCCAACGGCACCCGCGTGCTGACCGCGCCGATGTCGCACGCGCAGTCGGTCTCCTGCTTCGTGATGTTCGCCGCCGGCTCGCGCTACGAGCGGCGCGAGGAGAGCGGGGTCGCCCACTTCGCCGAGCACATGTTCTTCAAGGGCACCGAGCGCCGGCAGACCGCACGCGACATCGCGACGGAGATCGACGCGATCGGCGGCGAGTTCAACGCCTTCACCGGCAAGGAGCTCACGGGGTACTACGTCAAGTGCGCCGCCGAGACGCGCGACGTCGCGCTCGACGTCCTCGTCGACATGCTGCGCAACTCCCGCTTCGACGCCGACGAGATCGAGCGCGAGAAGGGCGTGATCGTCGAGGAGATGAACATGTACGCGGACACGCCGCGCTCGTACGTCGGAAACGTGTGGGAGCGGCACGTCTACGGCGACCAGCCGCTCGGCTGGGACATCATCGGCACCGAGGAGACGGTGCGCGGCGCGACACGCGAGACCTTCCTCGACTACATCGACCGCTGGTACCGGCCCGAGCGCACGGTCGTCGGGCTCGGCGGGAAGAGCGGCGACGACCTCGTCGAGCGGCTCGAGGAGCTGCTCGGCTCGATCGCCGCGGCATCGACGGGCACTCCGGATCCTGTCGTCCTGCCGGAGAACGACAGTCCGGTGCGGCTCCACACGAAGCAGTCCGACCAGGCGCACGTCGTCGTCGGCGCGCGCAGCTACCCGCACGGGCATCCCGACCGGTACGTCGTCCAACTCCTCTCCACGGTGCTCGGCGGCGGCATGTCGTCGCGACTCTTCACCGAGGTGCGCGAGCGCCGCGGGCTCGCCTACTACGTCTTCTGCGCCAACAACTCGTACGCCGACGCCGGCACGCTCTCGGCGCAGGGCGGCGTCGACCTGAACCGCATCGACGAGGCAGTCGAGACGATCGTCGCCGAGCTCCGCCGCATCGTCAGCGAGGCCGTCCCGGCCGAGGAGCTCGAGAAGGCCCGCGCGTTCGCGAAGGGTCGCTTCGTGCTCGGCCTCGAGAGCCCGCACGCGACGATCATGTTCGGCCTCCGCCGCGAACTTCTCGAGGGCCGCGCCGTGGAGCCGGAGGAGGTCATGGCCGGCCTCGACGCCGTCACGGCCGAGGACGTGCAGCGGGTTGCCGCCGACATCCTCGGCAGCGGGCTGCGCCTGGCGCTGATCGGGCCATTCGACGACCCGGCTAGGTTCGAGCCGCTGCTGGCCGCGTAGCCCAGAGGGTCACCAAGAAACCCGAAAATGCCGACGTGTATGCGCTTCTGAGATTGCAGCGCTGCCCGCGCTGACGCGAGAATTCGGCTGTGGCTGCCGTAGCTCAGCCGTCGGGGACGGTGACGTTGGTGTTCACCGACATCGAGGGCTCCACGCGGCTGCTCGAGCACCTCGGAGTGGAGGCGTACGGCCGTGCGTTGGCCGAGCACCGGCGGGTCGTGCGCGAGGCGTGTGCGAGACACGACGGTTACGAGGTGGATGCGGAAGGCGACGCGTTCTTCTACGCCTTCGCGTCGGCTCGGGCCGCCGTCGGCGCGGTGAGGGAGGCGATGACGGGGTTGGACGGCGGGCCGATCCGGATCCGCGTCGGGATCCACACCGGCCAGCCCGCATTGCACACGCCCAAGTATTTGGGCATCGACGTCCACCGTGCCGCCCGGATCATGAGCGCTGCGCACGGCGGCCAAGTCGTCCTCTCGCGCCAAACCGCCGAGCTGCTCGACGGCGCCGTCGCGCTGAAAGACCTCGGCAATCACCGCTTCAAGGACTTCGACGCGCCCGAACGCATCTACCAGCTCGGAGACGCTGAGCACCCCCCGCTCACATCGCTCTACCGCCTCACCCTTCCCGTCCCCGCCACACCCTTCCTCGGCCGCGAACACGAACTCGCCGAGGTGGTCGCGCTGCTCACCGACCCGGACACCCGGCTGCTCACCCTCACCGGCCCCGGCGGCACCGGCAAGACCCGCCTCGCCCTCCAGGCCGCCGCCGAAGCACGTGACACGTTCCCCGACGGGGTTACCTGGATCCCCCTCGCACCACTCCGCGACCCCGCCCTCGTGATACCGACCCTCGCGCAGACGCTCGGGATCCGCGAACGACCCGGGCAGCCGCCGGCCGAGACGATCGCCGAGACGCTGCTCGGCAAGAAGACGCTGCTCCTGCTCGACAACGCAGAGCACCTGCTCCCCGAGGCGGCCGCCGAGGTGGCGGCGCTCCTCGGCGGCTGCCCCACTCTCACGCTGCTCGTGACCAGCCGCGAACGTCTCCGCGTCGCAGCGGAGACGGGCTGGCCCGTGCCACCCCTCTCGCACGCCGACGGCGAACAGCTCTTCGTCGACCGCGCCCACGCCGCCGGCGTCCAGGTGCCGCTCGACGACACGATCCGCGAGCTCTGCAGACGCCTCGACGACCTTCCGCTCGCGATCGAGCTCGCCGCCGCTCGCACGCGCATGCTGTCCCCGACGACGATCCGCCGGCGGCTCGACGAGCGCCTCGATCTTCTCGCCACACGCGACCACGACGTCGACGAGCGACAACGGACGCTGGAGGCGACCATCTCCTGGTCGTACGACCTGCTCGACTCGGACGAGCAGCGGGCACTGCGCGCGCTCAGCATCTTCGCGGGCGGCTGCACGCCGGACGCCGCCGAGCGTGTCGCCGGTGCAAGCCTCGACCTGATCGAGTCACTGCTCGACAAGAGCCTCCTGCGTCACCGTTACGACGACACCGGCCACGACCGCTACTGGATGCTCGAAACGATTCGCGAGTACGCGCACCAAAAGCTCTCCGCCACCGAGGCGGAGAGCGAAGCGGTGTTCGAGGCGTTTCTCGAGTGGCTTCAAGCGGTGGTCGGCGATGTGGGCCGGTATTGGATCGACCGCGACCAGCTGGAGTGGTTCGCCACGCTCGAGACGGAGCGCGCGAACGTCACGGCCGGAGTGAGGGAATGCCGGATGCGCGGGAGGGTCGACGAGGAGGTCAGACTCATCCTCGCGGCGCTCGACTTCTTCGATGCGCGGGGCCCGTGGGGATCCCCCTTCGAACTTCTTCTCGATGCGCAGGTGACGGACGATCGCTTGCGCGCGCAGGCCTGCTACGCACGTGGATTTTTCGCCGCCCGGTTGGGACGCATCAGCGAGGCGACGGCCGAGCTCGAGAACGCCTACGCGATCGCGGCCGCGGTCGGCGACGACGCAGTCGCCGCGAGGGCATTAGCTGGATCCGCCACACTTCGCGTCTGGTTTGGCGGGTGCACTCCGGAAAGCCAGCAACCACTGTTGGAGGAGGCCGTCGCTCTCGCGCGCCGGTCGGGCGACGGCTACTCACTGGGCCAAGCCTTAAACGGCCTGGGCGCGGCATGCACGTCGGCGAACAATGCCGCGCGAGCACGTGATCTGTATTCGGAGGCTGCGCTCGCCGCATCGGAGGTCGGCGACCAGCGCAACGCCGCTGCATTCGCGTTCAACATCATTCCCACGGACCTCTCGCTCGGCCGCGCCGACGAAGCCCGCGATCGGGCTCGACGCATGATCTCCGTCATCCAAGGGGTGGGAGACGCGTACTTGGAGGCATGGATCGTGGAACAGCTGGCACTGGCGCACGTGGCTCTAGGCGAGCACGACGACGCGCGAGCTGCGATCGCGCGAGTGAGCGAGCTCGTGGCCGAGCGACAGTTCGAGCCGAGATTCTTGGTCGAGTCATTGATCGTGCTCGCGATGGCGTCCGCGCCGACGAGACGCCGCGATGCTGTCGTCCTCTGGTCGGCGGCTGAACACGCGCGCGCTGCGACGTCGCTCTCACTCGCGCCGGACCTGCAGCCCTACGTCGAAGGCATGCTCGGACCCCTCCGTGACCTCGAGGACTTCGACGACCTCTGGGAGGCAGGCGGTGAGCTGGAGCTCGAGGAGGCGCTCGAGACGGGACTCCGGGAGCGGCCACACGACTGAGGGTCGCATCACATCCGCGGCCACGTCGTCTGTCGGTCAATGGTGGGCGGAACGAAGGGGCGCTGCCGCTCGACGATGCGTTCGAGTTCGGCACTCGCCGCGACCGTCGCGTGCGCCACTCTGCGCGTGCTCTTGCATTTCATGTGCCCGATGTTGCATAGTCGGCGCGCGCCGGGGGACGGGAGGACGTTGAGCGGCCTTGAGGCGCCGGCGCCATCCTCCGACGCGGACAACCGAGACAGGAGGGGCTTCATGCGGCGGATCGTCTCTGCACTCTTTTTCCTCGTCGGGGTGGCGTTGCTCGCGTCCGCGTTCCTCGCGGCGCCGGAGGGACGCTCGGCGACCGAGGAGCGCGTGCTGCGGCTCAACGTCAACTCGACCGACATCACGTACCTCGACCCCGCGCTGAACTACGACTTCTACGGCTGGCGCCTCGAAGCCGCGACGTGCGCAATGCTTCTCGGCTACCCGGACAAGCCCGGAAGGGCGAGCGCACGGCTGTATCCCGAGGTCGCAACCGGCTTCCCGAAGATCTCGGGGAACGGCAAGACGTACACCTACACGTTGCGCAGCGGGTTCCGGTTCTCGGACGGGACACCCGTCACTGCCGCGAGCTACGTCCGGGCGATCGAGCGGGCGCTCAACCCGAAGATGCAGTCGCCGGCTGCGACGTTCTTCAGCGACGTCGTCGGCGCGGACAAGGTCATGGCCGGAAAGGCGACCCGGCCCTCCGGCGTCACGACGTCGGGCAACAAGCTCACGATCCGGCTGACGAAGGCGGCGCCCGACTTCATCTCGCGCATGGCGATGAACTTCATGTGCGCGATCCCTCCGAACCTGCCCATCGACGCGAAGGGCGTCAACACGCCTCCGGGTGCGGGCCCGTACTACATCTCGAGCAAGAGCAAGGGCTCACAGATCGTTCTTCGCAAGAACCCCTACTACGGCGGCACCCGCAAGCAGATCTGGGACGTGATCCGCGTCACCGTCGAAGTGGGGGAGCAGGCGAGCTACCTCCAGGTACGGAAGGGCGAGGCGGATCTCGACCTCTACTCGCTCCCGACCGCTGCGCACACGCAGCTCACCAAGGAGTTCGGCATCAACAAGGGCCGCTACTTCGTCCACCCGTCGAACTCGATCAGCTACTTCGCGCTCAATACCTCGCGCGGCTTCTTCAAGGACGTCAAGATGCGACAGGCGGTCGCACATGCGGTCGACCGGCCCGCGCTCACGCGCCTGGCCGGGCTCAACGCGGGAACCCCGAACGAGCAGATCCTCCCGCCGGGGATCCCGGGGTACAGGAACGCGAACATCTACCCGGTCGACCGGCCGAACATCGCGAAGGCGAAGGCCTTGCTCGGCGGCACGACGGGCAAGGTCGTGATGTACACGACCAACGACCAGCTCGGCGTCAACACCGGGCAGATGGTGCAGGCGAACCTGAAGGCGATCGGGCTCGACGTCGAGGTGAAGCCCTATACGTTCGCCGTGCTCATCGACAAGACGGGGACACGCGGCGAGCCGTTCGACATGTACTCGATCGGCTGGTTCGCGGACTACCCGGACCCGTACGACTTCATCAACATCCTGCTCGACGGCCGAACGATCGTCGCGAAGAACAACATCAACACCTCGTACTTCAACGTGCCCGCGTACCAGAAGAAGATGGACGCGGCGGCACGGCTCACGGGCGACGCGCGGTACCGGGCCTACGGCAGTCTCGACATCGACATCACGCGGAACCAGTCGCCGCTGGTGATCACCAACAACCAAAACGTGCGGGAGTTCATCTCGTCCAAGGTCGGCTGCGCCAACTACTCGTACGCCTGGGGCGGCCTCAACCTCGTGATGCTCTGCCCTAAGCGTTAAGGGGGAGAACTGGGGCGGCGCCGTCGGCGAGCGGCGCCGCCCGGGTCCAGTCGCGGCGTAGACTCGCGGCGTGACGGAGCGAGACGTCCTCGCACGCGCTGGCGAGCTCGCCGGCGAGTACGTCGCCAGCCTCGACACCAGAGCCGTCGGAGCGCAGCGCGACTACCGCGCGATGCTCGAGCTGCTCGACCGGCCGCTTCCCGACGGCCCGAGCGACCCGCTCGAGGTCGTCGAGGAGCTCGCACGAGACGCGGACGAGGGCATCGTCGCGATGGGGTCCGGCCGGTACTTCGGCTTCGTCATCGGCGGCGCGCTCCCGGCGTCGACCGCGGTCGACTGGCTCGTCTCCGCCTGGGATCAGAACACATGCCTCGCCGAGCCGACCCCTGCGATGTCGGCGCTCGAGGCGGTCGCGGGGCGCTGGGTGCTCGAGCTCGTCGGCCTCCCCCGCGACGCTTCCTTCGCCTTCGTCACCGGCTGCCAGATGGCGCACGTCACCTGCCTCGCCGCCGCCCGGCACGGCGTCTACCGGCGCGCGGGCTGGGACCTCCCCGAGCGCGGGCTCGCGGGCGCGCCGCCGCTGCGGGTCGTCGTGGGCGCGAAGCGTCACGTGACGGTCGCGCGCGCGCTCCGGCTGCTCGGAATCGGCCGCAAGCACGAGGTCGTCCTGCCGACCGACGGCGAGGGGCGCATGGACACCTCGGCGCTGACGGACGCGCTCGAGCGCGGCGTGCCGACGATCGTCTGCGCCCAAACCGGCGAGGTCAACACCGGTGCGTTCGACGATCTTCCCGCGATCGTCGACGCGGCTCGCCGGGTGGATGCGTGGGTGCACGTCGACGGGGCCTTCGGCCTCTGGGCGGCGGCCGCGCCGTCGCTCGCGCACCTCGTGACCGGTCACGACCAGGCCGATTCGTGGGCGACGGATGCACACAAATGGCTCAACGTGCAATACGACTGCGGGATCGCCCTCTGTGCGCATTCGGCCGACCACGCGGCGGCCATGGAGTACGCCGCTCCGTATCTCGAGGTCGCGGGCGAGGCGGCGATCCGCGACCCGATGGGCTACAGCCCCGAGTTCTCGCGGCGTGCGCGCTCCGCGCCCGTCTGGGCGGCGATCCGCCAGCTGGGACGCTCGGGGCTCGCAGATCTCGTCGAACGAACCTGCGCGCACGCGCGGCGGTTCGCCGAGCGAATCTCCGAACTGCCCGGCTGCGAGGTGCTGAACGAGGTCGTGCTGAACCAGGTGCTGTTCCGGTTCGGCGACGACGAGACGACCCGCGCCGTGCTCACTGACGTACAGGCGAGCGGCGAGGCGTGGATGAGCGGGACGGTCTGGGAGGGCCGAGCGGCGATCAGGCTCTCCGTCTCGAACTGGCGGACGACGACCGAGGACATCGACCGCACCGTGGCGGCGTTCGCGACGGCACTCACCGAGCAGCAGCCCGGAACGCAGGTCTCCGGCTGAGGGCCGAGGCCGGCACGACTGGTGTCCGACTTCAAGTCGGACACCATGTGCCCCACGCTACGCGTCGTCGGCGGAGCCGCCAGCGGCGCGGTCGGCGATCTCGCTCACGACCGCGGGGTCTGCGAGCGTCGTCGTGTCGCCCAGCGGACGGTGCTCGGCGACGTCGCGGAGCAGGCGGCGCATGATCTTGCCAGAGCGCGTCTTCGGGAGCTCCGGCGTGAAGACGATGTTCGCCGGCTTCGCGATCGCCCCGATCTTGTGCGAGACGTGATCGCGGAGGACGTCGAGCATCTCGACGGACCCCTCCTCGCCGCCCTTCAAGGTCACGTAGGCGACGATCGCCTGCCCCGTGGCCGCGTCGGAGCGGCCGCAGACGGCCGCCTCGGCAACCTTCGGATGGTCGACGAGGGCCGACTCGACCTCGATCGTCGAGATCCGGTGGCCCGACACGTTCATCACGTCGTCGACGCGCCCCAGCAGCCAGAAGTCGCCGTCCTCGTCGATCCGCGCGCCGTCGCCTGCGAAGTAGAAGCCGGGAAAGCGCTCCCAGTACGTCGCGCGGAAGCGCCCGTCGTCGCGGAAGATCCCGCGCGTGATCGCCGGCCAGGGGCGCTCGAGCACGAGGTAGCCGCCGCCCTGCTCGACCCGCTCGCCCTGCTCGTTGAGGACGCCTGCCACGACGCCGGGGAACGGCTTCGTCGCCGAACCGGGTTTCGTCGTCGTGACGCCGGGAAGCGGCGTGATGAGGATCATCCCGGTCTCCGTCTGCCACCACGTGTCAACGACCGGGCAGCGGCCGCCGCCGACGTGCTGCTGGTACCAGATCCACGCCTCGGGGTTGATCGGCTCGCCCACCGAGCCGAGCAGACGGAGAGACGAGAGGTCGTGCTTCGCCGCGTGCTCGGGCCCCCACTTCATGTGCGCGCGGATCGCCGTCGGCGCGGTGTAGAGGATCGTCACGCCGTAGCGCTCGACGATCGACCACCAGCGGGCGTGGTCGGGGAAGTCGGGCGTCCCCTCGTACAGGACTGACGTCGTCGCGTTGCAGAGCGGCCCGTAGACGATGTAGCTGTGCCCGGTGATCCAGCCGATGTCGGCGGCGCACCAGTAGACGTCGGTCTCGGGCTTCAGGTCGAAGACGTAGTGGTGGGTCGTGGCTGCGCCGACGAGGTACCCGGCAGTCGTGTGGACGATGCCCTTCGGCTTCGCGGTCGTGCCGGACGTGTACATGAGGAAGAGGAGGTCCTCGGAGCCCATCGACTCGCACGCACAGGTCGCCGGGTCGTCCGAGACGTCGAGCTCGTGGAGCCACCGGTCGCGACCCGCCGTCATCGGCACGTCGTTTCCGGTGCGGCGCACGACGAGGCAGGAGTGGACGCCCGACGCGGCCGCCATCGCCTCGTCGGCGGTCTCCTTCAGGGGCACGGGCTTGCCGCGCCGCCAGGCCTCGTCCTGCGTGACGAGCACCTCGCAGCCCATGTCGGCCATGCGCCCCGAGAGCGAGTCGGCAGAGAACCCGCCGAAGACGACCGTGTGCGGTGCCCCGAGGCGCGTGCAAGCGAGCATCGCGACGGCCAGCTCGGGGATCATCCCCATGTAGATGGCGACGGGCGTCCCCTTGCGAACGCCGAGCTCCTTGAGGGCGTTCGCCATCCGGACGACGTCGCGCTGGAGGTCGGCGTAGGTGATCGTGCGCGTGTCCCCCGGCTCTCCCTCCCAGTGGTAGGCGACGCGGCCGCCGAGCCCCGCCTCGACGTGGCGATCGACGCAGTTGTAGGCGACGTTGAGGGTGCCGCCGAGGTACCACTTCGCGTACGGCAGCTCCCATTCGGAGAGAGTCGTGAACGGCTCGAACCACGACACGCGCTCGCGGCCCTCCGCCTCCCAGAACGCGTCGGCGTCGCGGTCGTAGATCTCGGGCTTCGCGTTCGCCTGGGCGGCGAATGCGGGGTCGGGCGGGAAGCGACGCTCCTCGTCGAGCAGGGTCGAGATCGCGTGGTCGCTCATCGGGCCGTTTCCACCACCGCCGCCGCGGGATCGAGCCCGTACGGAAAGTCCGTGATCGCCTCGCAGCCGTCGTCCGTCACGACGAGCGTGTCCTCGAGCCGGACGCCGCCGAACCCGTGGCGGTAGAGCCCTGGCTCGAGCGTGATCACGTCACCCGCGACCAGCTCCTGGCCGGCTTTCGCGAGCGTCGGCGCCTCGTGGACCTCGAGCCCGACCCCGTGGCCGAGCCCGTGGTTGAACCCCTCGCGCAGCACCGTGCCCTCTGGCTTCGACTGGCCGGTCGGATGGCCGAGCTCCTCGTAGAAGCTGCAGACGGCCCGCCAGACGGCCGCGCCGTCGGCTCGCGGTCGGACGAGGCCCTCGCAGAGCTCGAGCGCGTCGCGCGTCTGCGCGTGCCAGGTGACGATCTCCGGATCGGGCGTCCCGACCGTGAACGTCCGCGTCATGTCGGCGAAGCAGCCGCTCTCCACGTCCTGGGGAAAGAGGTCGCACACGATCACGTCGTCGTTCGCGACGCGACCGGATCCGACGGCGTGGCCGTCGGCCGACTGCGGCCCGGCGGCTGCGATGAGATCGTCGCCGCGGCAGCCGGCCGCGGCGAAGACGGCGATCGCCGCCTCGCGCAGCGCCTCGCACGTCAGCGGTTCACCGTCGACGACCCGTCCGCCGTCGCCGGGCTCGGACCGGGCGAGCAGCGCCGCGATCGCGGCGGTCCCCGCCTCGGCTGCGCGGGACGCGCGGTGGATGCCCTCGAGCTCGAACGCCGTCTTGCGGCGCCGACGGTCGTCGAACAGCCGCTGGTCGACGACGAGCTCGACTCCCGCGGCACGCAGCGGATCGGCGAACCGAAGGGGGAAGTCGCCCGGCACGCTGGCGCTTCGAAGCCCGAGCGACGCGACCTGCCGGACGACGTTCGCGGGCGCGAGGGCGTAGAAGTCGACTCCGTCACGGATGAGGTCGTCGATCGGGAACGTCTCCGAGTGGAGGATCTCGATCGAGGGGTCGACGGCCGCGATGCGGTCGCCTTCGATGCTCCAGACGATCGAGACGCGACGCCGATCTACCTCGGCGTAGAGGAACGTGTCGACGATGTCGACCGGGATCTCGTGGCGGAGCTCCGCGCTCCGCTGGGTGTCGCCGATGATCAGGATGTCCCGCATCCGAACGAGCCTAGACGAAGGATTGCGGCGCGGCGCGTGGGTGTTGGGTGGGTAGGGTGAGACGAATGGCCGCGGCGCTCGACGAGCTCAGGACGCGACTCGCCGAGGTCTCCGATCTGAGCCGGGCGGCGGGCGTGCTCGGGTGGGACCAGCGCGTGACGATGCCTCCGCGAGGGACCGAGTCGCGCGCCGAGCAGCTGTCGACGGTCGGCCGTATCGCGCACGAGCGCTTCACCGACGACGAGATCGGACGGCTGCTCGACGCGGCCGAGCCGGAGGTCGAGTCGCTCGCGTACGACTCCGACGACCAAAGCCTCGTCCGCGTGACCCGGCGCGACTGGGAGAAGGCTCGGCGCGTGCCGTCGGAGCTCCGCGCCGAGATGACGCTGCAGGCGGCGCGCGGCCACCACGCCTGGGTCGAGGCACGAAGGACGAGCGACTTCGAGTCTTTCCTGCCGTACCTGCGCACGAACGTGGAGCTGAAGCGCCGGTACGTCGAGTGCTTCGAGTGGTCGGACAGCCCGTATACGCCGCTGCTCGACGACTACGAGCCCGGGATGCTGACGACCGAGGTACGCGACGTCTTCGCGGCGCTCCGACCCGCTCTCACCGAGCTCGTCGCCGCCGCGCCCGAGGTCGATGCCTCGTTCCTCACCGGCGACTTCGAGCCCGATGCGCAGCGTGCGATCGCGGAGCGGATCCTCGCGACGATGGGCTTCGAGGACGGCTCCTGGCGGCTCGACCCCACGGCGCATCCCTTCTGCACGTCGTTCTCGAACCGCGACGTGCGCCTCACGACGCGCTACCAGCCGGACGACCTCGAGTCGATCTGGTCGACGTTGCACGAAGCCGGCCACGGGCTCTACGCGCATGGCATCGCCGAGTCGCTGCTCCGCTCACCGCTCGGCGGCGCGCCCTCGCTCGGGGTCAACGAGTCGCAGAGCCGCACCTGGGAGAACCTCGTCGGCCGCAGCCGCAGCTTCTGGGAGCACTGGTACGAGCCGCTCCAGGAAGCCTTCCCGGGCCTGCGCCACGTCGACCTCGACCGGTTCGTGCGCGCGATCAACCGCGCCCAGCCGGGGCTCATCCGCGTCGACGCCGACGAGACGACCTACAGCCTCCACATCATCCTGCGCTTCGAGCTCGAGCAGGAGATCGTCGAGGGCACGGTGGCGCTCGACGATTTGCCCGAGATCTGGAACGCGCGGATGAAGGAGTTCCTCGGGATCGACGTGCCGGACGACGCGAGAGGCGTGCTCCAGGACGTCCACTGGTCGGGCGGCGGCATCGGGTACTTCCCGACGTATGCGCTCGGGAACGTGATCTCGCTGCAGATCTGGCACGTCGTGCGCAACGCGCTGCCGGACCTGGACGCCCAGCTGGCGGCCGGAGAGCTGCTGCCGCTCTCGGACTGGCTCCGCGACAACCTCTACTCGCTCGGGCGCAAGCTGACGCCGAAGGAGACGATCGAGCGGCTCACCGGCTCGCCGACGATCGACCCAGCGCCCTACCTCGCGTACCTGGGCGACAAGGTCGCCGCGCTGAAGACTCGCTCGCCAAGTGGCATCCGGCAGGAGCCGAATGCCACGGCTTGATCCCCGCCTTCGGCGGGGCAGATCCCTGAAGGCCGCCGCTTCGCGTCCGGCTGTCGCGGTGGCACCCGCGCCGTGAATTCGAGGTCAGTGCTAGGAGAGCGGGAGCAGGCGGCGGTGCGCTCGGTGCTCGAGGGGCTCGAGCGCGACGTCGAGGTCGGGCTCGAGCTCGGCCCCACGGCGACCCCGGTGACGCTGCTCGCGGCCGGCGGCCGTGAGCTCGACTCGAACGGGCTGACGCGCGACCTCGTCGAGGCGGTCTGCGCGCTGTCGGAGCGGGTGTCGCTCACGGTGGTCGAGCACGACGACCCGGGCCCGTGGCCGCGCACGACGATCGGCGGGGCCCTCGAGTACCTGGGGATGCCGGCCGGCTACGAGCTGACGACGCTCGTCCACGGGATCCTCGAGGCGGGTCGGGCGAAGCCGTCGCTCACGGAGGCGACGCTCGCGAAGCTCGACGCGCTGGAAGACGACGTCACCATCGACGTCTACGTCACGCCGACCTGACCCCACTGCCCGCCGGCCGTGCTGCTGGCGTACCGACTCGCACTCGCGTCGCCCCGGATCACAGCGCGCGGGATCGAGGCGTCGGAGTTCGCCGTGGACGCCGACCGCCACGGCGTCCACGCGGTCCCGGCAATCGTCGTCGACGACCGCTACGCGTGGGCGGGTGCCGTCCCGGAGGCCGCGTTCGTCGAGCGGGTCCTCGCGGCCAGGGCCGCCTGACCGTCCTTACACTCAGCGGAGTGGAGGCAATCGATCGCGCAAACGGGCTGCTCGAGCGCTACGCGGCTCTCGCGCGGGCCGAGCTGCCGCGCAACGTGCGTGTCTTCGACGCCCACACGCATCTCGGCGAGGACATCGACGGCATGGTGGGCGAACGGGACGAGTTGCTCGCCATCCAGCGCGCGTACGGGATCGACCGCTCGTTCGTCTTCTGCCTCGACGAGCCCGACCGCCGGCCGGCCTTCACCGCCGCGAACGACCGTACGCTCGCGCACGCTGCCGCCGCGCCGTCGGAGCTCCTCCCGTTCGTTCGCCTCGACCTCGACGAGCGGCCGGTCGAGGAGGCAACGCGATGCATCGACCTCGGCGCCCGCGGCATCAAGCTGCACCCGCGCGCCCAGCGGTTCCTGCCCGACGACCCTCGCCTCGAACCGGTCTTCGCCCTCGCGGCGGAACGTCGCATCCCGATCCTCATCCACGGCGGCCGCGGCCTGCCGCCGATCGCAGACTCCCTCGCCCGCCTGCTCGACCGCCACTGCCCGCCCGCGCTGATCGTCGCGCATGCGGGGATCGTCGACCTCGCGGCGATGGCGGAGAACTTCGCCGGCCGGGCGGGCGTCTTCTTCGACACCTCGGTCTGGAGCCCGCTCGACCTGCTCGACCTCTACCGGCTCGTCCCGCCCGAGCAGGTCGTCTACGCCTCGGACTACCCCTACGGCCGCCAGCCGAACTCGCTGCTCATGGCCGTGAGGACGGCTCGGGCGAGCGGGCTCGACGACACCCAGCTGCGCGCGCTCCTCCACGACACGTCCGCGCGGATCGCGGACGGGATCGATCCGATCACGCCGGGGAAGCCGCAGGGGGCGACGGAGCTCTCGCATCCCGTGACGTTCCTGCGGATCCACCAGTACCTGACGATGGCCTCCGCGATGCTCTGGCTCCGGCACACGTCGGACACGTACGGCGTCGTCGAGCTCGCGATCAACGCCTGCGACGCGCGGTCGAACGGGTACCACGCCGAGACCGAGCAGATCCGTGAGCTGCTCGTCGCGACGCGCGACCTCTGGGACGTCGCGGCGCAGACGGAGGACGAGCGAGACCGCCGCCGCGCTCAGCGCGGCGCTTTCCGCCTCGTGCACCTCGCGAGCGTGCTCGCGGTCACGACCCCGGGCTGACGGCGGCGAGCGCCCGCTCGGCGAGCGTCACGAGGGCGCGGCGCTTCCAGGCCGACTGCGGGTTGCCGGGCAGACCCGCGAGCGGGTCGGACGGGTCGAGCGCCCGCGGGACGTTCGCGACGCCGGCCGCGACGAGCGTCGCCTCGTCGCGGCGCCGAGCCGCTGCGACGGAGACGAGTGGGAACGAGAAGGCGGCGCGCTCGCCGAGGCGCTGGTACGCCGACGCGTCGGGCGGCGCCGGCAGGCGCACGGAGACGACGAGCTCGCCGGGCTCGAGCGTGAGCAGCGAGCGGTTCTCCTCGGTCGGCCGTCGGTAGAGGTCGAGCAGCGGCAGCTCGCGCGCCCCCGCGGTCGACCGGACCTCGACCGTGGCGCCGCAGGCCGCCAGTGCCGGCGCGACGTCGGACGGGTGCGCCGAGATGCAGTCGCCCGGCTCGAGCCCGTGCTTGCGGTGGTCGCCGATCTGGGCGTAGCACGTGTCCCCGCCGCCGAGCCAGCAGTGCCACTCCTCGCCCCGGTAGTACCAGCAGCGCGTGTGTTGGCAGAGGTTGCCTCCCACCGTGCCGACGTTCCGCAGGAGCGGGGAGGCCGCGAGCGAACCCGCGGCGGCGACGGCAGCGTAGGGCTCGACGAGCGGCGACGCGGCGAGCTCGGCGAGCGTCACGGCCGCACCGATGCGGACGCCGTCGCCGTCGCGCTCGATGGTCGCAAGGCCCGCGTCGCGGAGGTCGACGAGCGTCAGAGGCTCCCGGATCCCGCGGTCGACCTGGCCGGCGAGGTCCGTGCCGCCGCCGAGGGGGACGGAGCCGTCCGCGGCCAGCAGCTCGAGGGCCTCGTCCAGCGAGGCGGGCCGCGCGTAGGCGCTCACGCGAGCGTCTCCAGCACGCGGGCGGGCGTCAGCGGCAGCGCCGCGGCGCGGCGCCGAGTCGCGTGCGCGAACGCGTTCGCGATCGCCGCAGCAGTGGGCACGATCGGCGGCTCGCCGAGGCCCTTCGCACCGAGGTTCGGCAGGTTCGGGTCGGCGACGTTCGGGAAGTCGACGACGATTTCGGGCACGTCGGCGATCGTCGGCACCTTGTAGTCGTCGAGGTGCCCGTTGACGGGCATGCCCGTGGTCGGGTCGACGACCAGCTCCTCGGAGAGCGCGTAGCCGATGCCCTGGATGACCCCGCCCTCGACCTGGCTCGAGGCCGCGAGCGGGTTGACGATGCGGCCGACGTCGTGGACGGCGACGACGCGCTCGACCGTCACGACCCCGGTTCCCGGGTCGACCGCAACCTGGGCGATCTGGCAGCCGAAGGTGTTGACGCGGAAGCCGTCCGGGTTGGGCCCGCGCGCGCCGGTGCCGTCGATCGTGGCGTTGCCGAGCTTGCCCGTCACCTCGATCACGTCGACGTCAAGAGCCCCGTCGCGTGAGCGGATCCTCCCGTTCTCGATCGTCAGGTCGGCAGCCGCGATCTCGAGCACGTCGGCCGCGAGGCTCAGGAGTGTCCGCCGAACCTTCCCTGCCGCGCTCCGCACGGCCGGCATCACCGCCGGCGTCGTCATCGAGCCGCCCGAGACGGGGCCGTAGAGGTTCGGCGCCGTGTCGCCGCCGCGCGCGACGACGTGCGCGAGCGGAACGCCGAGCTCCTCCGCCGCGACCATCCGGGCGGACGTCAGCGTCCCCGTGCCGATGTCCTGGATCCCGGTCGTCACGAGCGCGTGTGCCTCCGAGTCGAGGCGGACCGTCGCGTGCGCCGGCGGGCCGCCGCCACCCCACCAGATCTGCGTCGCGCAGCCCATGCCGCGGAGGAGACCGTCCCCCCGGGGCTCCCGGAGGGCGTCGCGGCGGCCCCAGCCCGCGAGCTCGGCGGCGCGGTCGTAGCAGGCCAGGAGGCGCTTGCTCGAGTACGGCAGGTCCGATCCCTGGTCCCGCTCGACGTGGTTCGCGCGGCGGAGCTCGAGCGGGTCCAGGCCGAGCGCATCGGCGAGCTCGTCCATCGCCTGCTCGAGCACGGTGACGCCCTCGACCACGCCTGGCGCACGGAACGCGTTCTGGGCACGGAGACTCGTGCGAACGGGAAAGACCATCGCGCGCACGTTCGGGCACTCGTAGATCGAGAGCGCAGGCTCGGCGACGGGGAAGATCCAGCCGCCCGCGCCCATCGCCACGACCGCCGCGAGCTCGATCCCGGTCAGTGTCCCGTCGCGCTTGGCGCCGAGGGTCACCGTCTGTCTCGTCCACGAGCGGCGCCCGCCGACGACCTGCTCCTCGTGGCGCCCGAGCGCGAGCCGCACCGGGCGGCTGGTCGCGCGGGCGAGCTCGGCCGCGAGGAGCGCCTCGACGCCCGCTCCCTGCTTCGCGCCGAAGCCACCGCCGATGAACTCCGAGATGACCCGCACCCGCTCGGGCGGCAGGCCGAAGCGCCTCGAGAGCTCGGTTCGCGCGTCGAACATCCCCTGCGTGGAGACCCAGGCCGTCAGCGAGTCGCCGTCCCAGCGCGCGACGGCGGCATGAGGCTCGAGCGGCGACTGGACGTGGGCCGGCGTCTCGCACGTCAGCTCGACGCGCGCGTCGGCCGCCGCGAGGCCGGCGTCGGGGTCGCCGCGGACCGTCTCGCGCGCCTCCTCGGTGAACCGCTGCTCCTCGAGGCCGGTGTCGACGTCGAGCGGAGCCAGCGTCTCGTACTCCGGTGCGAGCGCGGCGAGCCCCGCCGCCGCGGCCTCGGGCGTATCGGCGGCCACGGCCGCGATCGGCGCCCCGGCCCAGCCCGGCTCGTCGGTCAGCACCGGGTCGCCGCCCATCGCGGTCGCGTCGCCCGGGCGGAGCAC
>JBKPNM010000145.1:0-20448 GCA_046732615.1 Actinomycetota bacterium | reverse complement strand
ACGTCCGGCAGCGACGTCTCGAACCGCTCGTCGACGACGATCCCGTCGTCGACCTCGGCGCCCGCGACCTCGGCGAGCTCGACGTTCGGAGCGACGCCGACGCCGACGATCGCGAGGTAGCCCTCGACCGTCCGGCCGCCGTTCGTGCGCGCTCCGGTGAGCAGGCGGCCGTTGCCGGTCAGCTCCTCGATCTGGGTCTCGAGGAGCACGTCGACGCCCTCCTCGCGGTAGAGCTCGACGAGCTCCGCCGAGAGGTCGGGGCACCGCAGCTGCGGCATCAGCGTCGGGCCCATCTCGACCTGCGTGACCGCGAGGCCCCGCGAGCGCAGCGAGGCTGCGGTCTCCGAGCCGATGAAGCTGCCACCGACGACGATCGCAGCATGGGCCTCGTCGGCGGCGGCCGACACGGCTTCCGCGTCCGCGAGCGTGCGATACGTGTGGACGCCGACGAGGTCGGCGCCGGGGATCGGCAGCTCGCGCGGCCGGGCGCCGGTCGCGACCACGAGCGTCCCGTAGCCGATCCGCTCGCCGCCGGCGAGCTCGACCTCGTGCTCATCCGGGTCGATCGCCTCGACGGGCGTCTCGAGCCGGAGCTCGACGACGGCTTCCTCCCAGTTGGGCAGCGGCTGCAGGAGCGTCGAGTCTCGGTCCTGCTCCTTGCGCAGGAACCCCTTCGTCAGCGGTGGGCGGTGATACGGCGGGTAGGGCTCCGCGGCGAGGATCGTGACGTCCGCCTCGCCGCCGCTCTCCCGGTACTCGGCCGCGAGCCGCCCGCCCGCGAGGCCGCCTCCGACGATGACGATCGAGTCCGTTGCCATGAACGATCAGTACCCGATTCGTGTGGCGACGACACGCGGTCCTTACTCGACCGCACATTTCGTCGGCACTCTTGTGCGGATGGCCGTCCTCATCGCATCGGGCCTGCGCAAGGAGCTCTCCGGCGACCCTCTCTTCGACGGGGTCTCGTTCCGCCTGCGCCGCGGTGACCGCCTCGCGCTCGCGGGCCCGAACGGCGCGGGCAAGACGACCCTGCTACGCGCGATCATGGGAGAGACCTCGCTCCAGGGCGGCGAGCTGGCATTCGCGAAGGACACGCGCGTCGCGCTGCACGACCAGCGGCCGCCGCGCGGCCAGGGGCTGACCCTCCGCGAGTATGCGCTGTCCGGCGCCGGCGACCTCGTCGCGATCGAGGACGAGCTCCGGCGGCTCGAGGAGGCGATGGCGTCGGGCGACCATGCGGACTCGACGCTTCGCCGCTACAGCGAGGCGCAGGCGCGCCTCGAGCACGCGGGCGGCTGGGCGTGGCGCGACCGCGCGGCCTCGATCGTGCGCGGCCTCGGCTTCTCGGACGACGACCTCGACCGCGCACTCGACACGTTCTCGGGCGGCGAGCTCACGCGCGCCTCGCTCGCCCGCGCGCTCTCCGCCGATCCTGATCTCCTCCTCCTCGACGAACCGACGAACCACCTCGACGTCGAGAGCCTCGAGTGGCTCGAGCGTGAGCTCACCTCGCTCGACGCGGCGGTGATCCTGGTCGCGCACGATCGCTGGTTCCTGGAGGCGGTCACGACGGCGGTCCTCGAGCTCGGCGGGCCGAAGCCGTTCTTCTTCGACGGCCCGTGGCACGCGTGGCGCCGCGAGAAGGCAGCCCGCGCGTCGGCCGCCGCGACCCAGCTCGACCGCGTCTCGGACGACATCGAGCGGCTCGAGCGCTTCGTCGCGCGGTTCCGCTACAAGAAGTCGAAGGCCAAGCAGGCGCAGGCGAAGCTCACGCAGATCGGGCGGCTCGAGAAGGAGCGCCGGGCGGCGGCCCGCGAGCTCGAGGCGATGACGAAGCGCCGCCGCACGCTCGGCTTCGAGTTCCTCAAGCCGGCGCGCTCGGGGCGGATCGTGCTGGAGGCGGAGGCGCTGGTCGTCTCGGCCGGGGACAAGCTTCTGCTCGACGGCGCCTCGCTCGTCCTCGAGCGCGGCGAGCACGTCGCGCTCGTCGGGCCCAACGGCTCGGGCAAGACGACGTTGCTCGAGACGCTCCTCGGCCAGCGCGAGCCGGACGAGGGTCGCGTCAAGGTCGGCCACGGCGTCGTCCCCGCGTACTTCTCCCAGCACGAGGCGGAGCTCCCGGAGCACGGCTCGATCCTCGACGTCACCGCCGCCGAGACGAAGCTTCCGCGACCGCAGGCGCAGAACCTCCTCGGCCGCTTCCTCTTCTCGGGTTGGGAGACGCACGAGAAGCAGGTGTCGGTGCTCTCGGGGGGCGAACGGCGGCGTCTCGCGCTCGCGCTCGTCGTCGCCTCGGGGGCGAACCTGCTCGTGCTCGACGAGCCGACGAACCACCTCGACCTCGAGAGCCGCGAGGCGCTCGAGGCGGCGCTCGAGGCGTTCCCCGGGACGGTGCTCCTCGTCTCGCACGACCGCGCCGTCCTCGACGCCGTGCCCGACCGCATCGTCGCCGTCGAGGACCTCACCTTGCGCTCGTACGACGGAGGATGGGCCGACCTCGTCCGCGAGCGCGGCGAGGAGGCCGCGCAGGCGCCGACGCCGGTGAGGACCCCCCGCACGCGCGGCGCAAAGCCGAAGCCCACCGCCCGGCGACCGTCGGAGCTCGACCGCGTCGAGAAGCGGATCACCGAGCTCGAACCGCGTGTTGCGGAGCTCGAGGCGCGCCTCGCGGAGAACTGGACGGACATGGACCTCCTGGCGACCTACACGGCGGCCCGCGAGGAGCTCGACGAGCTCCTGGCGCGCTGGGAAGTCCTGTTCGGCGAGGCGCAGGCCGACGCGGCCTCGCACGTCGAGTCGAGATGAGCGACACTTCGGAGCGCCAACGCCGTCGACAGGAGCGTCCGTGTCCTCACACAGCCGGTTCTCGAGCTACGACGAGGCCGTCGCCGCCCACGCGTGGGTCGTCCCGGAGCGCTACAACATCGCGCAGGACGTCTGCGACAAGCACTCGCCCGACAAGCTCGCGATGCTGTGGGAGGACTACCGCGGGGACGAGCGGCAGGTCGCGTGGGGCGAGCTCCAGGATGCGAGCAACCGGCTCGCAGACGTGCTGCGGCAGCACGGCGTCGAGGTGGGCGACCGCGTCGCGATGCTCCTCACTCCGAGGCCCGAGACCGCGGCCGCCTTCCTCGGGACGTTCAAGGCCGGGGCGATCCTCCTCTCGCTCTCGGTGCTCTACGGGGACGACGGGATCCGTCATCGGGTGACCGACTCGCAAGCGCGGGTGCTCGTCACGAACCCGGAGAACGCCGAACGCGTCGAGACGCTCGGCCTTCCGGTCGAGAACGTCCTCGTCCTCGACGACGACCTCATCGCCTCCGGAGACCCCGCGTTCATCCCGGTGGACACCGCCGCCGACGACCCTGCGCAGCTCTACTACACGTCGGGGACGACAGGTCTCGCGAAGGGGATCCTCCACGCGCACCGCTATCTCCTCGGGCACAACGAGTTCGAGCTCTGCCACGACGTGCAGGACGGCGAGCGGTTCCACGGCATGGGGGAGTGGGCCTGGGTCGCGGGCATCGCGCCCCTCTTCGGGCCGTGGCGGTACGGGGCGGTTCAGGTCGTGTACGAGCGCGCGGGCGGCTTCGACGCGCACAAGCAACTCGCGTTCCTGTCGAAGTACCGGGTGACGAACGTCTTCGGCACCCCGACCGCGATTCGCTCGATGATGTCGATCGACGACGCCGGCACGCGGTACCCGCAGGAGTTCCGCATCGTCTGCGCCGCAGGGGAGCCGCTCAACCCGGAGGCGATCCGCTGGTTCCGACGCCAGTTCGGCGTCACGGTCCTCGACTACTACGGGCTCTCCGAGAGCTACCCGCTGTGCGCGAACTTCCCCTTCATGGACGTCCGCGAAGGGTCGATGGGGAGGCCGACCCCTGGGTGGGACGTCGCGATCCTCGACGAGGACGAGCGGCCGCTGCCCGTGGGCGAGCGCGGCGAGATCTGCCTCCGCGCCCGGAGCAACCCGCACTACCCGCTCGGCTACTGGAACAACGAGGCCGCGGCGCTCGAGGCGTTCGGCGGCGAGTGGTTCCACACGAAGGACGCGGCGCGGATGGACGAGGACGGGTACGTCTGGTACGAGGGCCGCGCGGACGACGTGATCATCGCGGCGGGCTACCGGATCGGGCCGTTCGAGGTCGAGTCCGCCTGCCTCGAGCACCCGGCCGTCGCCGAGGCGGCGGCGGTCGCCTCTCCGGACGAGCGGCGCGGCAACGTCGTCAAGGCGTTCGTCGTGCTCGCGGACGGCCACGAGCCGAGCGACGAGACCGCGACGTCGATCCAGCAGCACGTGCGAACACGTCTCTCCGCGTACCACTACCCGCGGCGCGTCGAGTTCGTGGCCTCGCTCCCGAAGACGCTCACGGGGAAGATCCGCCGCATCGAGCTGCGCGAGGCCGAGGCGCAGCGCGTCGGCGAGGGCGCCGAAGCGCCCTAGAGACGAACGTGTGACGAAAGGGTCGGGCGGCGCCGTAGAGAAGGCGTGCACGCGATGACGCTCGAGCAGCCGCTCGCGACGCGCCCGCCCGGCGGCCTCGCCGAGGCGGCCGAGGCGCACCTGGACGACGTCTACGGCTACCTGCTGTACCTGACGCGCGACCGCGAGACCGCCGAGGACCTCGCGAGCTCGACGTTCGAGAAGGCGCTTCGCCTCTGGAGCCGGTTCGACCCACGGCGCGGGAGCGCGCGAACCTGGCTGCTGGGCATCGCGCGGACGACGGCGCTCGACTGGTTCCGCTCGGAGGCCCGCCGGCGGCGGCGCGAGGAGGCCGCGGCCCTGTCCGAGCGGGTCGAGGAGAGCTTCGCGGAGGGTCTCTCGCCGGAGCTCGAGACGGCGCTCGCGTCGCTCAGCGCGGGTGAGCGCGAGGTGCTCGCGCTGCGGATCGTGCTCGAGCTGGACGGCGACGCGACCGCGCGCGTGCTGGGGATCAGCCCCACTGCCGTCTCGACGCGGCTGAGCCGCGCCCTGAAGCGACTCGAGGAGAGGGTGAACGAGGGATGACTGTCGACGAGATCATCCACGAGCTGCGGGCCTCGCGCCCCACCGCGGGCGAGGCGCTTCGCCTCCAGGTTCTGACGCTCGCGTCGGCCCCGGCCGCCGCAGCGCCGTCTCTGCGCGACCGCCTGCGCGGCCGTCGCCGCCTCCTCTTCGCCGTCCCCGCGGCGGCCGGCCTCGCCGTCGTCTCGGCGGTCGCGATCGGGGTCACACGGCCCGAGTTGTCGGCGCGCGAGGCGTCCGCGCCGCCGACCGCGGTCGAGGCGCAGAGCAGCGTCGGCACACCGCAGCCACCGGGTATGACGTTCTCCGGCCCGTCTGCCGACGCATCCGCGGCCCGGGCCAAGATCGCACCGGGCCCCGTCCCGGGGCGTGCGCAGCGCTACAGCGCGAGCCTCACGCTCGCCGTCGACGACACGGACGCGCTCTCCGAGGCGACCCAGCGGGCGCTCTCGATCGCGCGCGACCTCGGCGGCTACGTCGTCTCGGTCCAGTACGCCACCGGGACGGAAGGCGCGGCGTCGCTGACGCTGCGCGTCCCCTCCACCCGCGCAGCGGACGCCGTGACCCGGCTATCCGCGCTCGGGACGATCCTGGCTCAGAACGTCCAGATCGACGACCTGCAGGAGTCGCTCGACACGCTCGACGGCCAGGTCGAGCGGCTCCGCGCCCAGATCGCCGCCTTGAACGTCGCGCTCGAGCGCGCCGAGACGGCTGCCGAGCGGGCACGCCTCCTCGAACGGCGCGCGCAGGCACAGGCCCAGCTTCGCGAGCTGCGCGCGAACCGTGCGGCGACGGCCGAGGCCGCGCGCAATGCAACGATCCAGCTCGACCTCCGCACGGAGGAGGGTTCCGGGGTCGCGGCGCCGGGGTCGAGGCTCGACCGCGCGGTCGAGAAAGCGCTCGCGATCCTCGCCTGGGAGGCAGTCGTCGTCCTGGCGCTCGCAGTCGCGCTCGCCCCGGTCGCGCTCGTCGCGCTCGCCATCTGGGGCGTACGCCGCGCGCGCCGCCGGCGGGAGGAGGACCGGCTGCTCGCCGCCTCCTAGGGTCGAGGGTCCAACGTCGCGATGAGCGCCTCGGCGACGACCTTGAGCGGGCGCCCGGAGATCTGACTCGCCTTGCGGAGCCGCGCGAACGCTTCCTGCTCGGTGAGGCCCTCCCGCTCCATCAGGAGGCCCTTCGCGCGCTCGATCGCCTTGCGCGCGGCGAGGGCCTCCGCGAGCGAGTCCGCCTCCTCACGGAGCGCGACGAGCTCCCGGTGGCGCGCGCGCGCGGTCTCGACGGCGGGAAGCAGATCGGACTCGCGGAACGGCTTCACGAGGTAGCCGAACACCCCCGCCTCGACGGCGCGAGCGACGAGCTCCTGCTCGCCGTACGCCGTCACCATCACGATCGGGATCGGCCGCTCGTCGAGGATGCGGCGCGCGGCGTCGATCCCGTCGAGCTTCGGCATCTTGACGTCGAGCAGCGCGAGGTCGGGCGACTCGCTCCGCGCGAGCGCCACCGCCTCCTCGCCGTCCCGCGCCTCCGCCACCACCTCGAAGCCCGAGCGCTCGAGGAGCTCGCGCAGGTCGAGCCGGATGATCGTCTCGTCCTCCGCGATCAGGATGCGCATGGGCGTGCCCGTCACGGTATCGCCCCCGCGCGCTCGGGGGCGACCGCCACCCCGGTCGATCGCCGCAGCAGCACGCCTGCGAGCAGGCCGGCGACGACGTACCCGAGCCCCTGGATCGTCAGCATGTTGACGACGCCCACGTCGTCGCCGAGCGTGCCGCCGAGGGCGGCGCCGACCAGCATCCCGGCCGACGCCAGCACGCCTGCGACGGCGAAGATCCTGCCGAGGAACGCGTTCTCGACGGAGCTCTGGAGCACCGTCATCGTCGCGGCAAACCGGACCGCACCCGGCACGCCGACGACGACGAAGAGGACGAGCACCGGGACGATGGCCGTGGACCAGCGCGGGTAGTTGAAGATCACGAGGTCGACGAGCCCGAACAGGAGGAGCGTCACGGGCACGAGACGAACGGCGCCGACACGGGCGATCCAGCGCGCCGCGAGCAGGCCGCCGGCGATCCCGCCGACCGCCTGCGCGGTCATCGTCCAGCCGAGCTCCTTCGCGCCGCCCTCGAGCGCGTCGACGACGAACGGCGCGAACAGCGCTCCCATGACGCCCTCCCCGATCGACGTGACGAACAGGAGCCCAATCAGGACGGCCACCACCGCGGTGCCGCGGATCAGCCGCAGGCCGTCGAGCAGCTCCGCGATCACGTGACGCTCCTCGGCCCGGTCGGCAGCGTGGGTCCCGCCGATCGCCGCGATCAGGACGGCGGCGAGAAGGAACGAGGCGAGGTCGAGGCCGACCACCGTCTCGATCCCGAGCGCAGCAGCGAAGCCGCCGAGCACCGGGCCGACGAGTCGCGCGAGGTTGTTGTTGAGCGCGTTCAGCCCGTTCGCCGCCGGCAGGAGGTCCTTCGGGACGAGCCGCGGCAGGAGGGCCGCCTCGGCGGGGCTCACGAACTGCACGGCGATCGCCTGGCAGAACGCGACGACGTAGACGATCCACACGCGGTCGGCCGTCGTGACCAGCGCGAGCGGCGCGACGATCGCCGCGAGCGCGAGGTTTCCGGTCACGAGCGTCCGCCGCCGGTCCCAGCGGTCGACGTACACCCCCGCGACGGCGCCGACGAGCAGGCTCGCGCCGACGTTCGCCGCTACCACCCCTCCCGTTGCGAGCGTCGAGCCGGTCAGCGCGTAGACGTGGATCGGCAGCGCGATGTGCAGGACCCAGTCGCCCGCGAACGAGAGCAGGCCGGCCAGCCAGAGGAAGGAGAACCCGCGGTGACGGAACGGAGCGAGGTCGTTACGCAGGGAAGCGCACCTCCGCCCGCAGCCCTCCGCGGTCGGCGAGCTCGAGCGTGCCTCCGAGCTCGTCGCGGACGAGCGCGCGGACGATCGACATCCCGGTCCCGTCGGTGGAGCCGGTCATGCCCGCCCCGTCGTCCGTCACTGCGAGCACCGCGTCCGGTCCGTCGCGGCGGAGGTCGATCGAGATGTGGTCGCCGCCGTGCTCGAGCGCGTTCGAGAGCAGCTCGCTGAACACGAGCGCGAGTGCCGTGGCGCGCTGGCCCGCGAGCTCGACGGGCTCGAGCCGCGCAGAGACCTCCTTTCCGGCTACGAGCCCCTGCACGAGCGTCGCGCGCAGCCGATCGACGAGCTCGGCGAGGTCGACGACGTCCTCCCGGTGCTCGGTCAGCTCCTCGTGCACGGCGGCGATCGCGAGGATCCGGTTGACCGAGTCGTCGAGCGCCTTCCGAGGGTCGACACCCTCGGCGTGCGCCTGGAGGCGAAGAAGCGAAGCGACCGTCTGCAGGTTGTTCTTGACGCGATGGTGGATCTCCTGGGCGAGCACGCCGCGGAGCGCCATCCGCCCGTGCTCGAGCGCCACCGCCGCCTGGTTCGCGATCGCGTCGAGGAGTTGCCTGTCGTCCTCGGAGAAGGGCGTGTCGCGATCGACGACGAGCTCGCCGATGCCGCGGCCGCGCCAGCGCAGCGGCAGCCGGACGGCGTGCGCCCCCGCGCGCCCTTCCGGCCAGGCGATACGCCCGTCCTCGAGGACCACCGCCGCACCCGTGGCGTGCAACGACTCGACCGTCGTGCCGACGATCGCCTCGAGCGACTCCTCGAGGTAGAGCGACTCCGAGACCGCCTCGGAGATCCGCGCGAGCGCCTCGAGCTCGTCCACCCGCCTACGCGTCTGGGCGTAGAGCTTCGCGTGCTCGATCGACTGGCCGACCTGCGACGCGATCGAGGTGAGCAGGCCGATCTCCGCGTCGGTGAACGCGCGCGGTTCGCGGGTGCGGACGTTGAGTGCTCCCTCGAGGACGTCGCGCGCGAGGATCGGCACCGCGAGGATCGACTCGTACTCGTCCTCGCGAAGGTTCGGGAACGCCTTGAACCGCGGGTCGAGATGCGCGCCCGAGGGAAGCATGATCGGCCGCCGCTCCGCCGCCGCGACGCCGGTGATCCCGATCCCGCTCCGCATGCGCGGCGCGCTCGTCGCATCCTCGATCCGCGTCCCGTGCGTCGCCCGCAGCACGAGCTCGTCCCCACGGTCGTCGTAGAGGTAGACGAAGCACGCGTCGGTCTCGAGCGCGGCCGCGACCTCGTGCGCGATCGCCTCGAGCACCTCCTGGAGGTCGAGCGACGAGTTGACGACCTCGGTCGTCCGGGTGAGGAGCGCGAGGTGGCGAGCGGCCTCGTCCACGGGTCAGTCCAGCGTCGTCAGCACGACCGCCCCGAGCGCGGGCACGACGATCGTGAGGCCGAAGTTGAACCACCCCACGACGACGAGCCTGCGCCTGGTCGTCGGCGCCGACGAGTCCCGGGAGCGGAGCTCGCGCTGCAGACGTGGGCCGAGGACGTAGTCGTGGAGGAGCCCGCCGACGACGAGCAGCGCCACGAGCACCGACTTGAGGATCAACGTCCGGTCGAAGTCGGTGTCGAGCGCGGCGCGGTTGAAGCCGCCGTGCCGATCGGTGAGCCAGAGGCCCGAGACGACCGCGACGGCCATCGCGGTCCAGCCGATCGGCCGCCATCTGCGCCCGAGCGTCCTCATCGCCGTCGCCCGCGCCTCGCCCTCGAGCTGCCGGATCGCCGGGACGCCGACGAACACGAGTGCGACCGTTCCCCCGACCCAGACCGAGGCGGAGAGCACGTGCGCGATCCTGAGCGCGGTCATCACGCCGGGATGAGGCTACGGATTTTGCACCGCTGCGGCCGCGGGAGCACGCGGGTAGCGTCGCGCTCGATGGCACGCCACTGGGCCCTCTTCCTGCACCTCGCCGGCGTGCTTCTCTTCGTCGGCGGCAGCATTGCCGTGACCGCGCTCCGCCTGCTCGCGATCGGCAAGGAGCGACCGTCCGAGAGCGCTCTCCTGCTGCGAGCCGTGCGACCGCTCGTGCCCCTCGTCGGCACGGGCCTGCTGCTGACGCTCGCCGCCGGCGCCTGGCTCGCCGACGAGCTCGGCGTGCCCTACGACTCCGGTTGGCTCCAGGCGACGTACGCGCTGGTCGTCTGGCTCGGCGTCGTCGGCGCGGTCGCCGGCCGGCTCGACCGCAAGACGCGCGAGCTCGCCGAGCGCGCCGCTGCGGACGGCGACCGCCCGAGCGCCGAGCTGGCCCGCCACCTCCGCGACCCGGTCGCGCTGACGCTCGACGCCTCGATGCTCGTGGCGACGCTCGCCATCGTCGCCCTCATGGTCTGGAAGCCCTGAACCAGCTCGACGAACGACCGCTCGAGGCCGAGGCCCTCGACAGCCTCCATGGACGACCCGTCGCGGCGGAGGCCGGCTCTGCCGGCCGGAAGGCCAGCTCACCCCCGACCCTTGAGCGAACCGGAAGAACGGGGCTCGCGGGAGAAACATGGTTTCCCCCGCCCAGAACGACCACGGGCCCCCACCGGGGACCCGCGATCGGCCGTCAGACACAGGCGTGGCCGCTCGCCTAGCGACTCCGCCTGCACCGCAGATCATGCGCCTTCCGTGGGCCGTTGTCCAGTCACCGACTCGGTGCCGCGAGCATGCACCCGGTGGGCTTTTTCTCGTTCTGTCGTGCGCGGCGCGGTGGCGGCCGGAGGCCGGCTATTGCCGGCCGGGAGGCCACCCATGAGAGACCGCGCGCTGCCGAGAAGGAGGGGGTGCGTGGGGGAACCATGTGGTTCCCCCACGTCTCAGAGCGAGCTCAGGTACCGCTCCTTCTCCCACTCGGAGACCTGGATGCGGTACTCGTCCCACTCGCGGCGCTTGAGCTCGATGTAGCGCGGGAAGATGTGCTCGCCGAGCGCCCGCTGCATGAGCTCGGAGCCCGCGAGCTCGTCGACCGCCTCGCCGAGCGACTCCGGGAGCGACACGATCCCGCGCTCCTTCCGCTCGTCCGCCGAGAGCCGGTACAGGTTCGTGGTCATCTCGTCCGGGAGCTCGTATTCCTTCTCGATCCCCTCGAGGCCGGCCTGCAGCAGCGCGGCAAAGGCGAGGTACGGGTTGCATGCCGGATCGGGGCACCGGATCTCCGCCCGCGTGCCCTGCTCCGAGCCCGGCTTGTAGAGGGGCACCCGGACGAGCGCCGAGCGGTTCCGCTGCGACCAGGCGACGTAGACCGGCGCCTCGTACCCCGGAACGAGCCGCTTGTACGAGTTGACCCACTGCGCGAGCACCGCCGACATCTCCCGAGCGTGCGTGAGCAGGCCGGCGATGAACGCCTTCGCCGTCGGAGAGAGGTGGTGCGGGTCCTTGGCGTCGAAGAACTGGTTGCGCCCGTTCTTGAAGAGCGACATGTGCGTGTGCATGCCCGAGCCGTTCTCACCGAACAGAGGCTTCGGCATGAAGGTCGCGTAGTACCCGTGCCAGGCCGCGACCTCCTTCACGATCAGGCGGTACGTCAGCGTGTGGTCGGCCATCGCGAGCGCGTCGGCGTAGCGCATGTCGATCTCGTGCTGCGAGGGACCGACCTCGTGGTGGTGGTACTCGACCGGGATCCCGACGGACTCGAGCGCCTGGATCGTGTCGTTCCGCACCTCCGTCGCGGCGTCCTGCGCGGTCATCACGAAGTAGCCGCCCTCGTCGAGGGTCTTCGTGTCCTTGTCGTCCTCGAAGAGGAAGTACTCGAGCTCGGGGCCGACGTTGAACGCATCGAACCCCGCGCTACGCATCCGGTCGAGCGCCCGTCGGAGGATGTATCGCGGGTCGCCCTCATAGGGGTTCCCGTCGGGCGTCACGACGTCGCAGAAGAGGCGGGCGACCTTCGCGCCGATCTGGTGCCCGTGCTCGTCCGCCGGGCGCGGCATGAGCGCGAAGGAGCTCGGGTCGGGGATCGCGACCATGTCCGACTCCTCGATACGGTTGAAGCCCGTGATCGAAGAGCCGTCGAAGCCCATGCCGTCATCGAGCGCGTCCTCCATCTCGGAGGGTGTGATCGCGAAGGACTTGAGGTGCCCCTCGAGGTCGGTGAACCAGAAGAGGACGTGCTCGATCTCCTCGTCGCGCAGCCGCTTCAGCACTGCCCGCCGCGCGGCGACGGTCGACGTCGCACGGTCCTTCGACTTCACCATCGTGGAGCGGCTCGCGCCCGCCGCCGATCTCGCTCTCGCCATCAGGGTTCTCCTCCTTGAAAACGACAAAAGCCCCGGACGCGGCCGAACCGCGCCCGAGGCCCCGTTGCCTCGAAAAGCATGCGGGAGACTATCACTCGGAGCCGCCGGACGGTGTGCGGGGAGCGCCGCGTCGGATGCGCCGTGCCGCGCCGCCCCCGGAGGAACCCGAGAGCCGGGACGAGACACGCCGTCGGGCTCGCAGTGGGCCGTTCGCACGAGGTCAGGACCCGTGCACCGGCGAGGAGAGCCCCCGCGAAGGGAGATCCCGGACCGAGCCTGCTGTCAGGCCGACGCTCGCATTGCACGCGGGAGTGTCTGCGGCCGTATCCGGTTCGACGAGCCGCGTGACCGTTGACTTCCGTTCACGACCCGCACGACCGGAACGAGTGGTAGGGTCTTGGCCTTCCGTACCTGGCTGCGAGCCGACGCCAAGCATGCCCCCCCATGCAAAGCGACCGAATCCCCACACGGAACCGCCGCCCCGCGCGTGAGCATGCCGCTGCGGTCCCCGCCCCCGACACAGGAGGCGCTACTCGCGCATGACCGAACAGAAGCTTGTCGAGCAAGCACTCCACCTCCCCCGACGCGAAGCCCGCCGCTGGCGTCACACCCCTCTCGAACAGGAAGAGCTGGTCGCCGACGGCAACCTCGCGCTCGCCAAGGCGGCGCGACGGTACGACCCCTCGTACGGCGTGCCGTTCACCGCATTCGCGACACCGTTCGTGCGAGGTGCGATCACCGATACCGTGCGGACGCGCGCCCGTCGCGCGACACTCGGCGACGGCCACTACGCCGACGTCGTCGGCTTCCTCGACCTGACTGCACACCCGAGCGACGATCGGCGCGAGTACGAGCCGACGGATCCGAGGCCGACTCCCCACGACACGGTCGAGAGCCTCGACCGGCTACGCGTCATCGGGACGCTTCCCGAGCGCGAGCGGATCGCCCTGATCCGGACGGTCGTCGACGGTGACACCGCCGCGGACGTCGCGAAGGACCTCGGCGTGAGCCCCGATCGCGTGTACACGCTGGTGCACAACGGCTCCACCCGGGTTCGAAAGCGAGCGGCGTGACGAGCCTCCTCGCCGAGATCCTCGAGGGAGAGCCACTCACCGAGCGTGAGACGGAGATCCTCGCGGCAGCCGCCGAGGGAGAGACAGCGGCTCAGACGGGCGAGCGACTCTTCCTCTCCTCGGAGACCGTCAAGGGCTACCGCAAGCGGATCATCGCGAAGCTGGGCGCCCGCAACGGGACTCACGCCGTGGTGCTCGCGATCCGCCGCGGCCTCCTGCCGTTGGCGCCGCAGCCGATGCAGAGGCCGGTCGCCGTTCGGGTGCGCTCGGGTCTCCCGGCGGGTCGGCGCTGACCGCGAGTCGGCTCTCTTTCTACGCGCGCCCGCGCCCGAGCGCCGCCTCGACCTCCTCGAGCACGCCTTCCACGCGGATCCATGCCGGCCGGGGCTCGTACCCGAGCTTGTCGTTGACCGCCCGCATCGGCGCGTTCGCGACCTGGGTCGACGTCATCAGCTCCCGGTAGCCGGCGCGCGAGGCCCACGCGATCTGGGCGCGTTTGAGGGCGGTCGCGATGCCGCGGTTTCGATGGCTCGCCGCCACGGACGTGAGGCCGTGCTCGGCGAGGTGCGGGTCCGCGGCGCGGCGTATCAGTCCCGAGAACCCGACCACCGTCTCGCCGTCGAGCGCGATCAGGGTCCCGCCCGCCAGCACGTCCGGTCCCGTCGCGTCTTCCTCGACCCAACGCTCGTACGAGGGGACGTCGAGGGTCGCGTGCAGCGGCATCTCGGGCAGCGTGTCGCACGCGAGGCGGTAGACCGCCGGGAGCAGATCGAGGCGGCTCGACAGCTCGACCAGCTCGATGCCCTCCGGCGGGTCGGGGTCTGGCTCGCCGGGCTTCACCGAGCGCGAGATCTCGAGCTCGCGGAGCACCTCTCGGAGCCCGTACCGGGCGGCGAACGCCTCGCCCGCGACGTCGCCCTCCTCGACACCCGCGGCGAGCACCTCGCTGCCGTGCGTGCGGGCAGCGACGACACAGCGCTCGAGGAAGGCGCGACCGAGCCCGCGACGCCGGTGCTCGGGGAGCACGACGTTGCCCATGTAGGTCCGGCCGGGGAGATCCGAGCGGATCGCGGCCGCGCAGCCGGCCACCGCCCAGTCGATCCGCCCCACGAGGCGCACGTCGTCTGCCCGGCGCGCGCGGCTGCGCTCGAGCTCCTCCGCCGTGATCGGGTACCGCGGCACCACCGCGTTCCAGAGCGCGGTGTACGCCTCGTGGCCGACGCGGTCGTCCGCCGCGAGCTCGACGACCTCGATCTCGATCTCGACGTTCATCATCCGGATCGTTTCAGCTTCCCCCGTCGCTTGGCGTAGACCTCGCCGCGGTTGAAGATCCAGAGGCCGAGCGGGATGCACGCCGCCCCGATGATCAGGAGCGGCCAGATGTCGTGCCAGAGCGAGCCGAGCGACGCGCCGTCGAGGATCGCCGCGCGGATGCCCTCGAGCGCGTACGTCGCCGGGGAGATGGTCGAGAGCCACTGCATCCAGTTCGGGAGCACGTCGACGGGGTAGTAGACGCCGGAGACGACGAGCAGCATCCCCTGCGCGACGAAGCCGAGCTGCGCGCCCTTCTCCGGTGAGATGAGGGGCAGGACCGCAGTCATCATCCCGATCCCGAAGAACGACACCGACGCGACGATCAGGATCACGAGCGCCGCGACGAAGTTGGCGTCCTCGAACGCGAGGCCGAAGAACGCCGCCACGACGACGAAGAGCAGGATCGCGCGGACGAGCCCGTACAGGACGGCGAAGACGCCGGAGCCGCCGAGGTGCATCGCGCGCGACAGCGGCGCCATGAAGGTGTACTCGATGGTCCCTTCCCAGCGCTCCCAGGCGACCGTCTCCGTCAGGAACTCGAAGATGATCCCGAGGTACGCCCAGACGACGGCGCCGATGAGGAGCGTCGTCGTCGCGCGCTCGACGTCGATCGAGCCGCCGGTCGCCTCGATCCCCTCGGCGATGAAGACGATCGTGAGCGTGTTCGCGACCGTCCACACGAAGAACGCGACGTCCCACCAGATGTAGCGCCGCGTGAGGTAGACGTTCCGCTCGACGACGCCGGCGAGGCCGATGAGCTCATGGCGCAAGGCGAGCGCGGCGGTTCTCATGCCAGTGCCTTCCTCTCCTCCGCGTCCAGCTCGTCCTCCTCGTCCTCGAAGCCGCGGCCGGTCGCCGCGAAGAACGCCTCCTCGAGCGTCTCGGCGTCGAAGCGCGTCTTCAGCTCGTCCGCCGACTCGAGCGCGAGCAACCGTCCGCGGTCGAGGATCCCGACGCGCTCCGCCAGCGACTCCGCCTCGGCGAGGTCGTGCGTGCAGAGCAGGATCGTCGAGTCGTGGACGGCGCGCATCTCGCGGATGAAGTCCTGCACCTCGAGCTTCGAGCGCGGGTCGAGGCCGGTGGTCGGCTCGTCGAGCAGCAGAAGCACCGGGGACGTGAGGAGCGCCCTCGCGAGCGCGACCTTCTGCTGCATCCCGCGCGAGAGGTTCTCCATCGGCTCCGTGCGCCGGTCGGGCGGGAAGCCGACCCGCTGGAGGATCTCGGGGATCCGCTCGGACGTCTCCGACGGCGTCATCCCGTAGAAGCGAGCGGCGTAGTGGAGGTTCTCGGACGGGGACATCTTCTTGAAGAAGCTCGCCTCCACCGAGACCCGGTTGACGAGCCGTCGCACGGCCTTGTCCTCGCGCACGACGTCGTATCCGAAGACGCACGCCGAGCCGCCGTCGGGGAGCAGCAGCGTCGAGAGCAGCCGCACGAGCGTCGACTTCCCGGAGCCATTCTGGCCGAGGATCGCCATGCACTCGCCGCGCTCCAGGACGAGCGTGACGTCCGCGAGGGCCGCGACACGGCGCTTGCCGCGGCGGCGGTCCTTGCGCACGAAGTCCTTCCGCAGGTCGCGCGTCTCGACGGCGAGCGCGTCGGGCGGAACGGGCGACAACTCCTTCACGATGGTGCTCTCCCTTCAGACGGCGGTACCAGGACGTGCGAAAAAAGGGCTCCGCGCCAGGCGGGCCACGGCAACGGGTGTCCTAGATACCGAGCAGCATCGCGGCGAGAGTATCACCGTCTCCGGCCGCGCCGCCAGTACGGGAAACCGTACGGATGCGCCGCCCGCACTTGCGCGAAGTCCGACCGTTCCTCTATCGTGCGGTGCAGGCGGGGACGACGACGATCCCGCCGATGGCAACGGTGCCTCATCTCTCGCGCGGCGAGAGGTGGGGCTTTTTTCGTGGGACCGGAGGAGGTGAGCGGAGTGGTGAAGGTCGAGGCGGTCGTCGTCCGCGACCGGGTCGAGACCGTGATGGAGGCGGTCGAGGAGCACACGGGCCACGTCGGCGTGACCGTGATCGAGGCGGTCGGCCATGGACGCGAGAAGGGCATCACGCACGAATACCGCGGACGCGTCTTCGAGTCGCGGTTCCTCCCGAAGGCCCACCTGACGTTCGTCGTGCGGGACGAGATCGCCGACGAGGTCATCGCGGCCATCGTCGACGCCGCCCGGACGGGCCACGTCAACGGCGACGGCATCTGCTGGATGTCGCCCGTCTACGCCGTCACCCACAACCGCACCGGTCAGCGCCTCGAGGAGGTGGAAACCGTATGAGCACCAAGGAGCTGGCCTTCGCGGCGAGCACGATCTGGGTCGTCCTTGCAGCGATCCTCGTGCTGTTCATGCAGGCAGGGTTCGCGTTCCTCGAAGCCGGCCTGACGCGGATGAAGAACGTCGGCCACATCGCCGCGAAGAACGTCCTCATCCTCGGCGTGGTCTCCATCGTCTACTACCTCGTCGGCTTCGGGATGGCCTTCGGCGACGGCGGCAACGGCCTCGTCGGCGGCTCGGGGCTCGCGCCCTCGGTCGACGAGCTCCTCGCGATCGGCGCCGAGCCGTTCTCGTGGTTCTCGTCGATTCCCGGCGCGGCGGGCTACCTCTTCGAGGTGGCGTTCGCCGCCGTTTCCCTCGCGATCGTGTGGGGCGCGATGGCCGAGCGCACGCGGCTCTGGGTGTACGTCGCGTTCGGCATCGTGTTCACGCTGATCTACTCCTTCGTCTCCCACTGGATCTGGAGCCCCGACGGCTGGCTCTTCTCGAAGGGGATGCAGGACTTCGCGGGATCGACCGTCGTGCACTACCAGGGCGCGCTCGCCGGTCTCGCGGGGGCGTTGCTCCTCGGCCCGCGGATCGGGAAGTTCGTCGACGGCAAGCCGCAGCCGATCCCCGGCCACAACATGGCCTACACGACCCTCGGCGTGATCATCCTCTGGTTCGGCTGGTTCGGGTTCAACCCCGGCTCGACCCTCAGCGTGGACTTCGGCGGCGTCGGCTTCTTCGCGTACGTCGCGATGAACACGAACCTCGCCGCTGCCGCCGGCGTCCTCGGGGCGGTGACCGCGTCGTGGATCGTGATCAAGAAGCCCGACCTCTCGATGATGTTGAACGGTGCGATCGCCGCGCTCGTCGCGATCACCGCCGCCTGCGCGTTCGTCGCGCCATGGGCTGCGATCGTGATCGGCTTCGTCGCGGGCGTGATCGTCGTCGCCGGGTCGCTGCTCGTCGAGCGTGCCGGGATCGACGACCCCGTCGGGGCGCTCGCCGCGCATGGGATGGCAGGCGTGTGGGGAACGCTCTCACTCGGGTTCCTCACGGTGCCCGCGCTCGCCGAGAAGCTCGCGACCGGGAAGGGCGGGCTCCTCTACGGCGGTGGGTTCCACCAGCTCGGCGTGCAGCTCCTCGGCCTGCTCGCTGTGGGCGCCTTCACGTTCACCGCCTCGTTCCTCGTGCTCGGCCTGATGAAGGTGACCGTCGGGATCCGCGCCGAGCCGCACGTGGAGAACATGGGCCTCGACGTGTCCGAGCACGGCATGTGGGGCTACCCCGAGTTCTACATCCCTGTCCCCGGCGGTTACGGGACGGAGCACCACGGCCCGCACGCCGTGACCCCGCCACGACCGACGCCCCAGCCGGCGCCAGCGCCCGCGGCCACCGGCTGACCTCGAGCCTCCGGTATCCGCCGCGCGGATTCCGGAGGCTCAGCTCTCACTCGAGCTCGTAGGTGACGTCGACCGACGCCTCGGTCTCCTGCGGCCCCGAGACAACCGGCGTCGAATCCTGCGCGGCAGAGGCCTTCGCGGCGAACGGGACCGGAGCCGAGCCCGACTCGACGATCGCCGTGACGGTCCCGAGCGAGCGGCCCGCCGCCTTCGCGAGCACCGCCGCCCGCTCCTTCGCGTCGCCGACCGCCTTCGCGAGCGCCTGCCGGTACAGCTCGTCCGCGTCGGAGCGAGAGAGGGACGGCCCGTAGACGGTGTTCGCCCCGGCTGCGACCGCCGCGTCGATCAGCGCGCCGGCGCCGTCGAGGGTCGTCTCCGCGGACGCGACGTTCGAGGCGACGAACCCGTTCGGCTGGCCGTTCTGGTCGAACGCCGTCGAGAGCGAGACGGTCTGCGTGGTGACGTCCTTGCCTCCGTTCCCACGGAGCGCCGCGATGACCTTCTGCATCGCGGCGCCGTTCGCGGCGAGCGCCGCCTTCGCGGTCGGGGCACGGGTCTCGACGCCGGCCGAGATCTCCGCGCGATCTGGGACAGCCGAGACGGAGCCGCTGCCCCTCACGGTGACGGTGTCCGGCGCGGTCGCGGGATCGGCCGCGCCCGCGCCGTCGGGGCGAAGCACGCCGGCGAGCGCGGCGGCCGCGAGCAGGAGTCCCGCAACGAGTGCGATGCGTTTCATGGGATGTCGTCCTCCGGAGGTCGGTTGCTGCTCCGGATACGTCGCCGGCGTTCCGCGGCGTCACAGCCGGTGTCGGACCTCGAGTCCGACCGATCACGTCCTGCGGCTGAGCTAGCGACCCTGCCCGAAGCGCCCGCGTGCTGCGGCGATCGCGTCCCGCACACCGCCCGGCCCCGGCGCCGGCCGAGCCGCGACGCTGTCGGAGGGCGTCGTGCCGCTCCGGAACGACGCGTCGCGCACGGAGGCGGCGACCTGCTCGTGCGCCTCCCGAAAGGGAACGCCGCCGCGAACGAGATCCTCGGCGACGTCGGTGGCGAGGAGGAGCGGGTCGGCGACCGCCTCCTCGAGCCTCTCGCGGTCGGCGACGAGCCCGCTCACGAGCACCGTCATCCCACGCAGCGAAAGGCACACATCCGAGCGTGCGGCGAACACGGGCACCTTGTCTTCCTGGAGATCGCGGTCATAAGCGAGGGGAAGGCCTTTGACCGTCGCAAGGAGCCCGGTGAGGCGGCCGATCGCGGTCCCGGCCTTCCCTCGCACGAGCTCGGCGACGTCGGGGTTGAGCTTCTGGGGCATCATCGAGGACCCCGTCGAGGCCTCCTCGGGTAGGCGGAGGAACCCGAACTCCGACGTCGCCCAGAGCACGATCTCCTCGCCTATCCGCGAGAGATGGACGAAGAGCGCCGCGGCGGCGTAGAGGTAGTCGAGCGCGAAATCGCGGTCGGCGACGGCGTCGATCGAGTTCCGGAGCTGCCCTTCGGGCGGATCGAGGCCGAGCGTCGAGCCCGCGACCGCTCCGGCGCCGAGGGGGCTCGCCTTGGCCGCCTCCGCTGCGGCGGCGAACCTTGTCCGGTCACGCTCGAGCATCTCGACCCATGCGAGCAGGTGGTGGCCGAGGGTCACGGGCTGACCGCGCTGGAGGTGCGTGTAGCCCGGCATGAGCGTCTCGGCCTCGGTCTCCGCGAACGAGAGCGTGACGAGCGCGAGCGCGTCGATCTCCTCGCGCGCCTCGGCGCACGCATCGGCGACGTAGAGGCGGAGCGCCGCGGCGACCTGGTCGTTCCGCGAGCGGCCCGCGTGGATCTTTCTCCCGACGGGCCCGAGCGCGCGCTCGATGGCCGAGTGCACGTCCTCGTCGGTGTCGAGGATCGTCTCGGGGTCGTGGGCGATCGCCGCCAGCCGCTCCTCGACCTCGTTCAGCTCGTCCGCGCTCAGGAGCCCGGCGCCGTGGAGGCGCGCCGCGTGCTCCGCGCTCGCCTGGCAGTCGTACGGAAGGAGCTCCGCGTCGTTGGCGCGGAGCAGCTTCCAGACCGCGGGGTCGAGCGCGGCACCGACGCGACCTGACCAGAGCGACATTGCAGCGATTCTGTCCGATCCGGGGCGGTCGGGCACACACTTGTGGCGAGGGCCGACTCCGTCGGCCCTCGCAGGCGGTTCGTGAACCTCCGTTCGCGGGCGGAGCCGGGCTTCGCCCGGCGGGAGCCCAACCCCGCTCCTCCGTCCAC
>JBKPNM010000144.1:0-20905 GCA_046732615.1 Actinomycetota bacterium | reverse complement strand
GCGTAGGCGCACGTCGCGGCCACGGGCCGGAACGTCTCGGAGAGCTCGGCGAGGAGGCTCGACACTTCCGCGGCGGTGAGGTACCGGGGCTGTGACTCGCGCTTTACGCCGGGCCGGTCGTCGCGGTCGACGTCGCGGGCGACGTTCCGTTCGACGGCGCCGGCCTTCACTCCGTAGCGGAGCATCCCGGAGACGATGGAGAGCACGCTCGCGACGGTGCCGGGGGCCAGACTTCCGAGCCGTGTCACGAGCCGCCGGAGGTCAGCGGCGCAGAGTTCGTTCGCCGGAACGTGTCCGAGCGTCGGCGTGACGTGGAGCCGGAGCCGGTCGCGATAGAGCTCAACGGTGCGGGCGCTCCGTCGTTGCGTCGGGTCGCGGTGCCCGACGCGCGCCTCGAGGTCGGCGAGGTAGTCGGCCGCGAGCTCCTCGATGGTGACGGCCGCGGCGGGAGAGCGGTAATCCTCGCCCCGGCTGTAGTCGGTTTGGAGCGCCCGGAGCTCGGCTACGGCGTCCGTCTTTGTTGTCGCGACGAGCCGGTGGCGCCGTACCTTGCCGCCGAGCCGGAGCGCAGCGTCGTAGGCGGTCGAGCCGTCCGCTCGAGTGCGGGCGTAGAGGCCGGGGATGCGGCGGTTGCCGCTGTAGACGGGCTCGCCGGTGGCGGCACCGTGAGAAACTGAGCTCGACATGGGAGATAGCCCTCCTGTGTCCAGGCCCTCGGGCGTTTGCGCGTCGCGAGGGCCGTTTCTGTTGTCGCGGGCCATCCTACTCCCCGCCCAGGCGTTCCACGGACGCCGCCGAGACATACAGCCGTCTCCGCTGCCGACGGTGTTCCAGGCGTCCGCGCTGGACGCGCATCCGTACCGCGTCGGCCGAACATCCGAGCCGCTCGCCCCCCTGCTTGAGGGTCAGCCAGCGCGCCCCCCCACCGCAACGGCTGGACGGTCAGCGAGCTTGGCGGCGAGCTCCTCGCGGAGCGCGTCGAGAATCGCGGCGGCGAGGGTCGGGCCGACGAGCTCCTCGAGTCGAGCGGCGGCGCTCAATTCGTCACCCTCGCGTCACTCCGTAAAGAGGGTGAGGAATGCGAGCGGCCGATTAGCCGCGGCCGTGCGGACACGGTCGGCGAGCGCGCGAGCGGTGAGAAGCCGCTCGGTCACGCGACGACGCTCTCCGGTTGTCGATCAGGTCGAGGTTCGAGACGTACGCGGCGAACATCGCGCGCCCGCTCTTCGTGAGGCGCCATCGCCCGAGGCGCTCCTCGGCGATTCCTCGGTCGCGCCAGTCTTCGAGGAACGACGCGGCGGTGGTGGCGTCCAGGCGGAGACCGGTGGACATGCGGACGCGGTGGGCGAGCTCCGCTGGCGAGAGGGTCAGTCGGGGTGGTTCCGGGTGGTTCCGGCGGTTCGGAACCACCTTCGGGACGCTGCTCCTTGACGAGTTCCAGCACCCTTGTCCGGTTACCGCCGATCGCCTCGATGACCGCGTTGGCGGAGGCGTCGGGGTGCTGCTCGAGGTGCTCGCGGACCTTGCGAGCGAGCTCGTCCTCGTCCGCGTCTATCCGGAGGGTGCGCGTCGCTCCGTCGAGGCGGAAAGAGAGCTCGTAGGGACCGGTGCCCTCGGCTTCACGGTGGTCGGTCGAGAGCCTCCGCTTGCCACTCGTCTCGGTGAGTGTCAGCTTCGACTCGTAGTAGGACTCGAAGTCTGAGGAGCCGCGCTGCCGGTTTCCCTCGTGCCCGGTGTGCGCGTTGTAGAGCACGGTGCCGCCGCTTAGGTCGCGGAGCTCGCGGAGGAAGTCGAGGACGGGGCCGGACTCCTTCTGGCTGTCCTCGTCCGAGGAGCCCTTAAGCCGCGCGTACGGATCGAAGGCGACGAGCCGCCAGTCTCGGCTCGAGCAGGTCGCGCGGAGCCTTGCCTGCCACTCGGGGTCGTCGAGCTTGACGCGGCGGTTCGCGGAGTAGTGGAGGTTCCGCAGCTTCTCGGGCTTGATCGCGCGGCCGCGCACGAGAGAGTCAAGGCGACGGTGGAGTGCCGCCCATCCCGACTCTTCGAGCACGATCAGCACCGGGCCGGGATTCGGAACGGAGAAGCGGCCGAGCGCCTTCCCACCCGTTGCGATCGCAATCGCGAGGTCGAGCAGAAGGTACGTCTTGCCCTTCTTCGGTGGTCCCACGAGCTGGGCCACCGCACCCTCGACGAGCACGACCTCGACGACGAACGGTGTCGCGCCGGGATCTGGCTCCGCGCGCAGGTCGGCCGCGTTCTCGAGCCAGTCGTCGGCGCCAGCGGGGTGAGTGAGCGGGACGAGGTTGTTGCCGGCGGGCTCGTCCGGTTCGTCCGAACGGAACGAGGTCTCGTACCCATCCGGGACGCTCATCTCGTGCTCTCTTTCGGCTCGAAGGGACCGCCCTCGGCCACGGCATCGAGATGCCCCACCCGGACGCGGAAGTAGTCGCCAGGAGGAGGAAGTGGTTCGCCGCGAAGCGCACGACGAAGGGCCTCAGCGTCGAGCTGCCGCGCGAGCACGGGACGGCCGAGCACGATCGACCGGCACACCTCGAGGTCGCTGGTCAGCATCAGAACGGCCCAGAGGTGTCGGGAGGCCGTGGTTTCCGCGGCGTCAGCCCAAACGGTCGGCTCGGGGATCGGCAGGCTCACGCAGCCCTCCGCCCGTGGCCGCGCTTGGCCCGGAAGGCTTCGCCGACCGCGAGTCGCGCAGCCTCGAGCCCGAAGAGCTCGGTGCCGACAGCGACGAGCCACGTGTAGGACGTGTCGTCGAGGCTGTCGCGGGCGTCGTGCAGCAGGTCGGCCAGCGCGGCCGTCCACTCCTGCAACGGGGTAAGGCGGCCGCTCACGCCGCGACCGCCTCCCGCCGGACTACAGGTTCAGAATCTGGGTCGTCTGGTCGGCCTGGAGACCGAGCACGAGCGCGGCGAACGACACGTCGAGCGCGAGGGCGACGAACGAGCGCCGTCCTGCACGGCGACAGGCGCCGTCGGGACTCAAGGTGGAGCATCAACGCCTGCGGAGTCCACTCGGCGAACCGTCGCCGGTCACGCATCGGCATCCGTTCCCACGCACGGAAGCCCTGGTCGGCCTCGCGCCCCATCACGACGAGCCTCTCGTGGAAGCGGCGTATCGCGGCTGGTGAGCCGACGATTTGCCCACCCGTCGCTCGTGTGGGGCGGCGCTACCGCGTCAACGCCCATGTCCGTAACCCGCCGTACCTCATCGAGAGGCATGTTCTCACGACCGTCGGATAGACACGGCCCCCAGAACGCCAACGGCCTCCCGGAGGAGACGTCGGCGGATGAGTCCAGCGGATCAGGTGCGGACTACTTGGAGCCTACCCCGCCCGTCGGTCGGTCTAGAAGATGTGGACGCCCTCGCCGATGTCCGGGGTCGTCGCCGCCAACGACGCGATCACGCTCGCGTAGAGCGGCGAGATCTCGACGTGCGAGGAGCGGCGCAAGAGGGTTTCTTGTTCAGCGACCGTGGTAACTCTGAGGTTCGCACGAAGGGAGTCGGGAATGGGGGCCTATGTCGACATCTGGACATACCGTGACGCCATCGACGTGGGTGGATCCGGTCTCAATGTTGTTGGCTACGGAGTCGAGGCGATCGACGGGTCGATCGGGAAGGTTGACGATGCGACCTACGAGGGGCACGGGTCGCACGTCGTGGTAGACACCGGCTCTTGGATCTTCGGCAAGAAAGTGATGCTTCCAGCGGGCGTGATTCGCGACGTGGACGACGCCGAAGAGAAGGTCTTCGTCCACCGGACAAAGGACGAAATTAAGAACGCGCCCGAGTTCGATGAGACTTTGGTGCGAGACGAGGACTATCGAGGGCTCCTCGGCTCCTATTACAGCCCCGGCGGCTCCGGCTACCGAGACTGGGACGTCGACTAGCTCAACAAGACGGGCCAATCGCCCGCGCCCATGTCTGTCGCCCTGTCGCGGTCGGAGTCCGGCTTCCGCATGGCGGGCCTGTCGGCGGAGGGTGAGTCGGCTTCTGGTGGAGATGGACGTTTAGCCGCTCGTTCCCTGGCAATCACTATCGCGCTCACGACGAGAAAGGACAGGCGATGGAAACAGGTGGCGGGTCAACTCGGCCGAGCCGTATTGTTGTTGCTCGTGGAGACTGGCGGACGCGTTGGGCAGCGCCTCCGCGGAGCGCATACACGAGCGAGACGAAGCCCTTCTTCCTGACGAGCGAGTTCGTCGTCTACGTCCTGTTCGTGATGGGCCTGGCGATCGGAACGTCGACGGCCGACGATGTCGATCCAAGGCTGTTCTGGATCCTTACCACGGTTGCCACCTCGGCGTACATGCTGAGCCGCGGGATCGCGAAAGCTGCCACTCGCAGCCGCGCCTACGACCCGCGCGAGGACTTTGAGCTAGGTCGAGACGAAGAACGGTGAGCGCGGCTGCGCGGATAGACAACGATGCGTTCGAGTCGGATCGTCGACTTCACGGAGGTTGAAGGATGCCGGTGCTCTGGGCACTCGTTCTGCTGCTGGTTATCTTCGCGCTGGTCGGCGGGGCCGCGATCAACTCTTGGTTGTTCGTGATCTTGCTAGTCGCGCTCGTACTGCTGCTCGTCGGGTACCTGTAGCGCGTCGCCGCGCATGAGGACATCGGCGTGCGTGTCGCCGGCCTCAACATCGCAGACGACCTCCTGCTCGACTTGGCGGAGCAGCTCCGTCGTCGGGGGTTCGCGGACCCGGCGAACGAGATCGAGGACGCCTGGATCGCGGACGAAGCCGACGTGATCTCACGATCCCCGACCGAGTTTCCATCCTTGCCGTACTTGACGACCCATCGCCGGCCCTCGCTCAGCTTCGCGGAGTGCTACTCCGGGAACACGAATGGCACCGCCGCGAGGGGCTCGTCTAGCGGGGAGCCACCTCGACCGACAGCCCGACTCGACACGGTGCGAACGGTGCTCGCACGGGCCGATTAACCCCGTCGACCGTCTGGACAACACCGATTCGCCGCAGCGGGGAGAGAAGGCTGAGGGCGCGGTCAAGCGGTGCGCTCGCTCTTAAAAAAGGGCCTGCTGGCTGGCAAGATGATCAGCACCGGCTGAGAGAGACGCTTGCGGTTGGCGGGTCATTTGCGGCGTGACAGGATGCCTCCATCCGACTCCCTAGGAAAGGATGGTGAGATGCTCTTTCACGTGGCCTGGGAGTTCATCGATACGACCGAAGATGGTGAGCGGCGGTCGCTCGACGTCTTCTCGAAGTGGCAGCCACCGGCTGGTGCGGAGTTCAAAGGCTTTTACGGCTTCGCGAGTGGCGGTGGAGGCTTCGCGATCATCGAGGTTGAGAGCGCCGCGACGCTCGCCCGTACCGCAGCGCCGTGGACGCCGTGGTTGCGTTTTACGGCGACTCCGATCTTGCCGATCGAGGAGTCGTCCGCGATCGCTGGAGAAGGAGTCTCTTTCCGCGACTCGGTCAGCTAGCCAGCATCACGTTCAGCCGGTGGAGTGGCTCCTCTCCACCGGCGACCCCCCTCGAGACAGTCCTGCGGCGAACGCAACACTCCAGCCGGCGCGTCGGTCCCTCGGGCTTGCGCTACCGGCGTGATCAGAGGCTGACGCCGTACTCGAGGAGCAGGCGCGAGAGGTCGTTCGGTCGACCGTGATCCATTCGGCGTTGCCTGTGCAGACCTCGGCGGGAGCATTCGAGGATGCGGTCAGTAGTACTCAGCCGGTTCCCACCTGGGTAGCCTCTGGCGGTTGCTCAACGCGGACGGAAGGAGTCTCGGTGAGCCAGGAATCCGGCCTGGAGGGATGGCATCGCTTCGTCGGCAGGTGGGGAACCGAGGGCGCCCACCTGATGCTCCCTGGCGAAGCTATCAGCGGAACGAGCACCTTCGAGTGGCTCGATGGCCAGCGATTCCTGATCTGGCGCTCGCACTATGACCACCCCAAGATTCCCGACGCAATCTCGATCATCGATGTCACCGACGAGCAGTTTTCCATGCATTACTTCGACTCGCGTCGCGTGCACAGGATGTACGCCACGAACCTTGATCAGGACACGTGGCGATACTGGCGTGACGCGTCTGCACCCGACTTCTCGCAGCGGTTTACCGGCACCTTCAGCGATGACGGCAATACGATCGTCGGTCGCGGTGAGCTGTCGAAGGACGGGAACACCTGGGAGGGCGATCTTGACCTCACCTATCGGAGAGCGACCTGAGCCGGAAGCGCGATGGCACGGCGACCACGGCCCTCAAGACGACGACGAGGACTGGGAGTAGTCCTCTGATCGTCTCGAATCGTCTCGTCTCTCAGAGATCGGCCCGATCCAGCGGCTGCCATTCGCCGTTGCCGACGTAGATTTCTGGGTTGCGTCCGCCGTCGAGGTTGATGGTGTCGACCGGAGGGTTGTCGCACCAGCGTTGCGACCAGCGGTAGGGCTGCTGGACGTACGGGTCTGGGCGCCGTCGAGCGTTCGTCTTGTTCGCGCCGTCGCGGGTGTTGCAGCTTGCATGCGAGACGCCCAGGTAGCCGTCGCGGGTGTCGGTGTGGTCGAGGTGCCAGGGCTCGCCGGCGTGGATCGGTTCGCCGCAGCGGGCGCAAAGGGCTTTGCCGGCGTTGACCAGCGGTGCGATTGCGGCGCGGCGTTGCTGGTGTCGGTGTCCCCAGCCGCCTCGTGTTGTCGCGCCGGGCGGTTTGCGGCGGCGTCGTCCGTTGGGGGGCATCGGACGTGTCAAGCTACGAGGCTGGTTTCCAGCTGATGGAGGTATCGAGATGGTTGCGAGGACATCCACGTGGTCTGGCTCTCCCGAGTCTCTGAACCGCTGGGAGCAGCACATGCAAACGACGGTGAGTGGAGCCGTGGCAGGTCAGCCCGGTAACGCGGGCGCGTTTTTCTTCGTCGACCGCGCGGGTGGCACGGCGTTGACGTTGACGCTCTGGGAGGACGAGGCGGCTGCTTCCGAGACAGACAAGTTCGCAGAGAAGAGTCGAGCTCGGACCGTCGAGACGACGGGTGTCGAGTTGCTCGGGAGGGGCGCCTACGAGCTGGTAGCGCGGAGCTAGGCGGGTTCACAGGCGTCACAGGCGGCCACCCGCCGTCTCATGACCGTGTCGGCGTAGAGCTCGTCGAGCGTTGGCCCGTGCTTTTCGAGCCGCATCCCCCGGACGATCATCTCGACGTCGACGTGCCCGTACGTCGATTCGCACCAGTCGATCCGTCTGCGCAGCTCCTCGTCCTCGAGGCGCCCACGATTGACCGCGGGCGCGCGATGCACGGCGGGCGCGACCTTGGGCACGGGCCGCGGGATGTTCTTCGGCGTCGTCTCGACCGGCTTGAGCGTCAGCACTCGCGCGCCTGAGTCGAGAGGCTGGTGCGAGGCGGACGTCACGGTCACCTCTTTGACGAGCGCGCTGGTGATGAGCTCCCAGCCGTTCAGGTCAGTGCGGAAGAGCGGGATGTACCCGAAGCTGGCGCGCGTGCCGCGCTTGAGCCACGCCGGCTTCTCGGTCACCGTCGCTAGCGCGACGTACCAGCGCCCGTCGGTGTCTTTCATTTCCTCGATCTTCCTGACGCGCCCGATCTCCTGCGCGTCGTCGTGGTCGCACAGGAGCGGTACGTCGACGTCTGCGGGCTTGAATCTGAGCGACCCACGCGCGTAGAGCGTCCCGCTGAACCTAGGAGGCCCGTCGAGCAGGTCGGAGTTGTAGACGCGGGCGAAGCGGAGGAAAACGTCCCAGCTCATCGGCCAGCGAGAGCCTTGCGGCATTCCTCGTTGTGGGCCTTCGCGGCGGCTGCTCGCGTCGCCTTCCGCTCCTCGCGCTGCGCGCGCATCCGCTCGAGCTCCGCACGGCTCGACGGATTGCGGGTGCGCTGCAGCAGGACCGGATCGCCCGTTGCGGTGACGTAAGAGGCAACGACGTCGTCGCCGATGAACCCAGGGTCGCCGCCAAACGCAAGGTAGTAGTCGCCGTTAGCGCTTGCGGTGTGCTCTATGACGTAGCGGCCAAAGGTGAATTCCGAGCGCGGGATCTCGGTCAGCTTCGGATGCTTGAGGATCTCTGTCGCGCGCCGATGGCGCTGCCATTCACGCCGCGCTTGCGCCTGCTCCTCCGGGGTGCCCGTGACGAGGCGCTGATCGTTCACGTCGGTGATGGGTCTCACGGTGTCGCCTCGTCGGTATCGCGAGCGGGCTTGAGCCAGTCGTTGAGGGCGGCGACGGGGACGCGGTAGTCGCCGTTCCGTCCGAGCCTGACCGCCTCGAGTTCGCCCGCCTGGATCGCCCGGACGATCGTGACGCGGTGACAGCCAGCGAGCGCAGCGGCACTCCCGGTCGACAAGAGAGAGGCCCCTGCGCCATCATCGGACGACTACCCACACCGTGCTGCATTGTTGCAATTCTACTATTTTGCAACGGACGAGCTTGCAGATCACGCTGGATTGTTTGCGAACCACTACGCTCGGGTCGTGCCGCAGCCGTTGCCCCGCTCGTATCGGCGACAACTCGCCGTCGAGGATCAGGACAAGCTCGAGCGGATCCTGCGGGACGTCGGCGACGAGCAACCCTCGAGCTCGGCGGGCGCGACGGCCGCGGGCGATGCTCGTCGGCTGCGCGGCATCCCGGCAATCGGCCGGGGTTGCTCGAGCACGATGGCGGGCTCCGATCCGCTCCGCGCCCTCATCGCGAAAGAGTCACGACGCTGCTAGGTCACCGGGGCCGTTGGCATTCTTGTTGGCTTTCCCGGCCGCGTGCCCACGATATAGACGCGCGTCCCGGCGAGAGATCCTGTCTCGCGCCGGGACACCGCACGACCAAAGAAAAGAGCCTAGATCGGGTCGCACCCCAGCGTGAGCGCGCCGCCTCGCTCGACGAACTTGAACCCGTCGACAGTGACGATGAGGTTGAACCCTGTGTGCATGCTCGTCGAGGATCCGTTGCCGACGAGGTTGAAGTGATCCGTGAAATGGCCGGTCGCGGCAAACGGATCACCCTTGATGTTGGCGTGATAGTTGAACACGTACGTGTTGCCGAGGCTGTCCGTTGCCGTGCCGGTAACCGTTTCATGGATCCCGCCAGCAGCGGACTCATCGAAGCTGGTTTCGCTTTTCCCCGTCAACGTGATCGTCACGCCTTCCCCGAGACCGCAGTCGGACGGAACCGCGATCGTCTCAGGCCCGAAACTCGTGCTGCCGCCTTGGGTCGCGCCTGCGCTCACAGCCCAGATTGCAAACACGACGAGGCCAACCGCCGCGACCGCCAATCGCTTCAACATGACTTCCCCCGTTCAAGCCAACTTCATACGGAGAACGCGTCACCACGCGAATCGTTCGCGTCGTCACCTTCCCCCTGACCGCGAGCGATCGTAACAACTGGCGCTAGCGGTTACCAGTGTGGAGCGTCCTCACGCGGGCGTAGAAACAGTCGAGCGCGAGCGGCGTTGCCATTCTGTTGCCACGCGCTCGGCCGCGTTCTACGTAAGGACGACGAAACCCCCGGACTAGCGGGGGCTTCGCAGGTGGGCGCTACTGGGCTCGAACCAGTGACCCCCAGCTTGTCGAGCTGGTGCTCTCCCAACTGAGCTAAGCGCCCGAGCCGTCCATCCTACCGTCTTCCACCGGGTCCGTCCCGCTCGGGCGCGGGGCTACGTGCCCTGATCCTCGTCGGAGCCGTCGCCCTTGCGGTCGTCCTCGGGGTCGGGGCCGGTGTAGTCGTCATCGCGCGCCGGTGCTTCGCGCTCCTCGTCGGGAGCGATGGTGTCCTCCTCCGGCGTGCGGGCTTCGGACACCGGCTCAGCCTTTCGAGCGCCGCGGGTCCTTGCCGTACGTGTTGCGCTCGCGGATCTCGCCGTCACGTCCGTGCACGAAGAGCTCGCGCTCGTTCCGGCGGGCGATGTCCCGTGCGGCCTCCCGCGCCTCGGCTTGCGTGCGGTGGACGGATCTCGCGCGGCCGTCGGCAGCGACTTCCACCCGCCATCCGTCCTTGCTCGGCACGACGTGAACGTCACCTTTGGCCATGCGCCCGGCGTTCCCCACTTCCGGAAAGGCGAAACGACGCGTCGAATGCGCGTTCGCCCAGACCCGTTTCGCCTCCGCGCCGTGCGGCAATACCATTGTCCTGCGGTACTTCGAGGGAGCCTGCGGACATGGTGTTGGGTGGTGTTCTGGTTGACGATCGGCTCGTGCGGCGGCTTGCCGCGATCCTGGGCAGGCCGCTAGGGAGCAAGCTCGATCACGCGCTTCTCTTCCGCGCCCAGATCGTGGCGCTGACGCGCGACGAAAAGGAGGCGATCCTGCAGGCGCTCGAGCATGCGCCGGCCGACCTCGAGCCCGTGCGGGAGCTCCTGCTGGCAGACGAGAACTGGCACTTCCGCCGGCGTCTCTGACCGCGCGGGCTACGGCCGCGGAACCTCCGTGTCCATGCGCGTGGCCGAGAGCGGCATCCGGTCGCGTTCGAGCGCGATGACCTCGCGAATCGGCAGCGGCTTCTTGCCCGTCAGCTCCTGGTAGTCGCCCGAGACGACGTCCATCTCACCCGCGGCCACGCCGTCGTAGTACGTGATTCCCGCCTCGATCGACCATTCCGGCCGACCGACCGAGCGGCGGTACGCGACCCAGTCGTCCCGGTCGAGCGGCTCGTAGCGGTACCTGTCGCCCGTCACGTCCGACGCCGCCGCGGCGAGCTCGGCGAGCGAGAACGACTCGGGCCCCGTGATCGTCACGACGCGGCGGTGGTCGTGTCCCGGGTCGGTGAGCAGGACTGCGATCGCCTCTGCGAGCTCGGGCCGATAGGAGAGGCTGATGCGCCCGGCGCCGCCCGGCCCCGTGATCCGTCCCTCCCGGTCGAACCACGTCGCGATCTCGTCCGCGTACATGCCGTTCCGCACTGTGGTGTACGGGATGCCGGATTCGGCGAGGATCTCCTCGGTCGCCCCGTGCGAGCGAGCATGCACGAAGGTCGCGTCCGGGCTCGCGCCGACGAACGAGAGGTAGATGAGCCTGGCGACGTGCCGCCGGGCGGCGACCGCGATGAAGCCGCGGTGGAGGACGATGCGGCGGTCGGGCGGCTCGTGCATCGAGACCATGAAGACTCGGTCGCCCGGCTCGAGGGCGTCGAGTAGCGCGTCCGGCTCGTCGTAGCCGGCGAGAGCGATCTCCGCTCCGCCGAGGTCGGGCAGGCGCTCGACGCTCCGCGTCACGGCCCGGAAGAGGACACCGCGTCGCGCCAGCTCCTGCGCCACGAGGCCGCCGACCCGGCCGCTCGCGCCCGTGACGACGATCACTGTCTCAGAAGATCTCCGGGCACCAGGGTGCCGCGGAGGCCCGGAACACGGCGTCTGCCCGGGCGAGGCCGCCGCGCGTGGCCTCCTCCACGGCGCCGGCGGCCGCGAGCTGGGCGAACGTATGCCCGCCGAGGTACGCGCCGCCGAGCGTCTCGACCGGTAGCCGCACGTCCGGGCGCCGGCGCGCCGGGCGCGCCTTGCCGTTCTCGATCGTCCACGTCCCGACGTTCTCCGGGAAGTGCGGATCGGAAATCACCTCCACCGTCACGCGCCCGTCCGAGGCGTACGTCCGTCCCGCGAGCGCTGCCGGTACGTCGACGAGGCGGATCCACAGCGCGTCCCACACCGTGAGGCGCAGCTTGTTGATGCGGTCGACGAGGAGCGGCAGCGGGTGGTCGAGCGGGAGGTGGTACGCGGCGAGCCGGTCGGTCCAGTCGATCTCGAAGAGGAAGCGCCACACGTCGCGGGTCGCGGCGGCGTCGAGGCCGATCGCCTCGAGCACGCGCACGGTCTTCGTCCAGGTCTCCGGCGACGAGCCGTCCTGCACGAGCCGGTAGAGCGCGTATCCGACGGGACGGCCGTTGCGCTCGAGGAGCGCCCGCACGAGCGGGCCTCCTCCACGACGCCGCTCGGGCGCGTCGTCGAGGCGACGGGTCTCCCACCAGGCGGGCGTACGGGCGATCATCCCCGGTCTCGTCCGCGCGACGCGGTCGTAGACGTGCCGGAAGGTCTTCGACGCCTCCTCGTGGGACACGAGCCGGACGGACGCGTGGGGCCCGATCCCGCGCGCGATCGACACGGTACTGCGGTCGGCGTCGAGGTTGAGCGACGTCGACGCGAGCCCGTAGCCGAAGCGCCCGTAGATCGTCTCCTCCGACGCCCAGAGCGCTGCAATCGGCTCGCCTCGCTCGCGGATGTCGCGCAGTTGGGCATCCATCATCCGCCGCAGCAGGCCGCGCCGCCGGTGCGACGGCAGCACGCCGACGACCGTGACACCAGCACACGGCAGCTCGCCTCCGGGCACCGTCAACCCGAACGGGAACACGCCCGCGCCCGCGACGACCTCGCCGTCGTCCCAGACCCCGTGCATGCGATCGAGCGGAAGCAGCTTCGCGAAGCGGGCGGCGTCCTCCGCGGTCGGCTGCCAGCCGAAGTAGTGCCCGATCGCGGACGCGGCGGCGGCCCACTCGTCGAGGTCACGTGTGGTGCGGAGGCGGTAGGCCATCCGGCGATCCTATGCGGCCGCGGATGCCCTCAGACCTTCTCGAGCGGCGCGTAGTCGAGCATGAGCCGTCGCTCGCTGCCGTCCGCCGCGAACCGCACGGTGACGACGCCGTCGGGCTCGATGCGCGTCACGACGCCCTCCCCCAGTGAGCCGTGTCGCACCGAGTCGCCCGTCGAGAGCGCCGGGACGGCGTGCTCGTCGCGCGGCGTGACCTGCCGGGGCGACTGTGCGTAGCCCGACCACGATGCCGGCTGCAGGCGCTCCCGCTCGACGGAGGGTGGTAGCTCGTCGAGAAACCGGGACGGCAGGTTGTACTCGCGGCGTCCGTAGAGCGAGCGGGCCGTCGCGTGCGTCAGGGTCAGCCGCTCCATCGCGCGGGTCATCCCGACGTATGCCAGCCGACGCTCCTCCTCGACCTCGTTGTCCTCGAGCGAGCGGGCGTGCGGGAAGATGCCCTCCTCCATCCCGATGAGGAACACGACGCGGTACTCGAGGCCCTTCGCGTTGTGGATCGTCATCAGCGTGACCTGAGCCTCGTCGTCCGCGAGCGTGTCCTGGTCCGACTGGAGCTGCACCTCCTCGAGGAAGCCCGAGAGCGTCGGCTCGTCGGCGCGGGCGCGGTACTCCTGGGCCGAGCCGACGAGCTCGGAGAGGTTCTCGATGCGGCCCCGCGCCTCGATCGTGCGCTCGGCCTCGTAGGCCTCGATCGTCCCCGAGCGCTGGAGGACGGCTTCGACGAGCTCGTCGACCTCGAGCTCCTGCGCGGCGGACATGAGCGTCTCCATCATCGTGCGGAAGCCCCGGATCGCGCGCGCGCTCGCCGTCGCGACGCCCGCAGCCTCCGGGTCTGCGGTCGCGTCCCAGAGGGAGATCCCGAGCGCCGTCGCGTGCGCGACCATCCGCTGGATCGACGTATCGCCGATCCCTCGCCGCGGGCGGTTTGCAATCCGCATCAACGCGACTGCGTCGTCGGTGTTGTTCAGAACGGACAGGTAGGCGACGACGTCTTTGATCTCGGCGCGCTCGTAGAAGCGCGGGCCCCCGATCACCTGGTACGGGACGCCTTGCCGCACGAGCACGTCCTCCAGCACTCTCGACTGCGCGTTCGTGCGGTAGAAGACCGCGATCTCCGAGGCGGAGTACCCCGACTCCACGAGCCGCGCGATCTCGGCGGCGACGAAACGCGCCTCGGCGTGCTCGTCCTCGACCTCGACGACCTCGACAGGATCGCCCTCGCCGAGCTCGGACCAGAGCCGCTTCGGCTTGCGGTCGCGGTTGTTGTCGATCACCGCGTTGGCGGCCTCGAGGATCGCGTTCGTCGAGCGGTAGTTCTGCTCGAGCGCGATGGTGTCGGCCCCGCCGAAGTCCTTCTCGAAGTCCAGGATGTTGCGGATGTCGGCGCCTCTGAAGGCATAGATGCTCTGATCGGGATCGCCGACGGCCAACACGTTCCGATGCTTCGCGGCGAGCAGCTGCAGCAGGCGGTACTGGGCCTTGTTCGTGTCCTGGTACTCGTCGACGAGAACGTGGTGGAAGGCCGACTGCCAGCGCTCGAGCGCCTCGGGGAACCGCTCGAGGACGTCGACGGTGAGCATCAGCATGTCGTCGAAGTCGACCGCGTTCGAGGCGAACAGCCGGCGCTGGTAGAGCTCGTACACCTCGGCGACGGTCTGGTCCCAGAACGACGCGACCCGCGACGTGTACTCCTCCGGGCCGACGAGCTGGTTCTTCGCGTTCGAGATCTGCGCGTGGATCCCGCGCGGGGTGAACCGCTTCGGGTCCTTGCCGAGCTCCTCGAGGCACGCCTTCACGAGCCGCACCTGGTCGGCCTGGTCGTAGATCGTGAACGACGACCGGTAGCCGAGCCGCTCCGCCTCGCGGCGCAGGATCCGGCCGCAGGCGGCGTGGAAGGTGAGGATCCAGATCGCGCGCGCGGTGCGGCCGAGGATGCGCGCGAGCCGCTCGCGCATCTCGGTGGCGGCCTTGTTCGTGAACGTGATCGCGAGGATTTCGTTCGGCTTCACTCCATGCGCGCGGATGAGGTGTGCGACCCGGTGGGTCAGCACGCGCGTCTTGCCCGACCCTGCGCCGGCGACGACGAGGAGGGGACCCTCCACGTGGAGCACGGCCTCCCGCTGGGCCGGGTTGAGGCCTGCGAGGAGCTCCTCGTGCGGCGTGACCGTCACGCCGTCGATGCTAGATGAGGCGTTCGTCAACCCATGCCGAGCGAGATCACACCGCGGTCGATCAGGCCCTGCGTGAACGCCGGCACCGGAACGAGCTTGACGCCGTATTCGTCGCGGAGGAACCACTCGAAGTAGACGAACGCGCTCGAGCGCACCGTCCCGAGCCGCTCGAGCCGCGCGAGGTCGCAGACGGCGAGGCTCGAGCGCAGCTCGGGTCGGTCGAGAAACACCGAGACGAGGACGACGAGGTCGGGCTCGAGATCGCCGAGCAGCATCGTCGGAATGTCCGTCGCGAGCCGGTCGACGCCGAGAAAGCCGTTGCGGAGCTCGAAGCGGCTCTCCTGGGCCCTCCAGCGGACCGTCAGGCGGGTATCCGCCTCGTCGACGACCTCGACGTCGTCGAGCTCGTCGCTGCAGTGGCGCGCGAAGCGCGCGAGCACGTCTCCCTGCGTCGTCGAGAGGGAGCCCCACTCGACCGGGCGTGACGACGCGCGCTGCTCGAGCGCGAGGACGACCTCCGCGCGCCGCGCCGGCGCGAGCAGCCCGTCGGCGCCCAGCTCCTCCACGACGCCCGTGGCCGCGCCCGCGGGCAGCGCGCCGATCCGCTCGTCCGTGAGCGCCTCGAGGACTTCCGCCTGCGCCTGCGACAGCACGGACACGTTTTACGCGCCGCCCCTGACGACACCGAGGAAGACGTCCGGGGAGACGTCCGCGATCGAGAGGTGCCGACCGCCGGAGGCGTCCGCCAGCGCAGGCCCGCAGCTCTCTCCCGCTCGCTCGGGCGGGACGGCGTCGACCACCACGCAGCCGACGCGGCCGCGTCGCAGAAGGCGCCCCTCCGCGAGGACGTCGGCCAGTGGATCGCCGCCACGGCGCAACGGCACGTTGGGCAGACCGTCCGTGACGCAGACGACGAGCGGTCGCGCGTTCGGTCGCTTGTGCAGCTCCTGGCGGACGACGCGGCGCGCAAGCTCGAGCGCCGCGGCGAGCGGCGTTCTCCCGCTCAGCGGAACGCGGCCGAGGGACTCCGCCGCCAGCCGGAAGCTGCGCGTCGGCCGCAGCGCGACGACCGCCTCGGGCAGTCCGCTCTGGAACGCCACCACCGAGACTCGGTCGCCGCGCGCGGAGGCGTCCTCGAGCAGCCGGAAGACGAGTCCCTTCACCTGCTCGACGAGCCGGTCGGCGTGGAGCGAGTACGAGTTGTCGACGACGAAGCACACCTCGAGAGGGACCGGGTGCTCGCGCACCTTGCGGCGGAGATCGTCTCTCGCGACCGCGAAGCGCTGTCCGCGCCGGCCCGCCCTCGCCGCCGCCGCGCGGATGGTCGCGTCTAACGCGACGTCCCGATCGCGACGTCCCGCGACCCTCGCCCGTGAGTACTTCCCGCGATGCAACGCGACGAGCGACCGGTCGCGCCGACCGATCGCACCGCGCTCGAGCCGGTCGGGCGGCCCCGGACGGTCGAGCACGCGACCGGCGTCGACCTCGAGCTCCGCAACCCCGGGCGTGCCCTCGAGCTCGTCTAGCGCAGTGTCCGTCCCGGTCTCGCCGGGACCCCCGCTTTTTTTTCGCTCGTCTCCGCGTCGAGGGCGTCCTCGAGGATGCGGCGCAGAAGCCGGTCGTCGAGCCCCGACGAGGGCTCGAAAGGGTCGACCGGGATCCGGTGGCCGAGCGCCAGCCCTGCCGCGTCGAGCAGGTCGCCGGGCTCGACGTCGTCGTGCCCCGCGAGCGCAGCGAGCGCCTTGGCACACTGCAGGATCGTCACGTCGGCGCGATGGCTCGCGACGCCGGCGCCCGTGACGAGCCTCGCGATCGCCCGGTAGAGGTCGGGCGCCACCGAGACCTCGGCGACCCGGTCCCGCGCCCCCCGGATCGTCGCCGCGCACCGCGACTGCTCGCCGCCCCACCCCGCGGCGAACCCAGAGGGGTCGGCGGTGTACGCCTCGCGACGGCGGATGACCTCGGCCCTGCGGCCGGGATCGGAGAGCGCCTCGACGACGACGCGCAGGCCGATCCGGTCGGCGAGCTGCGGGCGGAGCTCTCCCTCCTCCGGGTTCATCGTCCCGACGAGCAGGAAGCGGGCCGGATGGGAGACCGAGACGCCCTCCCGCTCGACGACGTTGACGCCGAGCGCGGCGGCGTCGAGGAGCACGTCGCAGAGGTGGTCGTCGAGGAGGTTGATCTCGTCGACGTAGACGATGCCGCGGTTCGCCTCGGCGAGCAGGCCCGGCTCGAGCGCCATGGCGCCCTCGCGGAGGGCGCGGGCGATGTCGACCGAGCCCGCGACGCGGTCTTCGGTCGCGTTCAACGGCAGGTCGACCACGCGCACCCGGCGCCGGTGGGAGCCCAGGTGCTCCCCGCGCTCGACCCGCGCCCGGCAGGCGGCGCAGGGGTCGGCCGGGTCGCACGAGAACGGGCAGTCGGCGACGACGTCGATCTCGGGTAGGAGCTCGGCCAGCCCGCGCACGGCCGTCGACTTGCCCGTGCCGCTCGGGCCTTCGACGAGGACGCCCCCGACGGCCGGGTTGACGGCGTTGACGAGGAGCGCCTGCACGAGGCGCTCCTGGTCGACGATCGCCGTGAACGGGTAGAGGGTCACGACAGGACGAGCGGCTTCCCGAAGGTCGGCTCCGCTTGCGGGATCGGGGCGAAGTGCCACGTCCCGATCAGCGGCACGGCCGTGTCGCGGTTGACCTTCACGTCGATCACGTACGGCGTCCCGGCCGCCAGCGCGGTCTCGAACGCGGAGCCGAGATCGGCCGGGTCCTCGACCGAGATGCCCCCGGCGCCCATCGCCTCCGCCATCTTCGCGAAGTCGGGGTTCCAGAACTCGCCGGTCGAATGCTTGACGAAGCTCGTGCCGATCTCCCGTCCGTCCATGTAGAACCGCTGCAGGTCGCGGATCACGCCGATCGTGTAGTTGTTGAGGATCACCCAGACGGCGGGGATCCCGTGCTCGGTGGCCGTCGCGACGGCACCGGGGAACATCATGAAGCTGCCGTCGCTCGTCACGCACACCGCGGGCTGGCCCGGCCGCGCGAGCTTGAGACCGAGCACGCCGTACGTGCCGAAGCCCATGCCCGCGAACCCGCCGGGCGTGAAGACCGTCTGCGGCCCGTAGACGTCCCAGTACTGCTCGACCCACGTCTGGTGGTTCCCGGTGTCGGTGATCATCAGCGTGTCCTCGGGCGCGGCAGCCCGCAGCTCCTTGATCACCCGCCGCGGGTCGATGGGGACGGCGTCGGACGCCTTCTCCTGCTCGATGAAGTTCGACCACTCCTCCTTGTAGGCCTCGACCTGGTCGTGCCACGGCGAGCGGTCGCGCTTCGGGCCCTGCTTCTCCGCGAGCGCGAGGAGCTGCTTCAGCACCTCACGGACGTCGCCGACGATCCCGAGCTCGGTCGGGTAGTTCCGGCCGATCTCCTGCGGGTCGATGTCGACGTGGATCAGCTTCGTCGGTGGGATGTTGTAGGTGTATCCCGGCAGCCACGACGAGCTGTGGATGTCGGAGAAGCGGCAGCCGAGCGCGAGGATCACGTCCGCGTTCCGCGCCGCCTCCTGCGCCGGGTACTCGCCCCAGCAGCCCGCGATCCCGAGGTGGAGCGGGTGTCGTGCGGAGAGCGCGCCCTTGCCCATGAAGCTCGTGTAGACGGGGACGTTCACGTGCTCGGCGAACGCGGCGAGCTGGTCGCTCGCCTCCGAGCAGACGACGCCGCCGCCGGCGAGGATGAGCGGCCGGCGCGCGCCGACGAGCAGCTCGAGCGCCTTCGCCACGGCCTCGGGCGAGCCGGGGGTGCGCCAGTTGAGCTGGAGCGAGCGCTCGGCGGGATCCGGCACCTCGACGTCGGCCTTCGTCACCCAGAGGTCGTAGGGCACGTCGATGTGGACGGGGCCGGGCCGCCCCTCGCGCGCGAGCTTGAACGCCTTCGGCAGGAACTTCCCGAGGTCCGAGACCGAGTGGGCCTGGAAGCTCCGCTTCGTCATCACCTTCGCGATGCTCGGGTAGTCGGCCTGGAAGTAGCGGTACTCCTCCTGGAGCGCGCCGGAGTCGTACTGCGTGGTCGCCACCTGCCCGGTGATCGCGATCAGCGCCGACGAGTCGTAGAAGGCGTTCGCGACGGCGGCCGTGAGCAGCATCGGTCCCGGGCCGGTCGACGTGTAGACGGGAATCACCTCGTGGCTGACGCGGTAGTAGGCGTCGGCCATGTAGGCCGCGCCCGTCTCGATGCGGGGGAAGACGACCGAGATCTCGTCCTGGCGGTCGAAGACGCCGTCGAGCAGTCCGACGGCGCCGTGGCCCGCGTACCCGAACAGGTACGGCACCTTCTCCCGGATGAGGTACTCGACGACGAGGTCGGCGCCGCGCATCTCGCTCATGCTGGCTCCCTTCACGCTCGATAATCGATGACCCATCGATCCTACGCGGATCGCCGAGAAGGCCATCCGGACAAGCCCGCAGGTACCGTCGGGCGATGCTCCGGGCGGGGACGGTCGACGACATTCCGCGCGCTGCCGCGTTGCGCCAGCGCGCCTGGCCGGAGTCGATCGTCACGGAGGAGGGCATGCGGCACTGGCTCTCGGGCATTCCGGCGCGGGCGGAGCACGCGCTCTTCGCGTGGGACGACGGCGGCGAGCTCCTCGGCTGGGGGCACGCGGGCCGATCGTGGTGGCACGCGGATCCGGCCACCGGAATCCTCTCGCTCACGGTCGATCCCTCACGGCGGGGCCAGGGCATCGGCACGGCGTTGGCCGAAGCTGCCGACGAGCACCTCGCCCGGCTCGAGGTGCGGACGACGCGCGCCGGTTCGCTCGACGAGCCGGCGGCACGCGCGCTGGCCTCGAGCCGCGGCTTCACGGAGATCGCGGCGGCGACCGTGTCGGGCGTCGATCCCCGCGGGGTCGAGCCTCGCCCGGTGCCCGCGGGCGTGCAGCTCGTCCCCCTGGCCGAGCTCGACGACCCCGAGCCGGTCTACGAGCTCGACCTCGAGCTCTCGCAGGACATCCCGAACGAGGACTTCGACGCGATCGAGCTCGAGGACTGGAAGGCCCAGTTCTGGAGGAGCCCGTTGCTCGACGACGACGCGAGCCTCGTCGCGCTCGTCGACGGCGAGCTCGCCGGGGTGACGATGATCCGGGTCGACCGGCCGAGCGGCCGCGCGCAGAACAACCTCTGCGGCGTCCGCCGGCGCTATCGCGGCAGAGGGCTCGCGCTCCTCCTCAAGTCGCACAGCCTCCGCCGCGCCGCCGAGCTCGGCGCGACGATCGCCCTCACCGACAACGACGAGACGAACGCTCCGATGCTGGCGGTGAACAGGAGGCTCGGCTACCGGCCGTTCGCGCGCCGGCTCGAGTGGGAGCGCGCGGCGGGCGCCGCTACCAGCTCACGGTGAGTTCGACGTGCGTGCCGAAGCCCGACGGGCGACGGACGCGGAAGGTGTACGTCCCGGACGGGAGCGGCTCGAAGGCGCCCTTGCAGTAGTACGAGCCGGCGGCGCCGTCGCAGTGCATGGTCGCCGTGTCGAGCAGCGGGCGACCGTGCGGCGCGTGCTTCCCGAGCAGGACGAGCTGCGTTCGGCCGACGGTCCGCGTCCGGAGGAGCACCGAGAACGACGCGGGCTTGCGGACGACGACGCTGACCTGCACCGACCCGCCCGTCGTGACGAACTGCTCGAGATGCACCGTCGCGGCGTCGGCGGCGACGGGGAGGCTCAGCGCCGCGGCCGATACAAGGGCGAGGACGACGAGGCGGCGCACTCTACGAGCCCCTCGACGGAAGCACGGCGATCCGATCGTCGAGCGTCAGGACGCGCACGGAGGCACCGTAGTGCTCCGCGAGCGCGGACTCCGTGAGCACCTCCGCGGGTGTCCCGTCCGCGACGATCCGCCCCTCGGCCAGGAGGAGCACGCGGTCGGCGTACTGCGCGGCGAGCGTGAGGTCGTGCATCGCCGAGACAAGCGTGAGCCCGGACTCGGCGCGAAGGGCGTCGAGCAGCTCGAGCGCCTGTTGCTGGTGGCCGATGTCGAGGGCGGCGGTCGGCTCGTCGAGGAGGACGATCGGCGCCTCCTGGGCGAGCGCGCGCGCGACGACGACGCGCTGGCGCTCGCCGCCGGAGAGCGTCCCGAGCGCGCGCTCGGCGAAGGGCTCCAGCCCGAGCCGCTCCAGCGCACGCGCGGCCGCGTCGCGGTCGGCGGCGCCTTCACGGGCAAGCGGCCCGAGGTGCGGCGTCCGGCC
>JBKPNM010000143.1:0-7469 GCA_046732615.1 Actinomycetota bacterium | reverse complement strand
AGCCCGGGCCGCCGCAAAGCGCACGTCGTCGACGAGGCCGGACCGCTCGGCGCGGGTCAGCACCTCTGCCCGGTCGCTCGGGGCGACGCCGACGCCGGCGAGTCGCGCATCGAGCGACGCCCGCGAACGGTCGCGACGGGCGAGGGCGCGAAGCGCGAGGCGCTCGGCGCGCTCTCGGCGCACGGCGCGGGCGAGGGCCCGTGCACGTTGGCGGTGGAGCTCGGTGCCGACGGCGAGGCCTGCCTCCAGCACCGCGGCCGCGGGCAGCGTCCGCCACGGCGCGCCGTCGAGCTCCACTGCGACCGTGCCGCGCGCGGCTCGCAGCGCGGTGACCGTCGGCATGCCTGTCCGCAAATGCCCCTTCTCAGACCTCCGCCGCGACCTCGTCGACGACCGGCTCCACCTCGACGGAGGGCTCGGCGGGCGTCGGCAGGAGACGGGCGGAGACGACCTGCTCGGGGCCGGCGTCTGCCTGGATGCGCGCGAGGATCGACTGGACGAGGTCAGGGTTCTCGGTGAGGAACGCCGTCGCGTTCTGGCGGCCCTGGCCGAGCCGCTCGTCGCCGAATGAGAAGTACGAGCCGGACTTCGTGACGATCTTCCGCTCCAGCCCGACGTCCAGGACCGTCCCCTCCCACGAGATCCCCTGCCCGTAGATCACGTCGAACTCGGCCTGCTTGAACGGCGGCGCGACCTTGTTCTTCACGACCTTGACGCGCACGCGGTTCCCGATCGCCTCGGTGCCTTCCTTCAGCGTCTCGATGCGCCGGATGTCGAGGCGGACGGATGCGTAGAACTTGAGCGCGCGCCCGCCCGGGGTCGTCTCGGGCGAGCCGAACATGACGCCGATCTTCTCCCGGAGCTGGTTCGTGAAGAGGCAGATCGTGTCGGTGCGGTTGAGCGTTCCGGCGAGCTTTCGCAGCGCCTGGCTCATGAGGCGGGCCTGGAGGCCGACGTGGCTGTCGCCCATCTCCCCTTCGATCTCCGCCTTGGGCGTCAGCGCTGCGACGGAGTCGACCGCGACGACGTCGACGGCGCCCGAGCGAATGAGGAGCTCTGCGATCTCGAGCGCCTGCTCCCCGGTGTCGGGCTGCGAGACCAGGAGCTGGTCGATGTCGACGCCGATGCGCCGGGCGTAGGTCGGGTCCATCGCGTGCTCGGCGTCGATGAACGCGCAGATCCCGCCGCGCCGCTGCGCCTCCGCGATGACGTGGTAGACGAGCGTCGTCTTCCCCGACGACTCGGGGCCGAAGATCTCCACGATGCGCCCGCGCGGGAGCCCGCCGATCCCGAGCGCGAAGTCGAGCGAGAGCGAGCCCGTCGAGACGGCGCCGATCGACACCTGCGCAGCGTCGCTCATGCGCATCACCGAGCCCTTGCCGAACTGCCGCTCGATCTGGCCGAGCGCGACGTCGAGCGCTTCCTCCCGGTTCATGCGATTCATCCTCCTGCGTTCAGCGAGACGCGTTCGAGCACCTCGTACCGGGCGCCGGACGGGTGCAGTCGAGATAGGTAAGCAGCCGCACCGGACGGAACGAATGTTCCCGTCTCCGGGAGCGGCGGTGCGAGCCTCGGCCGCTCGCGAAACCGGAGCACAGTGAGGTGCGGCAGCCACGTCCGCGACTCGCGGCGGTAGACGCCGAGCGCCTCGAGACGTTCGTGCAACCCGCCGGCGAGCAGTGCCGCGGCGCCGGCACGATCGTCGAGGACGAGCATCCCGACGCTCCGCGTCTCGCGCCAGCGTGACGGCTCGAGCGCGATCGCCGGGTCGAGATCTTCGACGGCCGCGCAGAGGGCCCCCACGATCGCGGCGAGCTCGCGCGCGGGCCGGCTGCCGAGAAACGCGAGCGTGACGTGGAGGTGCTCGCGCCGCACGACGCGTCCGTCGCGAAGGTGTGCCGTCGCCCACTCCTCGACCACGTCCAGGGTCGCGGCGGGGAGCTCGAGCGCGAGAAAGAGCCGCAGGCGGTCATCGCCTCCGACGCTACCCGCCGGGGTCATACGTGTTCGTGCCGACTTCGTGTCAGGACGCGACGCGCGAGGTGGAGCGCCGCGACGGTTGCGCGCGAGCGAATCGTGTCGCGGTCGGCAGGGAGCGAAAAGTGCCGGCCCTCCTCACCGTCCGGCGCGGACACGTGGTGGTAGACGAGGCCGACGGGCTTCTCCTCGGTGCCGCCGTCCGGCCCCGCGACGCCCGTGACGGCGATCCCGACGTCGACACCGAGCTGCCGACGAACGCCGGCGGCCATCGCCGCCGCGACCTCGGCCGAGACGGCGCCGTGCTCGGCGATCAGCTCCTCCGGTACCCCGAGCTCGCGGGACTTCACCTCGTTCGAATACGCGACCACTCCGCCGGCGACGACGTCGCTGGAGCCCGGGACGTCCGTCAGGCGCGCCGCGACGAGACCGCCGGTGCACGACTCGGCGGTCGCGAGCCTGAGGCCGCCGGCGCGGCAGAGCTCGAGCACGAGCTCCGCGACCGAGCGCTCGTCCTCCGTGAACAGGTATCGGCGCAGAGGTTCGCGCAACGCACCGGCGATCGCGTCGGCGCGCTCCTCCGCTCCCGGCTCGACGACGAGGTCGACGTGGATCTCGAAGTCGCGCGCGCAGATCGTCGCCTCGACGCCGTCGCCGTCGCCACCCGCCTCGGCGAGCGCGCGCGCGACGGCCGACTCGCTCGCGCCGTAGAACCGGAGCACCTTGCGGCCGGGTGGCGTCGTGCGGGCGAGGACCGTCTGGAACGGCTCGCTCTCGACCGCGGCCGGCCAGAGGCGCCGGAGCTCGCCCGGCGGCCCCGGCATCACGACGTAGACGCACCGCTCACCCTGCAGCACGAGCCCGGGCGCCGTCCCGGCGATGCCGACGACGACCGCACCGTCCGGGACGGTCGCCTGCTTCGCGACCCCGGCGGCGAAGTCGGCGTACGGCCGCCGCAATCGCTCGGCGATCGCTCGCGAGACGCCCTCGATCTGCTCCTCGAGCTCGGGATCGACCCGGAGCGGTGCGCCCGCCACTCGCGCGACGAGCTCGACGGTGCGGTCGTCGTGCGTCGGCCCGAGACCGCCCGAGACGAGACAGATGTCGGCCTCGGATGCGGAGCGCAACGCCGCTTCGAGGTCGCGCGGGTCGTCGCCGACGATCAGGATCCGCTCGGGCGTGAGGCCGAGCGACAGCGCTTCTCGGGCGTAGAAAGGCCCGTTGCGGTCGGTTCGCTCGCCGCGCACGAGCTCGCTGCCCGTGACGACGATCGCCGCGCGCGGACGCGCGCTCACCCGCTGACTGCAGTCGCCCCGGAGACCGTCAGCCGACCATGCGGCTCGAGCCGGTAGCGCGTCCCGTCGACCTTGACGACGACGTTCGCCGGCTTCGCGACGGAGATGGTGAGCGCCTTCTTGGTGAAGCGCTGGAGCTGGCCCTTCTCGAGCGTGCCCGTGTAGAGCGGCTTGCCGGAGGCGGTTCGGACCTCCATGAACGAAGGGCCCTTCACGGCACGGACGGTGAGCACGACCTGCTGCTGCGTCGAGCGGGACGCCGTCGTCCGCGGCGTGGACGTGTTGATGCCCTCGACCTGCGGATCCTCGTGGCCCCCGAAGCGCCACGCGGCGATCACGAGCGCCGTCACGAGGAGGATCGCCGCGAGCGCGATCCCGACCGTGCCCGACTCCCGCCGGTCTCGACGACGGCGCTGGCCGCCGGCCGGGATACGGGACACGCGCGGCGAGCCGAGGTCCTCGCCGACGACGTAGCGGGAGTTGTACTCCTCGACGTAGAGCCGCCCGTCGAGACCGAGCGCGTCGGCGTAGACCTTGAGGAAGCCCTTCGTGTACGCGTGACCGGGAAGCTGGTCGAACCGCTCCTCCTCGAGCTGGCGCAGGTACTTGGCGCGCACCTTGGTCCGCGTCTCGAGCTCCTCGAAGTCGAGGTCCTGGCGGATGCGCGCCTCTCGCAGGCTCGAGCCGATCTCGAACACGAGCGGCCCAGTGTAAGCGAAGGCCCTAGCGCTCGCCGAGGTACGTGAGGATGCCGTAGACGGCGAGCGCGACGGCGCACGTCGATGCCAACGCGATCCCGAGGACCCCGAACGCCCGGCCGAGACGCGCGGCAGCGCGGCCCCCGGCGCGGCCGAGCCGCATGTCGTCGTGCCGCAAGGCGCCGCGTCCGAGCACGAGCGCGAGCGCCCCGAGCACGACGGCCACGGGGATCGCAAAGCCTGCGTCGAGAAGCTCGTAGGACTCCGAATAGCGCGTCGCGAGGATCGCGAGCGGCATCGTGGCGGTCGCGAGCAGGCCGACCAGGACGGCGGCGAGCGCGCGACCGTTGCGCGCCGTCGGCGCCTCCGACCCCTCTGTGACCGCCCGCGCCGCCACTACTGCTTCTTGTACGGCCGGCCGACCGCGGCGGGCGGGATCGAGCGCCCGATCACGCCTGCGACCGCGATCAGCGTGAGGACGTAGGGCAGCGCCTGGAAGAGCACGGATGCGGGTTGCGAGTACTCGGGCAGGCGTTGCGCGAGCGCGCTCGAGAACCCGAACAGCAGGCACGCCGCTGCGGCGCCGAACGGCCGCCAGTTCCCGAAGATCAATGCGGCGAGGGCGATGAATCCCCGGCCCGCCGTCATGTTCTCGTTGAACGAGTTGACGAACCCGATCGAGAGGTACGCGCCGCCCGCCGCGGCCAGCATTCCCGAGAGGACGACGGCGCCGTAGCGCACGCCGTAGACGTTGATCCCGACGGTGTCGGCCGCGCGCGGGTGCTCGCCGCACGCGCGGATGCGCAGGCCGACCGGCGTCTTGAACATGATCGCCCAGGTCAGGGGCACGAGCACGATCGCGATCCAGATCATCAGGTTGAGGCGGCCGAAGATGTCGCCGACGAATCCGTCGCCGAGGAAGCCGAGATGGATGTTCGGGATGCTCGGAATGTCGGTCGGCGTCCCCTCGCTGCCGTAGATGTCGATGAAGAGGTATCCGGTCAGCCCGACGGCGAGGAAGTTGATCGCCGTGCCGCTGACGATCTGATCGGCCTGGAGGTGGATCGCCCAGATCGCGTGGACGAGGGCCGCGGCGCCGCCCGCGAGGACGCCGACGAGGAGGCCGAGCCACCACGAGTCGAGCTTGTCGGCGCCCATGATCCCGAAGAACGCGCCCATCAGCATCATTCCCTCGAGACCGATGTTCACGACGCCGGAGCGCTCGGAGAACATCCCGCCGAGCGACGCGAACGCGAGGGGCGTCGCGAAGCGCAGCATCGCAGCGAGGAGCGCCGACCAGACGACGACGCTCTCGAGCTTGCCGACGCTCGAGAGCGTGGCGAGGAAGGCGATGCCGAAGCCGAACAGCCCAGCGGCGATCGCGAACCCGCCGAACCGGCGCTCGCCCCGGATCGCGACGCCGATGCCGAGCATCACGGCGATCAGTGCGAGCACGAGGCTCGGCACCCAGGACCGGAGCGTGAGCGGCGGCAGCCCGAGCCAGGCGGCGGCGATGCCGACGACGATCCCCACCCAGGCGACGCGACGCAGGGCGTTCGGCACCCGGGCGGCGGCGGGGAGCGCGATGCTCGTCATGCCGACAACCCGCTCCGGCGCAGCCGCCGGAGCAGCCAGAGGACGATCAGGTCGGCCCCGACGAACAGGACGACGAGGCCCTGGATGAGGAGGGTCAGGTTGAAGGCCAGCTCGGGCTGGAAGATCTCGGGGTCCAGGTTGCGCGTCGAGGTGCCCGTCACGAGCGAGCCGAACAGGAGCGCGGCGAGGAGGACGCCGACGGCGGTGTTCCGGCCGAGGAGCGCGACCGCGATGCCGATGAACCCGAGCTGGCTCGTCTGGATGTCCCCGGTCGCGAGCCGGAACTCCCACCCGAGCACGTCGATCGCGCCCCCGATGCCGGCGAACGCGCCCGAGATCGCCATCGCGAGGAAGTAGTTGCGCCGGACGCCGATGCCGCCGTAGCGGGCCGCCTCGGGGTTGAAGCCCACTGCGCGAACCCCGTAGCCGAGCGTCGTCCTGTTGAGGACGGCCCAGTACACGACGAGCGCGGCGATCGCGAGGAAGATCCCCGTGTGGAGGCCCTGGAGCAGCGGATCGCCCCAGAGGATCGGGAGCTTCGCACCCTCGACGACGGTGTTGGAGATCGGGACCGACGACTGGGCGTCGTTCTGGAGCGGCCCTCCGAGCCCGAAGAGGAACGAGCCGACCCAGATCGCGATCCAGTTCAGCATGATCGTCGAGATCACCTCGTGGGCCCCGACGGTCGCCTTCAGGAACCCGGCGATCCCGGCCCACACGGCGCCGGCGAGGGTCGCCACGACGATCGCGAGCGTGATGTGGAGGAACGGGTTCATCCCTTCGAACGAGGACCCGATCCAGACGGCCCAGATGCTGCCGACGATGTACTGCCCCTGCCCGCCGATGTTGAAGAGCCCGCAGCGGAACGCGAAGGCGACGGCGAGGCCCGTGAACACGAGGGTCGTCGTCACGATCAGAGTCTGCTGGAGGTTGACCGCCGCGACCGACTCGATGTCGTTGACGTTCCACGGGAACCAGACCTTTGCGTCGCTGAACGGCAGGCCGATCTCGTGGTTCCCGACCTCGAAGAACCACGAGAGCCCGGCGCCGTCGAAGATCGCCCGGTACGTCGTCAGCGGGTTCTTGCCCGTCGTCACGATCACGACGAGGCCGCCGACGAGGAACGCGAGCACGGTCGTCAGCAAGGGCGCGAGGATGCCTTCGGCCCGCTGAGCGATGCCGTAGCGCTCGACCCACGGCGTCTGGAGCTCCGGCCCGAGGCCGGACGGGTCGACCCCCGGCGGCGGCGCCGCGCCGCCCGCGCCGGCGCTCACGCGGCGCGCTCCCTGGAGCGCCCGCCGCCCGTCATCGCCACGCCCAGCTGCTCCTCGGTTGCGGTCGGCGGGAACTCGCCGACGATCTCGCCCTCGTAGATGACGAGGATGCGGTCCGAGAGCGAAAGGATCTCCTCGAGCTCGAGCGAGACGAGCAGGACGCCGCGGCCCTCGTCGCGCTCCTCGACGATCCGTCGGTGCACGAACTCGATCGCGCCGACGTCGAGGCCTCTCGTCGGCTGAGCGGCGATGAGCACGCGCGGGTCGCGGTCGATCTCGCGCGCGAGGATGACCTTCTGCTGGTTGCCGCCGGAGAGGCCGCCCGCGGACGTCTTCGGCCCGCCTCCACGGACGTCGAACTCCCCGATCAGGCGGCGGGCCCGCTCGATCAGGCGCGAGGGCGAGAGCCATCCGAACCGAGAGTCCGGCGGGCTCCGGAAGTCGTGGACGGCGAGGTTCTCGGCGATCGAGAACTCCATCACGAGGCCGCGGCGCTGCCGGTCCTCCGGGATGTGGCCGAGCCCGAAGTCGAAGTGATCCTGGACGCCGACGGTGGTGACGTCACGGCCCTCCACGACGACGGTCCCGGCATCGACGTGCCGAAGGCCCGTCATCGCGTCGATCAGCTC
>JBKPNM010000142.1:0-5984 GCA_046732615.1 Actinomycetota bacterium | reverse complement strand
GACGAGGAGGCCGCCGGCCGTCTGCGGGTCGTAGGCGAGCGCTTCGACCGCTGCGGGCGCAGTGTTGCGGACGTGGCCGCCCGCGAACTCCCTGTTCCTGCGGTCGCCACCGGTGCGCACACCCGCCTCCGCGAGCTCGAGCGCCCCGGGCAGCGCGGGCAGGCGATCGGCGGCGAGCGCGAGGTGGACGCCGGACCGCGCCGCGGTCTCGTGCGCGTGCCCGAGCAACCCGAAGCCCGTCACGTCGGTCACCGCGTTCGGGGTGAACGAACGAAGGGCGTCCGCCGCATCGCGGTTCAGCTCCGTCATCGCCGCCACGGCGGCCTCGAGCGCGCCGTCCGGCGCCCGCCCGTCGCGCACGGCCTGCAGGACGAGCCCCGTTCCGAGGGGCTTCGTCAGGGCGACGACGTCCCCGGCCCGTGCGCCGCTCTTCCGCCAGACGCCGTCGGGGTGCACCGTGCCGACGACGGCGAGCCCGTACTTCGGCTCCTCGTCGCGGATCGTGTGCCCGCCCGCCAGGATCGCGCCCGCGTCGCGGGTGGCCTCGCCGGCCCCGGCGAGGATCTCGCCGAGGACGCTGGTCGGCAGCTCCTCGGGGAAGGCCGTCACGGAGAGCGCGAGCAGCGGGCGGCCGCCCATCGCGAACACGTCGTTGAGCGCGTTCGTCGCGGCGATCCGCCCGAACGTCCGCGGGTCGTCGACGACCGGCGGGAAGAAGTCGACGGTGAACACGAGCGCCGTCCGCTCGTCGAGGCGGTAGACGGCGGCGTCGTCGGCCGGATCGAGCCCGACGAGGAGGTCGTCCGCTTCCGCGGGGACGAGGCCTGCGAGGAGCTCCTCGAGGCGCGCGGCCGAGTACTTGGCCGCGCAGCCACCGGCCTTTGCGAGGCTCGTCAGCGTCGGCTGGCTCACGCTCCGAGTGTAGAGAGGACCTCCTTGCGGTCCGTCCCGCGGCCGGAAGGAGGCCGCCCGGGCGGCGCGAATTCCTCGCCCAGACGGAGTGGGATCTCCCCCTTTCCCTCCCTCGTGCTCCGCGGAGGCCGCCGGACGTCTGGCGGCCTCCGTCTTCGAACTCTGAGAGGATCGCCCCGTGCGGAGCGCCCTCGTCACCGGCGGCTCGTCGGGCATCGGGCTCGCGATCGCCCGCATGCTGCGCGAGGAGGGATATGCCCTCACGCTCGCCGCGAGGAACGTCGAGCGGCTCGAGGCGGCCGCGCAGGAGCTCGAGGCGACGACGTTCGCGGTCGACGTCCGCGACGAGGAGCAGTGCGCGCGGCTCGTCGCCGCGCACCTCGAGGCCCATCCGGGGCTCGACGTGCTCGTCAACTCCGCGGGTGTCGGAATCGCGGGCAGGATCGGCGACACCTCGGCGAAGCACTTCGACCTGCAGCAGTCGGTCAACCTCCGCGGCGCCTTCCTCGTCACCCGCGAGGCGCTCCCCGCGCTCCGGGAGTCACGGGGCTACGTCGTCAACCTCGCCTCGATCGCGGGGACGATCCCGACCCCGGGTCTCGCCACGTACGGCGCGGCCAAGGCCGCGCTGATCGCGCTGACGCGCTCGCTCGTGCGGGAGGAACTGGACACCGGCGTGCGCGCGACCGCCCTCTGCCCCGCGTTCGTCGACACCCCCATGACGACGTGGACCGGGCTCGAGGGCGTACAGATGATCCAGCCGGAGGACTGCGCCGAGGTGATCCGCTCGCTCCTGCGGCTGAGCGCCGCGGCGCGTGTCCCGGTGGTCGTGATCGAGCGCGCCGGCGACGAGTCCGTCTGAGCGGCGAAGGGATGCTCAGTCGTCCGCGCCGGGCGCGATGGCGCCGAGCGACCCGTCGTCGCCCGTGAGCCCGAGCCGGCCGTAGAGAGACAGCTTCCCTCGCGAGTCGTCGATGTCGAGCAGCCGCATCGTGAGCTGCCCGATCCGGTCGAGCGGCCCGAAGGCCGCGTCGTCGACGCGCTCCATCGAGAGCCGCTCCGGGTGGTACGTCGCGTTCTCGGAGACGGTGTCGAGGATCGTGTAGTCGTCACCGCGACGGAGCTCGACCGTCACCTCGCCCGTGACGGCGCTCCCGATCCAGCCGGAAAGGCCCTGACGCAGCATCAGCGCCTGCGGATCGAACCACCGTCCCTCGTACAGCAGCCGCCCGAGCCGCCGCCCGCCGGTGCGGTACTCGTCGATCGTCGCCTCGTTGTGGATCGCGTTCACGAGCCGCTCGTACGCGAGCCAGAGGAGCGCCATCCCGGGTGCCTCGTAGACGCCACGGCTCTTCGCCTCGATGATCCGGTTCTCGATCTGATCGGACATGCCGAGGCCGTGCCGCCCGCCGATCGCGTTCGCCTCGAGGACGAGCTCCACCCGGTCGTCGAACGCGCGGCCGTTCAGCGCAACGGGCCATCCCTCCGCGAACCGCACGGTCACCACCTCGGGCTCGATCTCGACGGCCGGGTCCCAATGGGCGACGCCCATGATCGGCTGCACGAGCTCCAGGGAGCGGTCGAGTAGCTCGAGCTCCTTCGCCTCGTGTGTCGCGCCCCAGATGTTCGCGTCGGTCGAATAGGCCTTCTCGACGCTCGCCCGGTACGGCAGGCGCCGCTCGAGCAGCCACTCGCTCATCTCCTTCCGGCCGCCGAGCTCCTCGACGAACACGGGGTCGAGCCAGGGCTTGTAGATCCGCAGTCCCGGGTTCGCAAGCAGCCCGTACCTGAAGAAGCGCTCGATGTCGTTGCCCTTGTAGGTCGAGCCGTCGCCCCAGATGTCGACGCCGTGCTCGCGCATCGCGTGGACGAGCATCGTCCCCGTCACGGCCCGCCCGAGCGGCGTCGTGTTGAAGTACGTCTTGCCGCCCGAGGAGACGTGGAAAGCGCCGCAACGCAAGGCGACGAGCCCCTCGTGCACGAGATGCGGCTTGCAGTCGACGAGCACCGCCTCCTCCGCGCCGACCTCGGTCGCACGGGCGGGGATCCCGGCGACGTCGTCCTCGTCGTACTGGCCGAGGTCGGCGGTGAGCGCGTACGGGACCGCCCCCTTCTCGCGGATCCAGGCGACGGCGACCGTCGTGTCGAGCCCGCCCGAGAACGCGATGCCGACGCGTTCGTCCGCGGGGAGCGAGGTGAGGACGTGCGACACGCGGCGCCCCGCTAGCGCACCTTCGCGACGGCCCGTTCGAGCTCGCCGGCGGAGAACGCGCCCTCGAGCCTCGCCCGGATGACGCCCTTGCGGTCGACGACGAACGTGAACGGCTCCGTCGGAAGCCGCCACTGGGTGACCCACTGGTTGACCCCGTTCGCGGGATCGTTGTCCTTGTAGATCTCGACGTGGATGAAGCGGACACCCGCCGAGGCGGGTTGCTTGCGCACCGCCGAGACGACGTCGACCACCGGCCCGCACGTTCGCGACTGGCAGTACTGCGGCGTCGCGAAGGCGACCACGAACGGCTCGTGGGCCGAAAGCGCCTGCGCGACGGAGGTCGAGTACAGCGCGCGATCGGGCGCGCGCGAGGTGGTCAGGGCGGAGAGATCGCCCCCGGTGCTCGCGAGCGTCGGCGTCTTCGAGGCGATCGCCCGGTCGCCGACACCGGGAGCGGCGGTGCGGCGACGCACGACCATGTTGCCGAGCGCCTGGATCTTCCGGCCCCCGACCGGTTCCGCGAGGTACCAGTAGGTCCCGGTCGTGGGGGCGCGGACGGTCGCGACGTAGATCCCCTCGGCGCCGGCCGACTCGCCGCCCGGGACGCCGATCGGCTCGAGGCGCGCCGTCGTTTCCGCGAACGGCGCCCGCTTCAGGCCCTTGGCGACCCAGACGCGCGCCGTCGGTCGCTCGATCAGCTTCGACTGCTTGTCGACGATCAGGAACGAGATTCGGTTCGATCCGACGGCGTTGTCGGACGTCCCCGGGACCGCCGCGACGTCCTCGCCGGGCGCGCGGTAGAGCTCTTCGATCGTCGGCCCGGATCCCGATGTCGTCGACGCGGTCGTCTCTCCGGCCGCCACGCCGTCCGAGCTCCCGCCGCAGGACGCGGCCAGGAGCCCGGTGCCGAGCGCGACGACGATGGCTGCGGCGAACGGGCGCCTCACGCACCCAATCTAGCCGCAGGCCAAGGGAGGTGGGCCTCAGTCGCCGTCGGGGAACGTCTTGCTGAGCCGGTACTGGCCCAGGAACGCGGCGAGCAACGCCAGGTTCACGAGCGCCAGGATGAGACGTGCCTTGCTCATTCCGTACCTCCTTTCCTCAGAAGCGGACGACAGCGAGTGCTTCAGCGGCGTTTCGGTACCAACGCGCCGCCTCGCGGGGGTCTCCCCTCCGCTCCGCGAGGTCGCCAAGCGCTACCCACGCCCCCGTCCGGTGCGCGACGGACTCCATCTGCTCGAACGCAGAGTCCGCGGCCCGGAAGCACTGCTCCGCCTCGTCGAGGCGGCCCCGCTCCATCAACGACCGGCCGAGCACGAGGTTCGACTGGCCGATCTCGTCCAGGAAGTCCTCGCGCCCCTCGAGGAGCGCGAGCGCCTTGCGTGCATGCTCGTCGGCCGCCTCGTGGTCGCCGAGGTGCTCGTGCACAGCCGCGAGGCTCCCCAAAGCCTGTGCCGCGTCCGGCTGCGAGCCGGCCTCGACGGCGAGCGCGAACGACGCCGTCAGGTGATCGATCGCCTGCTCGGGGTGCCCGAGCAGGAGCTGGAGGCCGCCGAGCGTGAGCATCAGGCGGCCGGTGTTCCGTTCGTCGTTGAGCTCCTGGTAGATCGCCTTCGCCTGCTGCGCGTACTGGCGGGCGAGCACCCAGTGCCCGAGCTTCTCGGTGACGAGCGACGCCTGGAGATACGCCCCTGCGACGACCCGGGGGTCGTCCATCTGCTGCGCGAGCTCGATCGCCCGCTCGACGTCCTCACGCGCCGCCTCGTAGTCGCCCTGCCGGCGCCGGCAGCGCGAGCGCCACGCGAGAATCCGCGCGCGGAGCACGTCCGCAGGAAGGCCCGAGCGCTCCGCGAGCTCGAGCGCCTCGTCGAAGAGCGCGATCGCGCTCGGGATGCTCGAGATGCGGTGCCGGCAGCAGCCGAGCCGGAACAGCACGTCCGCGCGGTCGATGTCCGAGAACTGCGGCAGCTCGGTCAGCTCGCGCGCCTGCTGCAGGACGGCGATCGCGTCGTGCGACGCGCCGAGCTCCTGGAGTGCCCAGCCTTCACCCGCCAACGCGCGTAGCTCGAGCTCCGCCGACCCGAGCGAGCGGATCTCCTCCCGCGCCGCCCGGAAGGCTTCGACTGCCTCCTCGTCGCTGTGGGCCTCCGAGAGCGCCTCGGCCTGCGCCAGCTTCGCCTCGACGCGGCTGCGCGCGTCGGCCGATACGCCGTGCCGGAGGAACTGCTCGTCGACGCCCAGACGGTCGGCGAGCCAGGCGACCGTCTCGGCCGTCGGCCGGGTCTTCCCGCGCTCGATCTGGCTGACATACTCCTTCGAGAAGCGCTCGCCCGCGAGCTCGGACTGCGTCAGCCCGGCCGCGACCCGCAGCGCGCGCACGCGTTCGCCGACGCTCCGGTTGCCGGCATGCGTCGCAGACCGGAGAGTGGCGGCCGCATCGCGCATTCCGTCACTGAAGCCGCCACCCCCGGTTACGCCCTCCCCCGATCGGGTGAACCGGTCTGTCGAGCCGGGACCCATGAGTGAACTGAACCATAGCGATGATTACTTGACCGATCTACTTGACTTTTTCGGACATGGCCCCTAGAGTCATCACACGACGCACCTTCCAGACGCCAGGATGGTGCTCGGGGCGTTACCAGCGGGATCGGCGCGAACACCGGAGAACAGCGTGACTGGGCCGCAGAGTCACGAGCTCCGTTCGAGCCTCCCTCCAAGGGTCGCCTCCTTCTGAAACGCCCCCGGAAGCCGCAGCCGGGGGCGTTTCTCGTCCGGGCCGGCGGCCCGGACGAGAAACGCCCTCTCAGACGGTGTCCGACTTCAGTCGGACACCAGGTGTCCGGCACGGCCGGGCCTGGGT
>JBKPNM010000141.1:0-4754 GCA_046732615.1 Actinomycetota bacterium | reverse complement strand
GCGCCCGGCGATCACGACGGGGATGTCGGCCTTCTCGAGCTCGAGGCCGAGAATCGTGGCGGCCTGCTCCACCTGTTCCTCGCGGTCGGCGCGCCGGTCCGCCACCATCGCCTTGATCTCCGCGTACTTCCGCGGGTGGAGCGCCTGGAAGGACAGGTCCTCGAGCTCCCACTTGAGCGCATGGATCCCGAGGCGGTGCGCGAGGGGCGCGTAGACCTCGAGCGTCTCCTTCGCCTTCTGCACCTGCTTCTGCTTGCCGAGGTACTCGATCGTGCGCATGTTGTGCAGGCGGTCGGCGAGCTTGATGAGGATGACCCGCACGTCCTGGGCCATCGCGACGATCATCTTGCGGTAGTTCTCCGCCTCCGCCTGCTCGCGGCTCGAGAACTGGATCCGCGTCAGCTTCGTGACGCCCTCGACGAGCTGCGTGATCTCGGCCCCGAACTCGGCGCGCAGGTCGTCGAGCTCGGCGTCGGTGTCCTCGACGACGTCGTGCAGCAGTGCCGCGGCGATCGTCTGCTCGTCGAGATGGAGCTCCGAGCAGATGCGCGCGACGCCGTACGGATGGTGGATGAAGTCCTCTCCGGAGCGGCGCGACTGGCCGCGATGCCGCTCCTCGGCGGTGACGAACGCGCGCCGGATGAGGTCGCGGTCGACGTCCGCGTTGTACGTCTCGACGCTCGCGAGCAGCTCCTCGACGAGGCTCTCGTGGTGCTGCTCGGTACCGACGACGGTCATGAACCCAGTGTACGGGCCGGAAGTTCGAGTTCCCCCTATGGGGGGAAGGACGCCGGGCGAATGACACGAACGGTATGGATCATGCGGCTTCTGCGGGACTACATCGAGCGGCGGCGCCTGCGCCGGATGCTCTTCATGCTCGCCGCGGCGACACGCCGCTGACGGTTTTCCGGCTTCGAGCCCCGGGTAGACAACGGACGCGCGCCGTGCGTTCGCATGCGCGCGAATCTGCCTCCGGCGAAAGGAGCCCGAGAGTGGCCACGAAGACCCGGACGATGTTCGAGACCCGCAACGACCTGCCGGCCGAGAAGCGCGAGAAGCTCGTCGAGCTCTTGAACGCGCGTCTCGCCGACACGCTCGACCTCTACAGCCAGTTGAAGCAGGCGCACTGGAACGTCAAGGGCAGGGATTTCATCCAGCTCCACGAGCTCTACGACATGGTCGCCGAGACGGTGCTGCCGTTCGTGGACGACATCGCGGAGCGGGCGACCGCGCTCGGCGGGCTCGCAACGGGAACGGTGCGGATGGCAGCGGAAGCAACGTCGCTCGACGAGTACCCCCTCGACGGCACGGACGGTCAGGAGACCGTGCGACACGTCGCCGACAGGCTCGCAGCCTACGGCGCGGCCGTACGCGAGGCGATCGAGACGGCGGACTCCGAGCTCGGCGACATGGACACCGCCGACCTCTTCACCGACATCTCGCGCGCGATCGACAAGCACCTCTGGTTCGTCGAGACGCATCTCGTGGACGCCTGAGCGGCGTTCCGAGCTCAGGCTGCGCGCGGCAGCTCGACCTCGCCGTGCTGGAGCAGGGCACGGAAGCTCTCCGACTCGAGGAGCTGTCGTCGTGTGCCGGCCGCAACGTCGAGCTCCGCGAAGATGCGTCGAGCGTCCGGGGTCCAGGCGGCCTCGCCCGCCCTCCACTGCTCGGCGAGCCACGCGCGCAGCTCCTCGTAGGTCGCCGCCGCGTCGAACAGGCGCCGGACCACCAGCTGCGGTGCGATCGTGCCGTTCCAGCGGTTCTCCTTGAGCCGAAAGGCGACGTCGAAGCGGGCGGCGTCGTGAAGGCGCTCGAGCTGCCCCCCGAGCCCGAACGCGATTGCGGAGCCGCCGTCGCGTCCGTGCTGGCGGACTCGAAACCGCAGGTGCTTCCCCTCGCCGACCGTGCTCGCGGCGGCGACCTCCACGCTCGCGACGAGGAGCGTCGGCTCGGGGTTGGCGAGGCCGAACGGCGCGAGGCGGTCGAGCTCCTGCGCGAGGTCGAGCGTGAGCGCGTCGGCCGGGACGATCGCGTCGATGGTCGTCGTCGGCCGCAGGTCGACCTCGGCAAGCGCCGCATCTGCGTGCGCTCCGAAGGCCTCGGCGAACCCCTCGAGATGCTCCGTCTCGATCGAGAGACCCGCCGCGGCGCGATGGCCGCCGAAGCTCGTGAGATGCGAGGCGCACGCCGCCAGGCCCGCGTGGAGGTCGAAGTCCGATATCGAGCGCCCCGAGCCCTTCCATCGTTCCGCGCTGCGGGCGACGAGGACCACCGGACGGTGGAAGCGCTCGACGAGACGTGACGCGACGATTCCGATCACGCCTTCGTGCCAGCCCTCGTCCCAGACGACGTAGCCGCGCCGATTGCGGCGCTCGGGCGCCCACGACTCGACGCGGGCGACGGCGTCGCGGAGGATCCGCTCCTCGACGGCCTGGCGCTCGCGGTTCAAGTCCTCGAGCGTGCCTGCGAGCTCCCGGGCGGTCGCCGCGTCGTCGGTGAGCAGGAGCTCGAGGGCGAGGTCGGGGCGGCCGAGCCGGCCGGCGGCGTTGATCCGCGGCGCAAGCCTGAACGCGACGGCGGTTGCGTCGATCGCGGCAGGGTCGACGCGCGCCGTCTGCATCAGCGCTTTCAGGCCAGGGCGGCTCGTCCGGGCGAGCGCCCGCAGGCCGGCGGCGGCGAGCGCCCGGTTTTCGTCGACGAGCGGGACGACGTCCGCGATCGTGGCGAGGGCGACGAGGTCGAGCACGCCTGCGACCGCGGGATGATCGTCGCCGAGGAGCGCTCGGGCGAGCGTGTAGACGACACCGGTGCCGCACAGCTCGGGGCACGCGTACTCCGACGGCCGTGTGGCGACCACGGTGCAGTCGGGGAGCGTCGCGCCGGGGCGATGGTGGTCGGTGACGACGACGTCGAGGCCGAGCTCGCGAGCGCGGGCGACCTCGTCGACCGCCGTGATCCCGCAGTCGACGGTGACGACCAGGTCGACGCCCTGCTCCGCAAGCTGCTCGATCGTCTCGGCGGCGAGGCCGTACCCCTCCTCGAAGCGGCTCGGCAGGCGCCACTCGACGTTTGCGCCCGCCTCGCGCAGGGCGAGCACCGCGACGGCGGTCGCCGAGATGCCGTCCACGTCGTAGTCGCCGTGCACGCAGATCCGCTCGCCGGCGCCGACGGCAGCGCGGATCCGCTCGACCGCTCGGCCCATGTCGCCGAGCGCGAAGGCGTCGTGCCGGGGGAGCTCGGCCTCCAGGAACGCCCGTGCGGCGTCGGTGTCGTCGAGGCCTCGCCGGACGAGCACGGTCGCGGTCGTCTCGCCGACGTCGAGCGCGCGCGCGAGCGTCTCGACGCGACCCCAGTCGCACGGTCGGGTGATCCAGCGGCCCTCCTGCATCGCCCAGCCGACGGTACGGAGGGAGTCGGACGACAAGGAGCGAGCCCCATCCGATCAACGGATGACCTCGTCGGATGCGAGGCAGTTGCGACCGCGAAGCGGGCGCTTTCAGCGATTTGCCCCGACCGAAGGTCGGGGATCAAGCGGCGGGAATCCGCTCGGGGGTCCCCGCTTGGCGCAAGCGAAATCAGGCACGTCGTTCGCGGCGCTCGCGCATGAGCTGCAGGACGATCTTCACCCACAGCAGGACGATCGCGGCAGTCGCGCCGATCACGCAGACGGCGAGGGGCGCGAAGAAAGCCATCTGCTCGAGCGAGTACTTCGTGACGGCGGCGCCGACGAGCCAGATGGCCAGCACGGCGGCGACGACTCCGGCGACGAGGGCTCGATTCTTCACACCAGCAAGCTAGCGTGAGGTCGATGGCCGACGTGACGTCGAATTACTCGTCCGGCGACGACTACACGCTCGAGTTCCTGGGCTACCGGTTCTCGTTCGGCGCTCCCGACTTCGAGGAGCGGGTTGCGGCGGCCGCCGTCCGGCTCGGCCTGGTCCCGTCGAACGACCTCGACGACGACGAGACGGCCGACCTCGTCGAGCTCGCCGCCGACGGCCGCATCGCGGCGCCGCGGAGCTCGCTCGGGTCGTACCTCGTCCGCCACTGGGAGCGGCTTGCGCTCGTCGAGGGCGAATCGCTCGTCTACTGGCTGCGCAAGCTCGTGTTCCGCGGGGCGTACCTCGACCACCGGGTGAAGGAGGGCGTGCTGGAGGTCGTCTGGGACGACGACAGCGGGGAGTTCTCCTACGCGGAGCCCGAGGGCCGCCGTGCCTTGCTCGAGCTCGCACCGACGCCGTCGTGGCGCGCGCTCCAGTTCCGGCGCGGCTAAGAGCTCGAACCGGAACGACCTTTCGTCGGCGGGGCGCGCGGCCCGACGCGTCCCCGGCGGGACAAGGCGCTTCATCTCGGTTCGCGTCTTAGAAGAGACTGCCTTCGTCGCGCGCCGCGCCGAGGTGGGCGCGGCCGTGCTCGGTGATCACGCGTCCGCGCGGCGTCCGCTGCAGGAAGCCGAGCTGCAGGAGGTAGGGCTCGTAGACGTCCTCGATCGTATCCGGCTCCTCGCCGAGGGCGACGGCCAGCGTCGAGAGCCCGACGGGGCCTCCTCCGAACTTCGACGCGACGGCGTCGAGGAGCTCCCGGTCGACCCGCTCGAGGCCCTGCCCGTCGACCTCGAGCAGCTCGAGGGCCTCCCGTGCCACCTCGGTCGTGATCGCACCGGCGTGGCGAACCTCGGCCACGTCGCGCACACGCCGCAGGATCCGGTTCGCGATCCGCGGTGTCCCGCGCGAGCGGGACGCGATCTCCTCCGC
>JBKPNM010000140.1:0-7916 GCA_046732615.1 Actinomycetota bacterium | reverse complement strand
GTACCGGGCTCATCGGCGCCTCCGTCGGGCTCGCCGCGAGGCAGGCCGGAGTCGGCGCGGTCGCCGGCTGGGACCCCGACGCCGCTCACCTCGCGCTCGCGGCGGAGCGCGGCGCCGTCGACCCCGCCGCGGGTCTCGACGAGGCGGTCGCCGCGGCGGAGCTCGTCGTCGTCGCGTCGCCGGTCGGCGAGCTCCCGAGGACGGTGCGGGAGGTGCTCGACCGCGCGCCGGAGGGCTGCACCGTCACGGACGTCGGCTCGACGAAGCAGCCGGTCGCCGCCGCTGCGGGAGACGATCCGCGCTTCGTGGGCGGTCATCCGATCTGCGGCGCCGAGACGCGTGGGCCCGAGCGGGCGGCGGCCGAGCTCTTCGAAGGCGCGACGTGGTTCCTGACGCCGACTCCCGCGACCGCCCCGGAGCGCCTTCGTGCCGCCCACGGGCTCGTCGCGGCGCTCGGGGCGCGCCCCGTCGCCATCGGTCCCGATGCGCACGACCGGCTCGTCGCCGTCACGAGCCACCTCCCGCACGTCCTCGCGAACGTCCTCCTCAACCAGGCGGGCGCGACGCGGATCGACGGCCACGACCCGCTGCAGGCCGCGGGCGGGTCGCTCAAGGACATGACGCGGATCGGCGGCGCCAACCCGCGCGTCTGGGTCGACATCTTCCTCGACAACCGCGAGGCGCTGGCTGCCGCGCTCGCCGAGCAGCGCCGGCAGCTCGAGCAGGTCGAGCGGGCGCTCGCGGCGGGCGACGCAGGGTTCCTCGCGCGCTGGATCGGCGAGGCGAGCGGGCACCGGCGGAGGATGCTGGCGACGGCGTTCGCCGATCCTGGCGAGCTGTACCGGCTGCGGATCCACATCTCCGACCGGCCCGGCGTGCTCGCGGGAATCTTCCAGGCGCTCGGCGCCGAGCGGATCAACGTCGAGGACTTCGAGCTCGACCACGTCTCCGCGGAGCGCGGCGGCTCGCTGACCGTGCTCGTGGCAGGCGAGGGGGAGGCGACCCGCGCAGCGGAGCTGCTCGAGCAGCAGGGCTACGGCGTCGTCGCGTCGCCGGTGATCGACGAGTGATCCACAGCCCTGTGGAAAGGAGCGGGTCGACATCGTGCCGAGAATCGGGATGGACCACGCGTCCCGGCCTTGCGCGGCGAGCTCGACGGAGAGCGGTGTGAGGCACCGGTGCTCGTCGAGAGGGCCGCACGGGGCATGTCAGCGGATGACACGGTGAGCGCGGGCGCGGCGCTCGTCGTCGAGCCCGCGCCGCGGCTCGTCGGCCACCTCGCCGTCCCCGGCGACAAGTCGATCTCGCACCGGGCCGTTCTGATCGGCGCGATCTGCGACGGCGAGACTCGCGTCACCGGCTTCGGCCGCTCCGCCGACACCGAGGCGACGATCGGCGCCGTCCGGGCGCTCGGGGTCGAGGTCTACGAGCACGGAGTGGGAACGCTGCGTGTCTTCGGCAAGCGCCTCGACGGGCTCGTCTCGCCGGGGCGCCCGGTCGACTGCGCGAACGCGGGCACGCTCGTCCGTCTCGTCGCGGGGATTCTCGCGGGTCAGGACGGGAAGAGGTTCGAGCTGACCGGCGACGAGTCGCTCTCGCGGCGACCGATGGAGCGCATCGCCGAGCCGCTCCGGCGCATGGGCGCAGCGCTCGAGACGACCGACGGCCATCTCCCACTGCGGATCGGGGGCGCCGCTCTGCGCGGGGTCGACTACGCGTTGCCGGTCGCGAGCGCCCAGGTGAAGTCCGCCGTCCTCCTCGCCGGGCTCTACGCCGACGGAGAGACGACGGTCGTCGAGCCGGTCCCGACGCGCGACCACACGGAGCGAATGCTCGCCGCGGCCGGCGCGCGCGTGACGACCCGGCCGACGAGCGTCACCGTCCGTCGCGCGGAGCGGCTGTCGCTCGGCGAGGTCGAGATCCCCGGCGACTTCTCCTCGGCGGCTCCCTTCGTCGTCGCGGCGACGCTCGTGCCCGGGTCGGAGCTCCATGTCCACGGCGTCAACCTGAACCCGCGCCGCACCGGTCTCCTGGACGTCCTCGAGCGGATGGGCGCGAAGGTCACCGTCTACAACCGCAGGCAGATCGGAGGCGAGCCGGGCGGCGACCTCGAGATCCACTCGGCGCCCCTCGTCGCCACCACCGTCGGCGCAGCCGAGGTGCCGCTCGCGATCGACGAGCTGCCACTCTTCGCGCTCGCCGCCTCGTGCGCGCGAGGGACGAGCGTCTTGAAAGGGGCCGCGGAGCTCCGCGCGAAGGAGAGCGACCGCATCGACGCGACCGTCGACGCGCTCCGCGCGCTCGGCGCCCGCGCTCAGGGAACGGAGGACGGCCTGATCGTGACCGGCGTCCCCGCGCGGCCAAGGGGCGGGCGGATCGCGAGCCGGGGCGACCACCGCATCGCGATGCTCGGGGCCGTCGCGGGCCTCGCGTCGCGGGAGGGCGTCCGCGTCCAGGACGCCGGTGCCGTGGACGTCAGCTTCCCCGGCTTCTTCGAGATGCTCGAGGAGCTCCGCCGTGCGTCGGCGGTCGAGCAGCCCGACCGTCGGTAACGCGTCGACCGTCTAACCTCCGCCGCGATGATCGTGGCGATCGACGGCCCCGCGGGAGCGGGGAAGAGCTCCGTCGCGAAGGCGCTCGCGGAGCGCCTCGGGTTTCGCTACCTCGACACCGGCGCGATGTACCGCGCGCTCACCTGGCTCGCGCTCCACGCGGGCGTGCCGCTCGACGACGGCCCTGCGCTCGAAGCCCTCGCCGCTGCGAGCCCGGTCGGGTTCGGTGAGCGCGGCACGGTGACGATCGCGAGCGAGGACGTGACGCAGCGCATCCGTGAGCCTGAGATCGACGCCGCCGTGCCCGTCGTCGCGCGGCACCCCGAGGTACGCGCGGTGATGCGCCGCCGCCAGCGCGCGCTCGGGCGCGCGGGCGACTCGGTGATCGAAGGCCGGGACATCGGCGTCGTCGTCGTCCCGGACGCGGAGGTGAAGATCTGGCTCGTCGCCGACCCGGCCGTCCGCGCGCGGCGGCGGCATGCGGAGCGCGACGGGCTCGCGATGAACGAGCTCGCCGACGAGCTTCGCCGCAGGGATGAGCGCGACGCGCCGAACACCCACCGCGCGCCGGACGCGATCGAGGTCGACACGACCGACCTGTCGCTACCTGAGGTGATCGAGCACATCATCGCGCTCGTCGAGGCCGCGCGAGCCGAGGTGCGATGAGCCTGCCGGACGTCACCTGGGCGCTCGGACGCCCGACGATCGGCGCCTCGGCCGCCCTCGCGTCGCGCCTCAAGGTCTACGGGAGGGACCGCGTCCCGCTCGACGGCGGCGTCGTCATCGCCTCGAACCACTTCTCCTGGCTCGACCCCGCGGTGCTCGGTGCGGCGAGCCCGCGGGTCGTCTACTACATGGCGAAGATCGAGGCGCACCGTGCACCGGGGCTCGGCGCGTTCATCCGCGCGTTCGGCTGCTTCCCCGTGAGACGAGGGGAGTCCGACCGCGAGGCGGTGCGGACGATGCGGCGGATCGTCGCCGACGGCCACGCGCTCGGGCTGTTCGTCGAGGGCACGCGACAGCGGTCGGGCGTGCCGGGCGTCGTCCAGCCGGGCGCGGCGATGGTCGCCCTGCAGGAGAAGGCGCCGGTCGTCCCCGTCGCGATCCACGGGACGCAGACCTGGAAGCCCGGCACCTTCCGCGCCGTCTCGATCGCGTGGGGCGCCCCGATGAGCTTCGACGGGCTGCCCAAGGGCGGCAAGGGCTACAAGGAGGCCTCGCTGCTCGTGCAGGCGGAGATCCGGCGGCTCTTCGACTGGCTCGTCGACGTGCATCGGCTCGGCCGTCCGGACGGCGTTCCGCCCGGTATGGAGCCCCGCTAGCAACCGTGGACGAGCCGGAGGTCAGGAGCGCCGGGACGGTGGCGATCGTCGGCTTCCCGAACGTCGGCAAGTCGACGCTCGTCAACCGGTTGACTCAGAGCCGCGCCGCCGTCGTGCACGAGACCGCGGGGGTGACGCGCGACCGCAAGGAGCTGCTCGCCGACTGGAACGGCGTCACCTTCCGCCTCGTCGACACGGGCGGCGTCGACGAGGCCGACACGGGCCCCTTGGGGCGCTACATCGCCGAGCAGGCGCGCGCGGCGATCATGGAGGCGGATCTCGTCCTCTTCGTCGTCGACGCCCGTGCCGGGATCACGCCGGGCGACGAAGAGCTCGCGGCGATCCTCCGCGCGGCCGACAAGCCGGTGATCGTGCTCGCGAACAAGATCGACGACCCGCGGCGGGACCTCGACGCGCTCGAGTTCCACAGGCTGGGCCTCGGCGACCCCGTCCCCCTCTCGGCACTGCACGGGCACGGCACGGGGGACCTCCTCGACGACGTGGTCTCGCGTCTCCCCGGGCGTGACGAGGCCGTGGTGGGAGAGGAGGCGATCCGCGTCGCCATCCTCGGCCGCCCGAACGTCGGCAAGTCGTCGCTCCTGAACGCACTCCTCGGGGAGGAGCGCGTGATCGTCTCCGACGTCCCCGGGACGACGCGCGACACGATCGACACGGTGTTGACGCGCGGCGCGACGACGTTCCTGCTCGTCGACACGGCGGGCCTCCGGCGCAAGCGGCGGCAGCGGCAGGGGATCGAGTACTACTCGGAGCTCCGCGCCCTCGAGGCCGCCGAGCGGGCCGACGTCGCGCTCGTGCTCGTCGACGCGTCCGAGGGGGTCGTCGAGCAGGACCTCGCAGTCGCCGACGTCGCTCGCAAGGCCGGCTGCTCGACCCTCGTCGTCCTCTCGAAGTGGGACGTCACGACCGTCGACCTCCAGCAGACACGCGGGCTCTTGAACCGCCGCCTCCGCCAGCGCCCGCCGGCCGTCGCGGTGTCCGCGAGGACGGGACGCGGGCTCGTGCGGCTCCTCGACCACGTGGAGGGCCTCTTCGCGAAGCACGTGACGCGCATCCCGACACCGATGCTCAACCGCGCGCTCGCCGAGCTGAAGGAAGCCCGCCCCGGGCCGTCGGGTGAGCGAGGGCGCAGGCTGAAGCTCCTGTACGCGACGCAGACGGGGACGCGGCCGCCGCGGCTGCGCGTGTACGTCAACGACCCGCGGCTCGTGACGCGCGACTACGGGTACTGGGTCGAGAACGAGCTGCGGGCGCGGTTCGAGCTCCAGGGCGTCCCGGTCTCGATCGACTTCCAGCGCTCCGAGTGATGGACGTCGTCGTCGTCGGCGCCGGCTCGTGGGGAACCGCCTTCGCGCGGCTCCTGCGCGACCACGGTCACGCCGTGACGCTCGCCTGCCGCGATCCGGCGCAGGCGGAGTCGATCCGCGAGACCGGCCGCAACCCGCGGTACCTGTCCGACGTCGACCTCTCGGACGTCGCGGCGGACACGGTCGAGAACGCGCCGCTCGAGGCCGCGAACCTCGTCGTCGTCGCGGTTCCGAGCGCGTCGTTCGCGCGCGTCGTCGACGCCCTCCCGGGCCGCGCGCCGATCCTCAGCCTCACGAAGGGGCTCGACCCGGCGACGGGCGATCGACTCTCGACGCTCGTGCGCGACCGTCCGGTGGCGGTGCTCTCCGGTCCCAACATCGCGGAGGAGGTCGCGCGGGGCCTTCCGGCCGCGGCGGTGATCGCCTGCGACAGGCTGCCGCTCGCGGTGCAGCTGCAGCTCGCGATCAACTCGACTGCGTTTCGCGTCTACGTCAACGACGACGTCGTCGGCGTCGAGCTCTGCGCTGCGGCGAAGAACGTGATCGCCCTTGCCGCCGGCGGCGCAGACGGGCTCGGGCTCGGCGACAACGCGAAGGCGGCGCTCGTCACGCGAGGGCTCGCCGAGATGGGGCGTCTGGCCGAGGTCGCGCGGGCGCGCCCGGAGACGTTCGCCGGCCTGGCCGGGATGGGCGACCTCATCGTCACGTGCTGGTCGCCGTCCGGCCGCAACCGCCGCTGTGGCGAGCTCGTCGCGCAGGGGATGACGCCTGCCGAGGCGGCGAGCTCGATCGGCATGGTGGTCGAGGGGCTCACCACGGCGCCGACGCTGCGGCAGCTCGCGCACCGCCTCGACGTGGAGATGCCGATCACGGAAGGCGTCTGCGCCGTGCTCGACGGCGTCCTGCTCTCGGACCTCGTCGGCCAGCTGATGAGACGTGACCCGACGGTCGAGTGACGCGACTGGCGGCGCCGGGGATCCTGGCTAAGGTTCGACGCGCAATGGCCGCGCGCACGTTCCAGTTCACGTCGGAGTCGGTGACGGAGGGGCATCCCGACAAGATCGCCGACCAGATCTCGGACGCCGTCCTCGACGCCGTCCTCGCGGACGACGAGGCCGGCAGGGTCGCGTGCGAGACGCTCATCACGACGGGTCTCGTGGTCGTCGCCGGCGAGGTGACGACGGAGACGTACGTCGACGTGCGCTCGATCGTGCGTGACACGATCAGGGAGATCGGCTACACGCGCGCGAAGTACGGCTTCGACGCCGAGACCTGCGGTGTGATGGTGGCGATCGACGACCAATCGTCGGACATCGCCCAGGGCGTCGACGAGTCGTTCGAGGCGCAGCACGGCGACACCGACCCGATCGACCGGATCGGCGCGGGCGACCAGGGAATGATGTTCGGCTACGCGACGCACGAGACGGACGAGCTGATGCCGCTCCCGATCATGCTCGCGCACAAGCTCGCGAGGAGGCTCGCCGCCGTGCGGAAGGCCGACGTTCTGCCCTACCTGCGACCGGACGGCAAGACGCAGGTCACCGTGCGCTACGAGATCGACGACCGTGGGATCCAGCGGCCGGTCGAGATCGAGCGGGTGCTCGTCTCGACGCAGCACCGCGACGGGCTCGACGCCGAGTCGCTGATCAAGCCCGACCTGCTCGAGCATGTCGTCGAGCCGATCCTGCATGCCGACTACCGCGACCTCTTCGACCCCGCGAAGCTCGGCGCGAAGGGCTTCTTCTTCGTCAACCCGACGGGGAAGTTCGTGATCGGCGGGCCGATGGGCGACACCGGGTTGACCGGACGCAAGATCATCGTCGACACCTACGGCGGCGCGGCCCCGCACGGAGGCGGCGCGTTCTCCGGCAAGGATCCGACGAAGGTCGACCGCTCAGCCGCGTACGCGGCGCGGTACGTGGCGAAGAACGTCGTCGCGGCGGGTCTCGCCGACCGCTGCCAGGTGCAGGTCGCCTACGCGATCGGCGTCGCGCACCCGATGAGCGTGCTCGTCGACACGTTCGGCACCGAGGCCGAGGGGCTGACCAACGAGCGGATCTCCGAGCTCGTCCTCCAGTACTTCGACCTGCGCCCGGGCGCGATCGTGCGGGACCTCGACCTGCGACGCGCCATCTATCGGAAGACCGCGGCGTACGGGCACTTCGGCCGCACCGACTCCGCGGACTTCACGTGGGAGCGCACGGACAAGGCCGATGCGCTCCGCGTCGCCGCAGGGCTCGCGGCTCCGGCCGCCGTCTGAAGGGCGCTACTCCTTCTTCGGCGGGACGCGCTCGACGAGCGCCTCGACGCGCTCCGTCAGTCGCGCGAGGATCGCGTCTGCACGCTGCTGCGTGAGCTTGCCGCCTGCGACCGCCTTCGCGAGGGCGGCCTTCGCCGGAGCGACGATCGCGGCGACGAGCCCTTCGGTCGTCTTCCCCTTCGCCTTCGCGATCTGCGCGAGCGACTGGCCCTTTGCGAGCTCGGCGCGGAGCTCCTTGCGGGTGAGCCCGAGGTAGGTCGCTGCGGCGCCCATCGCCCTGCCGTGCGCGATGACGCGACCGACGAACGCGTGATGCCTCTTCGCGAACGCCTTGCGGATGCCGAGCCCCAGTCCCTTCGCGTTCGCGATCCGCGTCTTCAGCTTGGCGCCCTGCTCGGGCGTGAGCCGGCCGCCCGCGACCGCGGCGTCGATCCTCGCGATGAGCGCGGCCGTGAAC
>JBKPNM010000139.1:0-5272 GCA_046732615.1 Actinomycetota bacterium | reverse complement strand
GGCGTGAGCCGCCCGGCCGCGACTGCGGCGTCGATCCTCGCCGTGAGCGCGGCCCTGACCGCGTCGCGCAGCTTCTCCGGCGGGATGCCGAGGCGGGCAGCGACGTCGTCCGCGAGCGGCGGCCGGTCCGCGGCGCCCGCGGCTGCGGCTCCGACGGCGAGCGCGGCGACGGCGACGAGGGATGCGGCGAGAGCGACGACTCTGGTCATGGCTGAATTCTCCTCGGGTGGGACCGTTGCGGCAAGGGAATCACCGCCTCGTTGGCACTCCGTGACGGCTGCGTAAGCCCGTTGTAATGCCCTAGGCGGCGACGCGAACGTAGAGGCCCTGCGCGGCCTTCTCGCCGATCGCGCGCTCCCCGTCTCCGAGCACGACCTTCAGCTGCCCGGCCGCCGGCTGCGCTTCGCGCATCTCCACCGCCGAGCCCGGCACGTAGCCCTCGTCGTAGAACCAGTGGAGGAGGTCGCCGTCGTGCTCGGCGAGGCGCACGATCTCGCCGCGCTGGCCCGGCTCGAGCTCCGCCAGCGCGAGGAGCCCCACGTTCTCCCTCTGCTCGACGTCGGGCTCGACGGGCCAGCCGTGCGGGCAGCGGTCGGGGCGCCCGAGGCGCTCGTACATCCGCTCGATCATCTCGTCGGTGAACGTGTCGCCCATCTCGTCCGCGAAGACGTGGGACTCCGAGGCCGTGTAGCCCATGAAGTCGGTGAGAAAGCGCTCGATGATCCGGTGCTTGCGAACGACGCGCTCCGCGCGCTCGATCCCGGTCGGCGTCAGGATCGCCTCCTTCTGCTCGCCGCGTTCGACGAGCCCCTCGGCCTCGAGCCGCTTCAGCATCTCGCCCGCCGATGCACGCGAGACGCCGAGCATCTCGGCGACCCGCGAGGCGATCGCGCTCTCTCCGGCCGGCCGGTACTCCCCGATAGGGAAGGCGAGGAAGTAGATCACCTCGAGGTACTCGTCGACCGAGTGCCCGTGGCCCGCCATGGGCGCGAGTCTACCCGCCCGCTTCCGCAAAGCTCCGGTCTCCGTGGACGAGCCAGAGCACGGGCGCCGAGAGCACGACGAGGAGCAGCGCCGGGACGGCGGCCTGCGAGTAGGCGCCGACCTGCGTCGCGCCCCAGATCTCCGTCGCGAGCGTGTCGAAGCCGATCGGCCGCAGGAGGATCGTCGCCGGGAGCTCCTTCATCGCCGAGAGGAACACGAGCGCCGCGCCCGCGAGCGCGCCGGGGCGCACGAGAGGCACCGTCACGAGCCACGTCGTCGCGACCGGGCCTCGCCCGAGGCCGCGCGCCGCCTCCTCGAGCCGCGGGCCGACGCGTGCCAGGCCGGTGTCGAGCCCCGAGAGCGCCTGCGGGAAGAACCGGACGGCGTAGGCGAACACGAGCAGGGCGAGCGTCTGGTAGACGGGCGAGGCGTAGCGGGCGGCGAAGAAGACGAGCGACAGCGCGATGACGATGCCGGGGAGCGCGTTTCCCGCGTACGCCAGGCGCTCGAGCAGCCGCGAGAGCCGCGACGGGTACCGCGCTACCAGCAGGGCGACCGGCAGCGCCGCAGCGAGCGTCACGACGGCGGCGAGCCCCGATGCCGTGAGCGAGTGGACGGCCTCGTGCCACGGAACCTCGAGCTCGCGATCGTTCGCGATGCCGCGCGCGAGCCAGTAGCCGAGCACGCTCGCTGGAAGGACGAGGAAGAGGCCCGTGACGAGTGCGCACCACGCGAGGGCGGGGTAGCGGGCGCGCCCGAGCTCGACCGGACGCATCGGCCGCGCAGTGCCGGGTCCGGTGCGCCAGAGCCTGCCGCGCGCCCGCGCCCGCAGCTCGAACGCGAGCGCGATCGCGGTCAACCCGACGAGGACGACTGCGAGGACGGCGGCGGGCGTCCTGTCGAACAGGCTTCGGTACTGGAGGTAGATCGCCCTCGTGAGCGAGTCGTAGCGCATCAGCGAGACGACCCCGAAGTCGGAGAGCACGTACAACGCGACGAGGAGCGACCCGAGCGCGATCGAGGGGCGCACCGCGGGAAGCGTCACCCGCGCGAGCGCGCGCGCCCGTGTCACGCCGAGGCCGCGCGCCGCCTCCTCGAGCGATGGGTCGAGCCCGCGGAGCGACGCCTGCGTGAGGATGAAGACGTAGGGATAGGTCGAGAGCGTCAGGGCCGCGACGGCCCCCCAGTACCCCGTCGGGTCGGGGAGCCGCTCGACGTCGAGGGCCTGCTGGAGGAGGCCACGCTCGCCGAAGAAGCCGAGGAGGCAGAACGCGGCGACGTAGCTCGGGATCACGAGCGGCAGCGCGGCCGCGACGGCCCACGCCTGCCGCCCCGGGAGGTCGGTGCGCGTCACGAGCCATGCCGTCGGGACGGCGACGACGATCGCCGCGACGACGACCCCCGCGACGAGCAGGACGGTGTTGACGACGAGCTCGACGGTGGAGTCGTCCCAGAGGACATCGAGCGCCTGGCTGCCGCCGCCCGCGACCCGGATCACCAGGTACGCGAGCGGCAACAGCAGGAGCGCGACGACGAGGGACGCGGCGAGGGCGAGCGCGAGTGGAGGCCGCCTGCCCGCCGACGACACTACGAGAGCCAGCCGGTCTGGCGGAGCAGCTCTACGGTCGACTCGAGCTCGGCGCCGAAGGCGGTCAGCTCGACGTCAGGGCCCTCGATCTCCTCGAGCGGGACGAGCCCGGAGGGCGGGTCGATGCCCGCCACGAGCGGGTACTCGTTCTCCTCGGCCTCGTCGACGTAGAAGCGCTGCGCGTCGTCGGAGAGCAGGAACTCGACAAATGCCTCGGCGTCGTCGCGCTGGTCGGTGCCCGCGAGGACGCCCGCCCCCGCGACGCTCACGAGCGTGCCCGGGTCGCCCGCCTCGAAGAGGTGGTTCGCGACCGGCGCGTTCGGCTGCTCCTCCTTGACGAGCGCGAGGTAGTAGTGGTTCACGAGTCCGACGTCGATCTCGCCGGCGGCCACGGCCTCGACGATCGGGAGGTTCTTCTCGTACGTCTTCGCCCCGTTCGCCTTCAGGCCCTCGAGCCACTCGCGCGTACGCTCGTCCCCGAGGGACAGCCGCATCGCGGTGACGAACGCCTGGAACGACGCGTTCGTCGGGGCGACGCCGACGCGGCCCTTCCACTCCGGCTCCGTCAGTTCCAGCACCGAGGTCGGCAGCTCGCTCTCCTCGAGGCGGTCGGTGTTGTAGGCGAGCACGCGCGTGCGTCCGGACGTCCCCACCCACCGTCCGTCCGCGTCGCGGAAGCGGGGGGCGACCCGATCGAGCGTCCCCTCGGGAAGCTCCTCCAGCTGCGCGTCGACGGCGCCGAGCGAGCCTGGATCCTGCGCGAAGAAGACGTCGGCGGGCGAGTTGTCGCCCTCCTCCGCGATCGTCGCCGCGAGCTCGGCAGAGTCGCCGTAGCGGACCTCGACGTCGATTCCGGTCGCCTCCGTGAACTTCTCGAAGAGCGGCGCGACGAGCTCCTCCTCGCGACCCGAGTACACCGTGATCGGCCCGCTTGCCGCGTCGTCGCCGCCGCAGCCTGCGGCGACCACCGCCAGCAGCGCGACGAGCATCGTGATCGCCTTCATCCGTCCTCCAGTAAGGTTCTCCCTGCTTTTAATGTAAGGCAGACCTTACAAGGTCTCACGCGAGAACGGCGACGCGGCCGTCGTGCAGCGTCACCGCGACGCGCGCGCCGAGCGGGACCACCTCGTTCGAGGGGCGCTGGGAGACCAGCTCGAGTCCGTTGACGCGGACGCGGTAGAAGACGTCGTGGCCGCGGAACTCGCGGCCGACCACCTCGCCGTCGCCGTCGGGACGAGGCTCCAGGCCGACGAGCTCCGGGCGCACGAGCAGCTCGACCGCGCCAGCCGCGCCGTTCGTCGGGACGGCTCCGAGCGGAGTCCGGGCGAAGCCTCGCTCGGCCTCGCCCGCGAGCACGTTGCCCGCGCCGAGGAACTCGGCCGCCCAGCGGTCGACGGGCGCGAAGTAGAGCTCTTCCGGCGTGCCGACCTGCACGATCGAGCCTTCGCGCATGACGGCGATCCGGTCGGCGACCGAGAAGGCCTCCTCCCGGTCGTGCGTGACGAGGATCGCGGTCACGCGCAGGGGCCGGAGCACGGCCGACACCTCGGCGCGCAGCTCCGCTCGGAGCTGGGGATCGACGTTCGACCAGGGCTCGTCGAGCAGCACGACCCTCGGAGCGGGGGCGAGCGCCCGCGCGAGCGCGACGCGCTGCTGCTGCCCGCCGGACAGCTGATGCGGGTAGCGGCCGCCGAGCCCGCACAGCTCGACGAGCGCCAGGAGGGCGGGCACGCGCCTCGCGCGGTCGCGCCGGGCGAGCCCGAAGCCGACGTTCTCCGCGACCGTCAGGTGGGGGAAGAGCGCGTAGTCCTGGAAGACCATCCCGACGCCGCGCGCCTCGGGCGGGGCCCACGACTCGCCGGCGACGACCCGGCCTCCCACCTCGATCGTCCCGGCGTCCGGTCGCTCGAAGCCGGCAATCGTGCGCAGGAGCGTCGTCTTGCCGCAGCCGGACGGCCCGAGCAGCGCGAGGATCTCTCCGCCCGCGACGGCGAGCGTCGCGTCCTGCACGGCCGAGACGTCGCCGAAGCGCTTCGTCACGCCGTCGAGTCGGATCGCCGTTCGCATCGTGTAAGGCACACCTTACCCCGGTTGCCGGTCGCGGCGGGTCGCGATCGGCCGCCGACGGCCCCGCTACGTTGGATCCCGTGCCGCTTGCGTCCGTCTACCCGCTCGTCTCGACCCGCTCGCTTGCGAAGCCGTTCACGTACGAGGTGCCGGAGACGGTCGGCAAGGGCGCGGTCGTCTCGGTGCGACTCGGCCGGAGCGCGACGCGCGGCATCGTCGCCGACCTCGGTGTCGAAGCGCCCGCGGGCATCGAGCCGGCTCCGGTCGGGCGCCTGCTCGACGAGATTCCGGCGACGCTCGTCGACCTCGCGCTGTGGGTCGCCGAGTACTACGGCTCGACGCCGGCGCGGGCGCTCGAGCTGGTCGCGCCGGTTCGCCGCAAGCGTCGCAAGGAGCAGGCATCGCCGGTCGAGCGGCAGTCGCTCGAGGGCGAGGCGGCGCCGGCGGAGCTCAGCCCGGACCAGGAACACGCGATCGCCCGCATCGCCGAGGGCGGCCGCTTCCTGCTCTACGGGCCGACCGGAAGCGGCAAGACCGAGGTCTATCTCCAGGCGGCGGCTTCCGCGCTCGAGCGCGGGCTGGGGACGATCGTCCTCGTCCCCGAGATCGCCCTCGCGCCGCAGACCGTTGGGC
>JBKPNM010000138.1:0-6221 GCA_046732615.1 Actinomycetota bacterium | reverse complement strand
GCCGACGCCGAGGAGCGCCCGCGGCGAGTAGCGCACGAGCGCCCGGCCCGCGCCGAGGGCGACGACGGCGGCGAGCGGCGCCGCGAGGATCCGCAGCTGGCCGGCCTTCGCGATCGAGACGTCGAAGTCCGCCGCGACGTCGCTCAGAATCGGCGAGAGGACGAGCACGCCGGCCTGGCTCGCGAAGAGGGCGAGGAAGAGGACGAGCGACGGCGAGGCGAGAAGGCCGCGCGCACGCGCATGCAAGGCGATCGGAGCCGGACGCGTCGACGGTGCGGACAACATGGGCTCGCATCCTCGCGATGCGCCGTACCCGCAGCGATGCGGTCGACGCTACTTCCGCGTGCGGAGAACCGAACCTCCCCCCCGAAAGGAAGTGGGGCGAGGCCGAAGCCACGCTCCCCGCCCCGCGCCCACGCCCCAGGCCCCTAGCCGGGGTCAGGGTCTGCTCAGGGTCATTCCGGATGGTGCGTGGCGAGGCACGGAGCCATCCTGCAGACATGAGCGAACACACCACACACATCCCAGACGTCCGGCGGCTGGAGCGCAGCCGGTCGGACCGCATGCTTGCCGGCGTCAGCGGGGGCCTGGCTCGCTACTTCGAGATCCACCCCGCTGTCTTCCGGGTCGGCTTCGTCGTCCTCACCCTCCTGGGCGGGGCCGGCATCCTCATCTACGCGGCCGCGGCGCTCGTGATGCCCGACGAGGGCAAGGAGGACTCGATCGCCACGGCGGCGCTCCGCAACCGGCGCGACCGGCCGTGGCCGCTGATCGGGCTCGGCCTGCTCGCGGTGGCGGGCGCGATCCTGCTCTCGCGGGCGACCCTCTGGCCCGACGGCGACTCCTGGTGGCTGTTCCTGGTCGCCGGCGTCGTGATCCTCTGGCTGACACGGCAGCCGACAGACCAGAGCACGACCGAGGCGAAGGAGCTGGCCGCATCGGACTCGCGGCGGATGCGGCGCGTGTTTCGCGGCATCGGCATCACGGTCGCGACGCTCGTCGCCCTGCTCGTCATAGCGGTGGCGGTCTTCGTCGCGGTGTTCGACGTGCACCCGGGGCGAGGGATCGGCGACCGGCAGTACGTCGTGACGACGCCGCAGGAACTGCGGGACGAATACCGGCTCGGGATCGGGACGATGGAGCTCGACCTCAGCAACATGCGCTTCCCGGTCGGGGTGACCCACCTCGAGGCGCGCCTCGACGTCGGCGACCTGCAGGTGATCCTGCCGCCCGAGGTGACGCTTCGCGGCTACGGCGAGGCCCGCGCCGGGCGCGTCGACTTCCTCGGGAACGTCGACGAGGGCTGGAACTCCGACGTCGATCTCGGCGGCACCGGCCCGCGCGTGCTCGATCTCACGGCGCACGTCGGCGCGGGATCCATCCGCGTCGAGCGCGCCGTACGATGAGCCCGCATGTCGCCGGGCACGTTCGCGCCGAGCTCGGACGAGCGGGTGATCGCGGGGGTCTGCGCGGGCATCGCGCAGACCCTCGCGGTCGACCCGACACTCGTCCGGCTCGTCTTCGCGCTCCTCGCCCTGGCCGGCGGAGCCGGGATCCTTCTCTACCTCGCTCTCTGGGCGTGGGCGGAAGGCAAGCGGGCCTGGGTCGGCGCGGTGCTGGCGTTCGTCGCGGGCTGCGTGCTGCTCGGGGCGCTCGGCCTCTCGACGCGCTCGGTCGTCGGCATCGCGCTGATCGCGGGCGGGCTCGCGCTGGCGTGGCGGCAGGGCGGCAGCTTCCACCCTGAGGCGCCGCTCTCGTACGGCGGCATCGGGCTCGCGGCGCTCGGCGCAGTCGTCCTCCTTTCCGGGGGCGGGACGTCGTCCGCGCTGCTCGCGCCCGGGGCGGTGGCGGGAGCGCTGCTCCTGATCGGCGGCCCGTGGGTCTGGCGGCTCGCGGTCGAGCGCGACGCGGAGCGCACCGCGCGCATTCGCGGCGAGGAGCGATCCGACGTGGCCGCGCGTGTCCACGACTCCGTGCTGCAGACGCTCGCGCTGATCCAGCGGCACGCGCACGATCCGCGCCGCGTCGCCTCGCTCGCGCGGAGGCAGGAGCGAGAGCTGCGCGGCTGGCTCTACGGCGACCGGCCGGTCGGCGACGAGACCGCTTCTCTCGTCGCGGCGCTGTCGGCGGCGGCCGGCGACGTCGAGGAGCTCCACGGCGTCCGGGTCGAGCTCGCGAGCGCCGGCGACTGCCCGGTCGGCGCGCCGGTCGACGCGCTCGTCCTCGCCGCGCGGGAGGCGATGACGAACGCCGCAAAGTTCGCGGGCGTCGAGGAGATCGACGTCTACGTCGAGGTGACCGACGACGAGGTCGGCGTCTTCGTGCGCGACCGCGGCTCGGGCTTCGACCGCGACGCCGTCCCGGCCGACCGCAAGGGGCTCGCCGAGTCGATCGAGGCGCGGATGGAACGCGCGGGCGGACGCGCGACGATCACGACGAGCCCGGGCGCCGGCACGGAGGTCGAGCTCCACCTGCCGAGGGGGTCGTCGTGAAGCGCCGCGTCGTGCTCGTCGACGATCACGACCTCTTCCTCGCGGGCGTGCGCGCAGAGCTCGGCGACGCGGTCGAGGTCGTCGGCCAGGCCGGGACGGTCGCCGACGCGGTGCCGCTGATCGCCGAGCTCGATCCCGAGGTCGTCCTCCTCGACGTGCACCTGCCCGACGGGAGCGGCGACGCCGTCATCAACGCCGTCTCGACCGAGCGGCCCGGTGTGAAGTTCCTCGCGCTGTCGGTATCCGACGCGGCGGAGGATGTGATCGCGGTGATCCGCGCGGGTGCCCGCGGATACGTGACGAAGACGATCTCCGGACCGGAGCTCGCCGCGGCGATCGAGCGTGTCGCAACCGGGGACGCCGTCTTCTCGCCGCGGCTCGCGGGGTTCGTGCTCGACGCCTTCCGCGCCGGGGAGCAGGTCGGCGGCGATGCCGAGCTCGACGAGCTGACGCCTCGCGAGCGCGAGGTGCTGCAGCTGATCGCCCGCGGCTACATGTACAAGGAGATCGCCGCGCGGCTCCATCTCTCCGTGAAGACGGTGGAGAGCCACGTTTCGAACGTGCTGCGCAAGTTGCAGCTGTCGACGCGCCACGAGCTCGCGCGGTGGGCGACGCAGCATCGGCTGGTGTAGGCAAGGCAAGCGTTCAGTCCAGCGCGCCGCGCATCGTCTCGAGGGCGTCGCGGAGGATGCGCGAGACGTGCATCTGCGAGACGCCGAGCCGCGCCGCGATCTCCGCCTGCGTGAGGTCGGCGAAGAAGCGGAGGTAGACGACCTCTCGCGCGCGCCGGTCGAGGGACGCGAGGCGGCCGTCGAGGTCGGCGCGGGCCTCGGTCCGGTGGAGCTCCGCCTCGGGCGCCGGGACGTCGCTCTCGAGCGGGACGACCCCTGCGGTTGCCGCCTCGACGGCTGCGTCCTCGCAGACACCGGCGTCGGCCGCGAGCGCGGCGAGCTCGGGCTCCGCTCCGGTCCGCGCACGCGCCTCGTCGGCGAGGACGCGGAGGCGGGCGCGCAGCTCCTGCAGCGGCTCCGGGAGGCGCAGGCAGGACGACCGGTCGCGGAGGTGGTGGCGGATCTCGCCCTCGACGACGATCGCCGCATACGCCCTGAACGGCACGCCGCGCTCGGGGTCGAAGCGGCGGAGCGCCTTGAGCAGCCCGACGACGCCCTCCTGGAAGAGGTCGTCGACGTCCTCCTCGCGCGGCGCATGCCGCCGGGCGATGCGGCGCACGAGGCCGAGGTGCTGCTCGACGAGCGCCTGCACCGCGTCGGGGTCGTCGTGTGGGGTGTGGGCCGCCGGCTGTTGCCGGCGGCCCGTCCCTGCTGTCATCGATTGCCCTTCGGTTCCTCCTCTCTCACCACGGCTTGCACGGGGCAGGGGCGCGCTTCTTCCAGATCGGGTCCACGATCAGGTTGAGCGGTGCCTCCTGCTCCGCCTTGGACGTGGCGTACGCGGCCTGGCTCGTGCGGTCGTCGTCCGACGCCTCCTGGCGCTGATCGACGTCGCCGCCCTTCGCCTTGCCCGACTCGGCGTCGCCACGGTGCTCGGGCTTCTCGCACGTGCGCTTCTCGTGCTCACGCTTGCAGTGGCCCTTGCCCTTGTCGTAGCGCGGCTTGCAGTCCGGCTTCGGCTGCGTCTCGCGCTTGCAGCAGCCGTCCGTCGCCGTCGCGTCACCGGTGCGGGCGTCGCCGCCCACGCCGTTCTGCGACTGCTCGTTCGACTGGCCGGTCGTGTTCTCGTTTCCGGCCCACGAGTCGCCCGACCTGTTTGCGTTCGACTGCTCCACGCCGCCGGTGTCGCAGCTGTACGCGACACAGACGGGGACGTAAGCGTTCACGGGCAGCGTCTGCTTCGCCTTCGACTCGGCCGACGCGTCTTGCGCCGTCGAGTTCGAGTTCGACGCCGACTGCGACTGCGTCACGTCGCCGCCGTACGCGTCGCCGCTCGTCGGGTTGCCCGACGAGCCGCAGTGCGGCTTCGATGTGTAGATCGGCTTCGGGTGCCAGTCCGGCTTGCACGTGCTGCCGTCGGCCTTCGCGTCGCCGGTGATTGCGTCACCGCCGACGCCCTTCTCGGACTGCTCGTTCGACTGCCGCGTCCCGTTCTCGTTCGACGCCGACGCGTCGCCCGAGGCGTTCGTGTTCGACTGGCGGACGTCCCCTGTGTCGCAGCGCTTCGCGACGCATACCGGCACGTAGACGTTCACCGGCAGCGTCTGCTTCGCCCTCGACTCGGCCGATGCGTCCTGCGCGGTCGAGTTCGAGTTCGACGCCGACTGCGACTGCGTCACGTCGCCGCCGTACGCGTCGCCGGACGTCGCATCGCCGGAGCCGCCGGTGGTTGCGTCACCGGTGCTCGCATCGCCGCCGACACCCGTCTGCGACTGCTCGTTCGACTGGCGGGTCGTGTTCTCGTTCCCGGCCCAGGCGTCGCCCGAGCCGTTCGCGTTCGACTGCTTCACGCCGCCGGTGTCGCAGCTGTACGCGACACAGGTGGGCACCGCGACGTTCACGGGCAGCGTCTGCTCGGCAATCGAGGCCGCGGATGCGCTCTGCCTCGTCGAGTTGGAGTTGGTCGCGTCCTGCGACTGCGTCACGCCGCCGCCGTAGGCGTCGCCGCTGGTCGCATCGCCCGCCGAGCCACAGCAGTCCGCGCCGCGGGTGGTTGCGTCACCGGTTTCGGCGTCGCCGCCGTAGCCCTGCTGGCTCTGGTCGTTCAACTGCCACGTGCCGTTCTCGTTCGACGCAGACGCGTCACCGGCCGTGTTCGTGTCCTGCTGGCTCGTCCCGAGAAGCGTCTGGGTGACGCCACCAAGGCCGGAGCCGGCCATTGCGGGTGTCACGCCCACGGTCAGCGCGAGACACGTGACCGCAGCGATCAGAAACCGCTTCATGTGGTTCTCCTTTCGAGCTCGTGAAGGACCCGGGCGGGTGCCCGGATCGACCGGAAGCGGCTGGGCCGCTACCCGGGGAGCTCGAGCGGGAAGACGAGCGGTGCCGGCCTCACGCGCTCCGCGAGCGCACGCAGGCGCCGGCGGAGCACGGGCGCAACGAGCCGGAACGGCCTCGCCGTGACCGCTTGAGAGGGAGAAGGTGCGTGCCTGCCACCTGCGGCGGACGACGTCGACGCAAAGGCGATGCCGGCGGCCAGCAGGCCGCCGAGGAAGGCGAGCGCGAGACCGCGGTCTGCAAGCGGGCTCGGCGCGCTCTCGGCGATCGGGGTTGCCGTGACCGTCGTGTGCGCCGTAGTCGGCTGCTGCGCAGCCAACGACGTCGCTGTTGTCGGCACAGCGGCCGCAGCGCGCGCCGGAGGCGGCGTCGGAGGCTTGTGGGCTGCAGTTGCGTGAGAGCGCGTCGTGGGGGTGCCGAGCGGCGCCGAAAGGACGCTGCCGCTGTCATCGACGATGCTTGCGCCGGGCCCGGTCGGAACCTGCGCCGCCGCCGAGGCGGGCGAGGCTCCGGCCGCCGCCGGCGACTCGCTCGTCCTGATGCGGATTCCGGTTGCGGCCGTCGCGACGGCCTTCGTCACCGAGCGTTCGACGATCGGTGCGGTGACGGTCGCGACGGGTGCGAGGGTGTTCGCGACGGCGTCCGTCACCGGCTCGACGACCGGTGCAGCCGTCTCGGCCACGGTCTCCGCGATCGGCGTCACCGTCTCGGCGGCCGTCTCGACGACCGGCGCCACCGTCTCGGCGGCCGTCCGGACGACGGGCGCCGCTGCGCCCGCAAC
>JBKPNM010000137.1:0-12185 GCA_046732615.1 Actinomycetota bacterium | reverse complement strand
GGCGAGCGTCGCCGCATGACCCGCCCCGCCGTGATCCTGATGGCGTACGGGTCCCCCGACCGGCTGGCCGACGTTCCTGCGTACTACGCCGACATCCGCGGCGGGCGTCCGATTCGCCCCGAGCATCTCGAGGATCTCGTCGCCCGCTACCGCGCCCTCGGGATCGACGACTCCGACGAGCCGTCGCCGCTCAACGCGATCACCGAGGAGACCCGCGCCGCACTCGAGGACGTCCTCGGACTGCCGGTGCTGACGGGCATGCGCCACTGGCACCCGCGGATCGGCGCAGCGGTCGACGGGGCGCTCGCGCGCGGCCATGACAGCCTCGTCGGGCTCGTCCTCGCGCCGCACTGGTCGTCGCTCTCGATCGCGAAGTACCTCGAGCTCTTCGAGGGTGCCGTCGCGGGCCGGGCGGAGACCCGCTTCGTGCGCGAGTGGGGCGCCGAGCCCGGTTTCGTCGACCTCCTCGCGCGCCGCTGCCGCGACGCACCCGGCAAGGGGTCGGCGCACGTCGTGTTCACCGCCCACTCGCTCCCCGCCAGGATCCTCGAGACCGGTGACACGTATCGCGAGGCCCTGCTGGAGACGTCGCGGCTCGTCGCGGAGCGCGCCGCGATCGACGAATGGTCGTTCGCCTTCCAGAGCGAGTCGCCGACGGGCGAGCCGTGGCTCGGGCCCGACATCCTCGACCACCTGGCCGACCTTCGTGCGCAGAGCGTCGAGGACGTCCTCGTCTGCCCGGTCGGGTTCGTCTCCGACCACCTCGAGATCCGCTGGGACATCGACGTGGAGGCTGTCGAGCGTGCGCGCTCGCTCGGCGTGCGGCTCGGCCGGATCGCGATGCCGAACGCCGACCCGGAGCTCGTCGAGACGCTCGCGACGATCGTCCGGCGCGAGCTCGCAGCAGTGGCGGCGTAGGGGAAGACGTGCGCCCGGGCGAGATCGCGGTCGAGGAGGTCTCGCGGCGGTTCGTCGTCCGTGCGCGCGAGACGCACACGCTCAAGGAGCTCCTGGTCGCGCGCGGGCGCGCGGAGGCGCAGGAGGTCTGGGCGCTGCAGGACGTCTCCGTGGCGATCTCACCCGGCGAGGCTGTCGGGCTCGTCGGCCGCAACGGCTCGGGCAAGTCGACCCTGCTTCGCCTCATCGCGGGGATCATCCGCCCGACCCGGGGACGTGTCGCCACGGAGGGCCGGATCGGGTCGCTGCTCGAGCTCGGCGCGGGCTTCCACCCGGACTTCACGGGCCGCGAGAACGTCGAGCTGAACGGCGCCCTCCAGGGCCTCTCGCGCGCTCGGATCCGCGAGCGGTTCGACGAGATCGTCGCGTTCGCAGAGCTGGAGGACGCGATCGACCGTCCGGTGAAGACGTACTCCTCGGGGATGACGATGCGGCTCGGGTTCGCGATCGCGGCGTTCCTCGAGGCGGACGTCCTCCTCCTCGACGAGGTCTTCGCCGTCGGCGACGAGAGCTTCCAACGCAAGTGCTTCGGCGTGATCGCGGCGTTCAAGGAGCGCGGCGGCACGATCCTCTTCGTCTCGCACGACGCATCGGCCGTGGAGCGCCTCTGCGACCGGGCCGTGCTTCTCCGGCACGGTCGCCTCGCGTTCGACGGGCCGGTGCACGACGCGATCACACGCTACCGGCGTGCGCTCGCCGAGGAGGGCGGCGAGCTGCCGTCGACGAACGGCAGCGGCGCTGCGGTCGGTTCGGGCGAGGCTCGCGTCGCCGACGCACGGATCGTCGGCCCGGACGGGGCGGCGCGCGACCGATTCCTCGCCGGGGAGCCGTTCTGCCTCGAAGTCACGCTCTCGGGCGGTGCGGCCGCGCCGCGGCTGCACGTCGAGGTGCGCGACGGGACGGGACTGCTCGTGGCGGAGGACGTCGCGGAGACGGCGACGCTCGGCTGGGACGGCGCCGGCGACGGTCTGACGCTGCGGTTCGACGTCGGGTCGCCACCGCTCCAGTTCGGCCGCTTCGACGTGACGCTGGCCCTCGTCACCGAGGACGGCCGGCTCCTCGACCGCTTGCCGCGACCGCTGCCGCTGCTCGTCTACCCCGACGACGAGAGCCGCGGGCTCGTCCGTCTCGAAGGAACCTGGCGCCGCGGCGCGAAGGACGGCTCCGCATGAGCTACAAGACCTGCCCGGACTGGCCAGCGCTGATGGAGCTCGCGCCCGACCTCCAGTTCAAGCACATGACCGTCCGCGAGGCGCAACTCCCCTTCGAAGTGGTCGGGAAGATTCCGAGCGCTCTCTCGCTCGACGAGGTGGAGATCTGCTGCGACGTCGAGCACCACGTCGTCAACGCGGCGCACACCCAAGCGGACGTCGTCACCGCGCTCGAGGGGACGCACTGGTTCGAGGTCAACGAGTGGGCGACGACCGGGCCGGGCGCCGACGCCGGCTCGAGCGGCGCCGCCCCGCACGCCGCCTGAGGAGCCCGCCACGACCTGCGCACGTAGGCTCGTTTCGTGCTGACCGTGATCCCGTTTCGCGCCGGCGGCAAGAGCCGACTGCCCGAGGAGCTGCGACGGGAGGTCGCGCTCGCGATGCTCGGCGACGTCGTCGAATCGGCGGTCTCGATCGGCGACGTTCGCGTGGTGACGAGCGATCCCGCCGGCAGGCTCGTGGCGACGGATCTCGGCGCCGAGGCGGTCGACGACCCGGGCGGGGGACAGGGCGCGGCCGTGGCCGCGGCGCTCGAGCGGACGCAGGGGCTCTGTCTCGTCGTGAACGCGGACCTGCCGCGCGTGCGGCCGTCGGACCTGAACGCGCTCGCCGTCCCTGCGCTGCTCGGAAAGCTCGGGATCGTCGAGGCCCGTGACGGGACGACGAACGCGCTCGGCCTACCGAGCCCCGGCATCTTCGCGCCGCTCTACGGCCCGGGTAGCGCGGGCCAGTTCCGCGCGCACGCCGCCGCGCTCGGACTCGATTTCGAGGAGCTGACGCTCGCACACCTCGTCGACGACGTCGACACGCTGCTCGACCTCGAACGCGTCGGCGCCCGGGTCGGTTCTCGCACCGCGGAGCTCCTCGACGCGATCACGCGGTGAGGGTCGTGTGCCTCTCGGGCGGCGTCGGGGGCGCGAAGCTCGCGCGGGGCCTGCACGACGTTCTCGGCCCCGGGGAGCTGACGGTGGTCGGCAACGTCGGCGACGACCTCGAGGTGCTCGGCCTCCACGTTTCGCCGGATCTCGACTCGGTGCTGTACGCCCTCGCCGGCCTCAACGACGAGGACCGAGGTTGGGGCAGGGCCGGGGAGACGTGGCGGACTCTCGAGTCGGCGAAAGCCTGGGGCGGTGACGGCTGGTTCCTGCTCGGCGACCTCGACCTCGGCCTCCATCTCGTCCGCACGCAGGCACTGCGTCGCGGTGAGACGCTGTCGGCGGTCACTGCCCGCCTCCTCGAGCACGCCGGGCTCGCAACCCGGTTGCTGCCGGCGACGAACGACCCGGTGCGGACGTCCGTCGTGACGCCCGCGGGGACGTTCTCGTTCCAGGAGTGGTTCGTCGGACGCCGGCACGAGGACGAGGTCGACGGGATGATCTACGACGGCGCCGGCGTCGCTCGGGCGGCGCCCGGGGTGGTGGAGGCGCTCGAGAGCGCAGACCTCCTCGTGGTCGCGCCGAGCAATCCGTTCACGTCGATCCACCCGATCGTGGCGGTGGCGGAGGTGCGCGAGTCGCTCGCCTCGCGCCGTGTGCCCTCGATCGCGGTGAGCCCGCTCGTCGGTGGCCGCGCCGTGAAAGGCCCTCTCGACCGTATGCTCAGCCGCATGGCGGGCGGGACCTCACCACGGCACGTCGCCGCCTGCTACCCCGGCCTCGTCGACGCGCTCGTGTTCGATCGCGCCGACGCTCCTGCGGAGACGCACGTCCCGCTCGTCGTCGCCGAGACGCTGATGACCGACCGCGCGGCCGCGCGCCGTCTCGCGGAGATCGTGCTCGAGGCGTCTTCGTGAGAGTCGCGCTCGGCGGCGGGACGGGCAGCTTCGGCCTCGCCCTCGCACAGCGCCTTGCGGCAGCGGGGTACGACGTCGTCGTCGGCTCGCGTGACGCCGAGCGGGCGGCGCGGGCCGCGGCCGGGGTGGGCCGGCCATCGGTGTCAGACTTCGAGTCGGACACCAGAGGCGCGGTCACGGGCGCAGCGAACGCCGACGCGTGCCGGGAGGCCGATCTCGTCGTCCTCGCGACGAAGGCCGAGGCCGCGGTCGACACCGCGCGCGACCTCCGGGAGGCGATCGGCACGACGCCGGTGCTCTCCGTCGCCGCGGAGCTGACGTTCGGGCCGAACGGCGTCCTCCCGACGCCCGAGGCGACCTCGGTTGCCGCGCGCGTGCAGGACGTCGTCGCGGCGCCGGTCATCGCGGGGCTCCACTCGCTCGCCGCACGAAACCTCGGCCGCGACGAGCCGCCCGAGGAGGACGCGCTCGTCTGCGGTGACGACACGGAGGCGAAGGCGACCGTGCTAGAGCTCGCCGAGCGCATCACCGCGGGCCGCGCGGTCGATTGCGGCCCGCTCGGCTCGGCGCGGGCGCTCGAAGGCCTCACCGCCGTGATCGTCAACGTGAACAAGCGCTACAAGGCCCACGCGGGCGTCCGCCTCTCCGGCATTCGCTGAGGTCGCCCGCCGAAGTGCCGCGTCGAGACGTCAGCCCGCCCGGCGTCGTCAGCGTGATCCCGCTCGAGGGGCTGCCCGAGCTCGAGGAGAGCGACGATCTCGCGCTCCTGCTCCACGCCGCCGCGGAGCGGACCGGAGGGCTGCAGGACGGCGACGTCGTCGTCGTTGCGCAGAAGGCGGTCTCCAAGGTCGAGGGCCGGATCGTCCGGCTCGCCGACGTCGAGCCGTCGACTCGCGCGATCGAGCTTGCGGGCATGGACGGCGATCCGCGCCAGGTCGAGGCGATCCTCCGCGAGAGCGTCGAGGTTGTCCGCTCGCGGCCGCCGCTCGTGATCGCCGAGACGCGCCACGGGTTCGTCTGCGCCTCGGCAGGCGTCGACGCGTCGAACACGCCGGCCAACGACACCGTCGTGCTGCTTCCGCTCGACCCGGATGGCTCCGCCCGGCGTCTCCGGGAGCGGCTCGTCGCCCTCGGAGGCGCCGACGTCGGCGTCGTCGTCAGCGACTCGTTCGGGCGCGCGTGGCGGCAGGGCACCACCGACGTCGCGCTCGGCGTCGCGGGGATCGCGCCGCTCCTGGATCTCCGCGGCACCGACGACGCCCGCGGGCGTGAGCTGAAGACGACGCAGATCGCCGTCGCCGACGAGATCGCCGGGGCGGCAGAGCTCGTCTTCGGGAAGGCGCGGGGCGTCCCCGCGGCGATCGTGCGAGGTGTCGACGTCCGCGGCGACGGCAACGCGGCGGAGCTCGTCATGCCCCGAGAGCGAGACCTCTTTCGCTGACGAGAGGCAGGTTTTCGCGGCTCCGGGCGGTAGAGTTGCGCCATGCGCACGTACGCGATCTGGGGTACCGCGACGTCGCCCGCGCACGAGGCCTGGGTCAGGTCGATCGGCGCCGAGTTCGAGTCGGACGGGTTCCGGCTCGTCGACGACATCGCCGACGCGGACTTCGTCCTCAACATGTTCGACGCGGCCGCACCGAAGGCGTTCCGGCGGCAGTCGCGCGGCACGTACTCGGCCTCGTTCTACGAGCTCGACGCGGTGCCGGACGACGTCCTCAAGACGAGCTACCCGATGCTCGTGCGGACGCTCGCGAACGTGGTCGTGCTCCACGTGCCCGGCCAGGGGGTCTGGTTCACGACGATGGAGCGCGGCACGTACAAGATCTCGGACGAGCCGCGGGAGGTGTTCGAGCGGCTCGCCCCGCTCGCGAAGTCGAAGCTCGTGATCGACAACGAGTTCGTCGCCGACCTCGAGCCCGAGCTCTGGGACGGCGACGAGATCACCGCCGACATCGGCGCGGCCGGAAAGCGCATGCAGGAGCTGGACCTGCTCCCGGCGCCGTTCCCCGTGCACGAGTACCTCGACGAGCGCGACCTGCGCCACGTCATGCGGCTCTACCAGGTCGGCGGGCTGTCGTACGGCAACCTCTCGGCGCGAAAGGACGCGACGCGGTTCTGGATGAGCGCGAGCGGCGTCGACAAGTCCCAGCTCGAGGTCGCCGGTCGCGACATCCTGCTCGTCACGGGTTACGACGAGTCGAACGCGAAGATGGTGATCAGCGTCCCGCCCGGAATCGAGCCGCGCCGGGTGTCGGTAGACGCGATCGAGCACTGGATGATCTACCAGTCACACCCCGACGTCGGGGCAATCCTGCACGTGCACGCCTGGATGCAGGGCATCGCCGCGACGGACATCAACTACCCGTGCGGCACGCAGGAGCTCGCCGAGTCGGTGTCCGAGCTGATCGATCGAGAGCCGGACCCGGCGCACGCGGTGATCGGCCTGCGAAACCACGGCATCACTGCGACCGGCGACAGCCTGACGGAGATCCTCGACCGCATCGAGTCGAGCATCCTCCGGCAGGTGCCGATGACCTAAACGGCTTCGGTTTCTCGGAGGCTCCAGGCCCGCCAGACCGTCGTGGCCGCGAGGAGCGGGACGATCACGACGTCGTTGACGAGGCACCAGACGCACCAGGCGTCGATCACGAACGCCTGCAGCACCAAGAGGTAGACGGCGAAGCCGGCCGCGGTGAGCGCGATCGCCGCAGCGAGCGTCCGGGCGAGCTCGCTGTCCCATACGACGAGGACGAGCACCGCGACGTAGCCGAGGAGGCCCAGCAGCGCGACGGGGATGCCGGCGAGCTCGGCGTACGACGACTCCTGGACGGTCTCGCACCCGCCCCCGCTCGTGCAGATCAGCGCGTCGGGCTGGTAGTGGACGTACGTCAGGTAGCCGGCGACGACGACGCCGGCGAGCGCGAGGAGCGCCACCGCGGCACGGAGCGCCCGGTCGCTCACTCAGCTCGAGAGCGCGTCGTCGAGGATCGTGCGGAACTCCTCGACCGCGAAGGAGCCCGGGTGCACCTGGTAGGGCTCGTCTTCTCCGACCTGGACGTAGAAGGTCGGCGTGCCCGGCACCTTTTTCTGCGTTGCCTCCGCAGCCATCGACTCCGCCTGTTGCCGCACGACGGGCGACGATGCGTCCGTCTGGAGCTTCGCGTAGTCGAGCCCGAGGTCGCCGGCGATCGTCTCGAGCAGCGGGTCGGTCACCCATCCCGAGTTCTCGGCGCCCTGGTTCGCGTAGAGCGAGTCGGCGAACTGCCAGAGCTTGCCCTGCTCGCCCGCCGCGAGCGTGTACGAGAGCGCCTTCGTGGAGTCCGGCCCGAGGAAGTCCATCCCGACGAAGCGGAGCTTCACCTTGCCCGGCTTGACGTACTCCTCCACGACGCCGGGAAAACCCTCCTGCTGGTACTCGCGGCAGATGGGGCACTGGAGGTCCTCGAACTGGATCATCGTCACCGTCGCGTCCGGCGAGCCCAGGACCGCCCGGTCCTGCGGGATCCCGTCGAGCAGCGTCGAGACCTCACCCGTGTCGACGGTCGAGCCGGCGTCGTTGCTCGAGTCGCCGCCGCGGAGCAGGAGGCTCGCGACGACGAGGACGACGACGACCGCCGCGGCCGCCCCCGCCGCGATGAGCAGATTGCGGTTGCCCGCCTTCTTGGCGGGCGGCGGCTTACGTGGCTTGGGCGGCATCGGGCGTCAGTCTGCCTGCGTCGATGAGTGTGGGGGTCGGTAGTCGTCCGCAGCTCAGGGGTCGAGCTCCAGAGGTAGCTCGACCACGTGGAGCGGACGGCCGTCCTCCGCCGAGGCCTCGTAGGCAACCACCGTCACGTCGCCTTCACGGCCGGGCAGCGGCAGCGTCGTGTCGAAGGTGCCGCGCGTGCCGGTGCCGGAGGTCGCCGTCGTGAACGTCCGCAGGATGCGCTTGCCGGCATCGTCGCGCACGTCGAGCGAAACGGTCGCCTCGAAGACGTTCGCCGTTCCGCGCAGCCGGATCGGGCTCGTGACGCTGTCGCCCGGAAGCGGCGACTCGACGAGGATCTGAGGCGTCTGCTCCTCGAAGTCCCTCCGCGTCAACGGACGGCTCTCGCGGCCGTCGGCGACGAAGACGACGCGCTTCACGCCCGGGAACCGCGTCAGCGTGTACACCACCTGCGCCTGGGCCGTCCGGGACAGCGTGGCGTTCCAGAGGCCGACCCGGGCGACGCCGTCGGCAACCTCAAGCGCGCTGCTCGTGTCCGTGCTCGGCACGGGGACGGACGTCTCGTAGCCTTCGCTCCGCTCAGGGTCGGAGAGGCGGTCGTCAGCGTGCGCGAGCTCGGCCAGCGTCTGATAGATCGGGTCCCCGCTCGAGGCGCGAACCGTACGCGCCAGCGGGGCCACCTTCCCGTCGCGTACCAGGTAGATCGCGACCTGACGAGACGTGCCGGTGACAGCGGTCGTCGCCGGTGTCGATTCCGACTGGTCGCCGGTGCAGCCTGCGGCGAGCCCGATGCAGAGCAGCCCGAGCACGAGTGTCACGAGTCGGAGCATCGAGGCGGATCGTGCCGAGCAGATGTTCGGAAATCAGTCGGCGGCGTCGAGCGCGAGCGCGGCCAGAGTGCGACCGACGACGGGGGCGAACTTGAACCCGTGCCCAGAGCACGCCGACCCGATCACGACGCGGCCCCGGCGCTCGAGCACGAATCGCTCGTCGGCCGTGTTCGTGTACAGGCAGGTCTCCGCACCGAGCTGCGCACCGACGTCGACGAAGCGGCGAGCGGCCCACGCGGAGACCCAGGACGCAACGCGATCGTCGAGGAGCGGCTCGTCGTCCGGGTCCGCCACGGGGCCCGAATGGTGGAGGCCGGCCTTCAGCCCGACTCCCGGCGCCGCGAGTGCGTATGCGGACTGTCCCGCGCGCGCGGTCCCGCCCTCACCGGCTGCGGGCACGCCGTCGTAGTCGATCAGCGGCGGCACGTCGCCGGCGCCCGGCACGTCGAGGTACACGACGGTCTCGCGCGTCGGCACGACCGCGAGCTCGATGCCCGCCGTTGCGAGCAGCCGGGACGCCCAGGCGCCCGCGGTCACGACCACCGCCCGCGCCGTCAACTCGGCGCCGTCCGTGGCCAGGCGAACCTCTCCGCGGTCGACCACGAGCTCACGCACGCGCATCCGCTCGCGCAGCTCGACGCCGCCCGCCACGGCCTCCGCGATGAAGGCCGCGTGGGCTCGGTCTGCCCGCGTGACGCCGCCGTCCGGCTGGAACACGGCCGTCTGCCCCGGGTCGAGCCGAAGGGGCCACCGAGCGCTAACCTCGTCCGCGGAGAGCCGCTCGTATCGAGCGCCGCACGCCGAGAGCGCGCGTTCCGTCTCGCGCGCGACGGGGCCGAGGTCGAGGCAGCCGACGCGCTCGATCAGCCGCTCGCCGCATGCCTCCTCCAGCCCCCGCCACTCGGCGTCGGCCCCGAGCGCCATGCGGACGAACCGCGGGTCGGGATAGTTCAACCGGAAGATCCGCGAGGTGCCGTGGCTCGAACCGCGCGCGTGGCCGAGCTCGAGCTGCTCGAGCAGGAGGACGGCGCCCGCATATCCCGCGAGCGCCCGCGCGGTGGCGGCCCCCGCGATGCCGGCGCCGACCACGACGATGTCGGCGTCGCGCGGCATGCCGCGATCGTACGCGCCTTCAGGCGGCCGGACGAGCCTTGGCGGCGTGCGTCGCAGCGCGGGCTAGAGCTCGGTATGCCTTCACGAGGGCGTCCCGGTCGCCCGCGGCCTCCGCGGCCTCAACGGCGCTGACCGCGTCGGAGACACCTGCGTCGATCCGTTCGCGACCGTACGCGAGGCTCGACTCGCTGACGCCGATCCTGCGTGCGAGCTCACGGATCACCTGCAACGACGGGATCCGCTCGCCGCGCTCGATCCGCGAGATGTACGCGGCGCTGCACCCCGGGAACGCGAGCTCGCGCTGGCTGATCCCGGCGGCCTCGCGGGCGTCGTGCAACCGACGACCGACAGCGACGGGATCGTCGTAGTGCGGCGTCCTCGGACGCTTGAGCTCCACGGTCTTCCATGATGGCACGACCGCCGCCGAGCGCAAGCCTCCCCCGAGCACCCCTGGCTCACGCGAGCCGCAATGCGGGTTACACCCCGGTTTACACCCCCCGACGAATGGATCCCTCGAACGAGGGACGGAAGAATCCCCGCCATGACGAGGGCGACCACCACCGCCGACGCACCGCTGACCGACCGCCAGCGCGAGGTTGTGGCGCTGATCGCGGCCGGGTGCTCGAACGACGAGGTGGGGCGGTCCCTCGGGATCTCCTCGCGTACGGCAAAGGCACACAGCGACGCGTTGCGGATGAAGCTCGGCGTCGCGCGCCGGAGACAGATCCCCGCCGCGTTCCGCCTGCTCACCGGTGAGGACCCCTACGTCCCCGCCCTCGTCAGGCTCCGGCCCCCGCGGAGCCGCTGACGGCAGGCGCCCGCGGCCCGCTCAGGCCGGCCGCGGGCGCCATCCTCCTTCGCAGCCAGGGAAGGGGGTGTAGGTTCACCCCGTCGATCCCGGATGGCAGATCAGCCACGGAAGCCGAGAATCCGTCGGCGCCGGATCATCGAGCGGCCCCGACTGATCCATGCCCTCGACCGGTCGAGCGCCAGACTGCGCATGCTCGTCGGCGGCTCGGGCTATGGGAAGACCACGCTGGCGGAGCAGTGGGCACCCCGCGACGGCCGTTCGGTCGGCTGGTTCCGAGCCCGTCGTTCGGCGGCGGACGTCGCCGTCGTCGCGCGCGGCCTGTCGACCGCCGCCGCCGTCAACGTCGACGGCGCGGGCCGACGCATGCTCGAGCGCCTGACCGTCACCGAGGACCCTGAGCGCGAGGCTCTTCTTCTCGCCGAGATGCTGGTCGAAGATCTCCAGGACTGGCCGGACGACGGCTGGATCGCGATCGACGACTATCAGCACCTCGCGGTCTCCGCGGCATCCGAGGCGTTCGTGGAGGCCGTCGTCGAGCAGACCGAGGTGCAGATGCTCCTGGCAAGCCGCGCGCGTCCCTCGTGGGTGAGCGGGGGCACGATTCTGGACGGCCATGTGCTCGAGATTCCCCAGACAGCGCTGGCGATGGGCGCGGAGGAGATCGAGGAGGTTCTCGACGGCGCCCGCACCGAGTTGACTGCGGGCCTCCTCGCGCTCGCAGGCGGCTGGCCCGCCGTCGTCGGTCTCGCCGGAATGGCCCCGGATGCCCCGCATCCCGACGCCGACCGCCCCGAGACGCTCTACGAGTTCTTCGCCGACGAGCTCTACCGCGGCCTCGACCCGACGGTCCGAGCCGGTCTCGCAGTCCTCGCCGCGATGCCCCTCGTCGACCGCGAGCTCGCCGAGACGATCCTCGGACCCGAGCGAGCCACCCGAGTCTGCGACGAGGCTCTCGGCCTCGGCATCCTCGAAGAACGAGAAGGGCGCCTCGAGCTGCACTCCCTTGTTCGCTCCGTCTTCGAGGCCCGGGCCACTCCTGACGTTTCTACATTGCCTGCCGCTACCGGCGACGCGCTGACGCTGTATCGCAGGCGCGGTGAATGGGACTCTGCGTTCGAGCTCGTTAGGGAGCACGATCTTCACGACGAGTTGGCGGGTCTTGTTCTCGAGGCCGTCGACGAAACGATGTACAGCGGCCGGCTCCTGGCTGTCGAAGAGTGGCTCCGCTATGCGAGAGCCAAGAAGCTCCCGGCCCATCCTGTATTTTCGGTCGCCGAAGCAGAGCTCCATGTTCGACACGGACGGCACGTAACCGCTCTGACCGTCGCACGTTCCGCGATCGACGCAGGCACCGCCACCGGTGAAGTTGACTATCGCCTGTCCATTGCGGCAGCTCGGGCCGCTCATGTCGGATCGCGCGAGATTGACGCTTTGAGCTATTACCGCCGCGCCTTGGCGTCGGCTCGGACGCGACTGCAGGAGCGCGAAGCCGAGTGGGGTGAATTGATGTGCACAGCCGCACTAGAACGCCCGGAGGCCCACGCCCTCCTAGAAAGGCTTCAGCAATCGGTGATTCAGTCCGACGCTCGCGATCAGGTCCGAATGGCGGACAAGCAGCTGAGCGTCGGCTTCCGCTTTGGATACGTCAGACACCTCGCGGATAGCCGTATCGCGTCTGAGCTGGTCGATCAGGTCGATGATCCCTTGATTCGCTGTTCGTTCTTGAGCATGCACGCTTGGGCGCTAGCCCTCGGTGCGTACTACG
>JBKPNM010000136.1:0-8569 GCA_046732615.1 Actinomycetota bacterium | reverse complement strand
GGCTCCGAGTCCGCGTACGGCCGCTCGAGGCTATCGAGAGGACGCCGGTCGTCGACGTCAAGCAGGTGCTGCGCGGCGAGGCCTGACGCGGCGCTACTGCTCGTAGCCCTCGACCGTCTCCGTCGAGCGCGCGCGTGCGGCGTCCGGGTCCATGCCGAACTCCTCGAGCGCCTTCCGCTGCCGCAGCAGGTCCCAGCAGCGGTCGAGCGAGACCTTGACGTCCTCGAGCCTTCGCCGGTCCCCCTCGGTCGCGTTGCCGGTCGCCTGGACGTCCCAGAGCCGGTGCTCCTCGGCGACGAGCTCCTCGATCGTGTCGTGAATCTGCGCGTCGTCCATCCCGAAACCATACGTGCCGCGCCTCGTGTCGCCTCGGCTGCCACCAAACCGGAAAGCCCCATGTGCGGTACGTGGAGTGCCACATAGAGGTGGACCCGCACGCCGTCCGCGTCGCGGAGCAGGGCCTCGCGCCGGCCCAGAATGCGTCCCACGGCTGCTGCTCGCCCTCGATGCCCGCCGTGACGACGCACGCGCGCGTAGACCTCGTCGACCGGCCGGGCTGTCGCAACGAGGACGCGAAACGCGACTTCTACGGCACGGCCAGCACAGAGGCCCTGACCAGGAAAATCGCGCGAGACGAGGGAAAACTGCGCCACGGCTACGATCGACGCCGATCAGCCATGGACCAGAGCCGGATCCGCAACTTCTCGATCATCGCGCACATCGACCATGGCAAGTCGACCCTCGCCGACCGGATCCTGCAGGTGACGGACACTGTCTCCGAGCGCGAGATGCGCGACCAGCTGCTCGACTCGATGGAGCTCGAGCGCGAGCGCGGGATCACGATCAAGGCGCAGGCTGTACGCGTCCATTGGAAGGGGCACGAGCTCAACCTGATCGACACGCCGGGGCACGTCGATTTCACGTACGAGGTGTCGCGCTCGTTGCAGGCATGCGAGGGAGCCGTGCTCGTCGTCGACGCTGCGCAGGGGATCGAGGCTCAGACGCTCGCCAACGCCTACCTCGCGATCGAGAACGACCTCGAGATCGTCCCGGTCGTGAACAAGATCGACCTTCCCTCGGCGGACCCGGACCGCGCTGCCGCGGAGGTGAGCGAGCTGCTCGGAGGGTCGGCGAGCGACGTCGTCCGGATCTCCGCCAAGACCGGCGTCAACGTCGAGGAGGTGCTCGACGCGATCGTCGAGCGGATCCCGGCGCCCGACGGCGAGCCGGAGGCGCCGGCGCGCGCCCTCGTGTTCGACTCGAGCTACGACCAGTACCGCGGCGTGATCGCGTTCGTTCGCGTTGTCGATGGCCGTCTGCCGACCGGCTCGTCGCTGCGCGCGATGGCCATGGGCACCGACTTCGACGCCGAGGAGCTCGGCTTCATGTCCCCGCAACGCGTTCCCGTCGAGGCGCTCGAGGCGGGGGAGGTGGGCTACGTGGTGACCGGACTGAAGGACGTCTCGCGGCTGCGCGTCGGCGACACGCTGACCACCCGGCGCGGCGGCGCCGGGACCCCGTTGCCGGGGTACAAGGACGTCAAGCCGATGGTGTTCGCGGGCCTCTTCCCGACCGACTCCGACGACTACCCCGAGCTCCGCGACGCGCTCGAGAAGCTGAAGCTGAACGACGCAGCCCTGTTCTACGAACCGGAGACGTCGCAGGCGCTCGGGTTCGGCTTCCGGTGCGGCTTCCTCGGCCTTCTCCACATGGAGATCGTCCGCGAGCGGCTCGAGCGCGAGTTCGACCTCGACCTGCTCGTGACCGCGCCGAACGTCGCCTACTCGGTCAAGGAGAAGAACGGCGGCTGGGTCGAGGTGCACAACCCGGCGGAAATGCCGCGCGATCCCGAGGAGGTGCAGGAGCCGTACGTCCGCGCCCAGGTGATCGTCCCGAAGGACTACGTCGGCGCGGTGATGGAGCTCTGCACGGAGCGGCGCGGCCGGTTCGACCACATGGAGTACCTCTCCGAGACGCGCGTGCTGCTCACCTACGAGCTTCCGCTCGGGGAGATCGTGTACGACTTCTACGACCAGCTCAAGTCTCGCACGCGCGGCTACGCGAGCTTCGACTACGACGTCGCGGGGTTCCGCGACGGCGAGCTCGCGCGAGTCGACGTCCTCGTCGGCGGCGAGCAGGTGGATGCGCTGTCGCTCATCGCCCACCGCGACGCGGCGTACGAGCGCGGCAAGCTGCTCGTCGAGCGGCTGCGCGAGGAGATTCCTCGGCAGATGTTCGACGTGCCGATCCAGGCCGCGATCGGCTCCCGCGTGATCGCGCGCGAGACGGTCAAGGCGAAGCGCAAGGACGTTCTCGCGAAGTGCTACGGCGGCGACATCACGCGCAAGCGCAAGCTGCTCGAGCGGCAGAAGAAGGGCAAGAAGCGGATGAAGCAGGTCGGCGGCGTCGAGGTGCCCCAGGAGGCGTTCCTCGCCGTCCTGAACCTCGAGGGCGAGAAGAAGCGGTGAGCCGCGCACTCGTCCGCGCATGAGAGCCGTCCGGCACCTGTACGTCCACCTGCCGTTCTGCGCGCACCGCTGCGGCTACTGCGACTTCGTCACGGCCGTCGGTCGCGTCGGCGAGCACGGCACGTATGTCGACGCGCTCGTGGCCGAGCTCGAGCGAGAGCGCCGGCGCCTCGCGCCCCACGTCGAGACGGTGTTCGTCGGCGGCGGCACGCCGACGTTCACCGAGCCGGCCGCGCTCCGGCGCGTTCTCTCCGCGCTCCCGAACGCCGACGAGGTGACCGTGGAAGCGAACCCCGAGACGGTGACGCCGGAGCTTGCGGCGCTGCTGCGCGACGCGGGCGTGACACGCGTCTCCCTCGGCGCGCAGTCCTTCGACGCGAGCCTACTGAAGGTGCTCGAGCGCGTTGCCGGTCCCGACGACGTCCGAGGTGCGGTGCACACTGTTCGCGATGCCGGTTTCGACAACATATCGCTCGATCTCGTCTACGGGATCCCGGGCCAGAGCCCCGCCGCCCTCGGGGCGGATCTCGCGAGTGCCCTCGCGCTCGAGCCCGAGCACCTCTCCTGCTACGAGCTCGAGGCGAAGCCGGGAACGCGGTTCACGCACGCGCACGGCGCCGAGCTCGCCCGCCAGGCGGAGGCGATGGAGGGCTACGCCGAGCAGGTCGTGGAGACGCTGACCGGCGCCGGCTATCGGTGGTACGAGACGGCCAACTTCTGTCGCGACGACGGCGGCGAGCGCGAGCTCCGCGCGCTCCACAACCTGGCGATCTGGCATGGCGCCGACTACCTCGGCATCGGCGTAGGAGCGGTGTCGACGCTCGGGCACGAGCGGCGGCGGAACGCACCCTCGGTGGGGCGGTACGTCGCGGCGCTCCGGGCAGGCGACGACCCGCCCCGTGAGGTCGAGCTCCTCGACGACGACACGCGCGCGGTCGAGCGGCTGATGCTCGGGCTGAGGCTCGACGAGGCCTTCGCCCTCGACGCGAGCGGCGTCGCCGGCGTCGTCGATCGTCGCGCGCTCGATCGGCTGGTCGCGCACGGGCTGGTCGAGCGGCGAAACGGCTCCGTGCGCCTCAGCGCGCGCGGGCGCCTGCTCGGTGGCGCGGTGACGGCCGAGCTTCTCGCCTGACCGACTCGCCGCCGTAGGCCGGGCGACAGCAACGTCGCTACCCTCGGAGCATGATCCGTGCTCTCGGGGGAGGTCAGGGAGCGAGCCGTCGCCGCTCGCTGCTCGTCGCGGCGCTCGTCGCGGGATCCGCGGCGCTCGCGATCGGCGTCGCGGTGCGCGTGGTGCTCGTGCACAGCCTCGACGGCACGAATCTCGTCTGGAACCTGTTCCTCGCCTGGATCCCGTTCGCGCTGGCGCTGGTGCTCTACGACGGCGCGCGTCGCAGCGCATCCGCGGGGACGCTCGTCGGGCTCGGCGCCGCGTGGCTGCTCTTCCTACCGAACGCGCCGTACATCGTCACCGACGTGAAGTGGCTCGGCGAGTACGCCGGCGGCAGGCTCTGGTACGACGCCGCGCTCATCGGCACGGCCGCCGCGATCGGCCTCGTGCTGGGCTTCGTCTCGCTCTACCTCGTGCAGGTCGTCGTCGCGGGGCGGTTCGGGCACGTCGCGGGGTGGGCGCTCGCCTGGACAGCGCTCGCGCTGAGCGGAGTCGGCGTCTACCTCGGCCGCTTCGAGCGCTGGAACTCCTGGGAGGTCGTGACCGAGCCGACGACGACCGTCGGCCAGCTCGCCCGGGCGGCGCTCGACCCGCTCGCACACACGCGTCCGCTCGCCCTCTCGATCGCGTTCGCGGTCACGTGGTGCGTGGGCTACGCGCTCTTCTACTCGACGTTCGCGAGCCACCTCCGGCGGCTGGCCGACGGGTAACCAGCCGCCCACTCGGACAGGGTCTGCCCGCGGGCACGGGCCGTACGATGAGGGGATGGAGCTCAGCCCGCGAAAGCTGAAGATCCTGCGGCGAGTCGTCGAGGAGTACGTCTCGACGGGACAGCCCGTCGGATCGAAGGCGCTCGTCGAACGCTCGGGGCTCGATGTGTCGCCGTCGACCGTGCGCAGCGAGCTCTTCGAGCTCGAGGCGATCGGTCTCCTGACGCATCCCCACACCTCGGCGGGACGGGTGCCCACGCAGAGCGGCTACCGGGTGTACACCGAGGAGCTCGTCGGTGCGATCGACGGCCGGCCGGGGCCGTTCCCGCTCGACCTCACTGCGATGCGCAACGAGCTCGAGGAGGCGATGCGTCGCACGACAGAGGCGCTCTCGGAGACGACGCACCTGCTCGCGCTCGTCTCGGCGCCCACGCTGGAGGCGGCCGCCGTACGGCACGTCGAGGTGCTGCAGCTCCAGCCGCGGGTCGTGATCGTGGTCGTCATCACGGCCTCCGGTGCCGTCTCGAAGCGGGTCTTCGAGCTCGAGGACGACGTCGATCCCGGGCTCGTCGACTGGGCGCGGGCGTACCTCGACGAGACGATCGTGGGCAGGCGGGCGAGTGCGACCGTCGTGCGGCGCGCGTTCGAGGACGCCGACCTCTCCCTCACGGAGCGGATGTTCCTCGACACGCTACGACCCGTTTTCGCTGACGTCGTCGCCAGCGCGACCGAGCTCTACGTCGGCGGCGCCGCCGGGCTGCTCGGCGACGCGACCGGTGCCGACCTCGAGGCGTGCCAGCGCCTGCTCGAGGTGCTCGAGCGGCGCGCGGCGGTCCTCGGGCTGCTCCAGGAGGCGCTCGACCCGCGGCGCCCGATCGTACGTGTCGGGCCGGAGTTCGAAGGGGAGGAGCTCGAAGGCGCCTCGTACGTCGGCGCCACCTACGGGCTCCCGAACCGCTCGCTCGGCGCCGTCGGCCTGCTCGGCCCGCTGCGCATGGACTACGAGAAGGCGATCCGCTCGGTTCGCGCCGCCGCGTACGAGCTGTCGCGGCTCGCCGAGGACGTGTACGGAACGACCTGATGGCGACGACCGAGCAGGACTACTACGAGCTCCTCGGGGTCGCGCGCGACGCGAGCCACGCGGAGATCAAGCGCGCGTTCCGCCGGCTCGCGCGCGAGCTGCATCCCGACGTGAGCGGCGAACCGGACGCGGATCGGCGGTTCCGCGCCGTCGCGGAGGCGTACGAGGTGCTCTCGGACCCCGAGCGGCGCCGCGCGTACGACCGGTTCGGCCACGCGGGGGTCCGGGGCGGCTTCGGCCCGATGGATGCCGACTTCGGAAGCCTCTCGGACGTGTTCGCCGCGTTCTTCGGCGAGACGCTGTTCGGCCAGGGAGGGCGGACCGGGCCGCGGTCGACGCGCGGACCCGACGTCGCCGCGCAGGTCGAGATCGAGCTCGCCGACGCCGCGCGTGGAATCTCCCTCGACGTCGGCGTGCGCGTCGCCCGGAGCTGCGAGACGTGCGACGGCTCCGGCGCGGCGCCGGGCACGTCGCCGATCTCCTGCCCGGGCTGCGGCGGATCGGGCGTCGTGCAGCAGGTCTCGCGCACCGTGCTCGGTCAGATCGTGAGGTCGGGCGCCTGCCCCCGCTGCGACGGCGCCGGCCGTATCGTCGAGACGCCGTGCGAGCGGTGCGAGGGCGACGGCCGCGTCCTCGAGGACGTCCCGCTCGAGCTCGACGTTCCGGCGGGGATCCACGACGGCCAGCGCATCCGCGTCCGCGGCGCCGGACACGCGGGGATGCTGGGGGGCCCGCCGGGCGACGTCTACGTCACGGTGCACGTGCGCCCACTCGAAGGGGTGGAGCGGGACGGCGACGACCTGCACGTCCGCGCGGCGCTGACGATGACGGAGGCGGCGCTCGGGACGACGGTCAGCGTGCCGACGACGGACGGGCCGTTCGAGGTCGAGCTCGCGCCGGGTGTCCAGCCCGGGACCGTCCACGCAGTGGCCGGGCGAGGCATGCCGTCGCTCGAGACGGGACGGCGCGGCGACCTGCTCGTCCACGTCGACGTGCGGATCCCGACGCATCTGAGCGCCGAGCAGCGCGCCGAGGTGCTCCGCCTGGAGAACCAGCTCGGACCGCAGCCCTACCGCGACGAAGACGACGGGTTCCTCGGGCGGCTGAAGAGCGCGTTCCGGTGAGCCACGACGGCGGGCGGTCGGCGCTCGTGGTCGTCGTGCCCGAAGCCGAGCCGGTCGTCTCCGGTTGGCGGCGTCGCTTCCACAGCCACTCGGTGGAGCGCGGCATCCCGCCGCACATCACGATCCTGTTCCCGTTCGTCCCCCGCGGCGCGCTCGACGACGGCGTCTCGGAGGCGCTCTGCCGGCTCTACGGGCCGCTCCGCCCGTTCGGCTTCGACCTCGTGGCCGTCGAGACGTTTCCGACCACCGCGTGGCTCGCTCCGGCACCCGCCGCACCTTTCCTCGACCTCATTGCGGTCACTCGGGCGGCCTACCCGGAGTATCCGCCGTACGGCGACCCGGAGCTCGTCCCCGTTCCGCACTGCACGGTCGGTACGGACGACGACTCGGGCGTGGTCGCGGAGATGGCTGGCGAGCTCCGTGCCGGCCTTGGCCCGCGGCTTCCGATCCGCTGTCGTGCGGCCGAGGTGACACTTCTCGAGGAGCATCCGGGCGGGACCTGGGCGACCCGGTCAACGTTCGCGTTCGAGGGGCCTTCGTGAGGCTCGTGCGGATTGCGGTGCGGGCGACCGGCGACGCGGTCGAGCCGCTCCGAGCCCGCTTTCTCGAGCTCGTCCCGAGCGGCTTCGAGGAGCGGGGCGCAGGCACCGACGTCGAGCTTGCCGCCTACGTGCCCGACACGGGGGCCGACTCGCTCCTCGCTGCGTTCCCCGATGCCTCGTCCGAGCCCGTCGCCGAGGGCTGGGAGGACGCGTGGCGCTCGTTCCACCGTCCGGTCCTCGTGGACGGGCTCTGGGTCGGGCCGCCCTGGGAGTGCGCGCCCGACCCCGACCGGGCGGTCGTCATCGACCCCGGCCGCGCGTTCGGCACCGGCGCACATCCGACGACGCGGCTCTGCGTCGCACTGCTCGCCGCGACCACGAGCCGCGGCTCGCTGCTCGACGTCGGGTGCGGTTCCGGCGTGCTCGGGATCGCCGGCGCGCGGCTCGGCTTCGAGCCGGTGCTCGCGGTCGACGTCGACCCCGTCGCGGTCGAGACGACGCGGGCCAACGCAGAGGCGAACGGCGTGGCGATCGACGCGTCGGTCCTCGATGCCCTCGCCGAGACGCTGCCGCGTGCGGCCCTCGCCGTCGCGAACGTGCTCCTGCACCCGGTCGAGCTGATCCTCTCGCGGCTCGACAGCCTCGAGGCGATCACGTCGGGCTACCTGGCGGGTGAGCGGCCCGCCCACCCGGGGTGGTCGCACATCGAGACCGTCCAGCACGACGGGTGGGCCGCCGACCGGTTCCGGCGGCGGTGAGGGGGGAGCGGTCGACGAGGCCGATCGCCGCGGCTGTCGTCGCGCTCGCGGCCGTCGCCGCGGCGGCGGTGCTCGGAGTCCTCTACGTCACGAACGAGCCCGCGCCCCGCACCGTGCTCGTCCGTCCCTGCGGCGATCGGATCTTCGGGCACATCCGCTCGCTCGAGCGGGATTCCGGCCGCTGGCTGCTGCGCTTCGACCCTGCGTGGTTCACGAGCGGCCTCACGGCGAGCACGGCTGCGGCGGAGGACGGCGTCGTCGCGCCGGGCGAGCCCGTGCCGAACGACAACTACCGCATCGACGAGGGTCACCGGCTCCTGACGTACGTCGTCGGGCCGCGGGCGTGGGTTACGGTCCTCACGCGACACGGCGACCCGGCGACCTTCGGGGCGACGCACGTCACGGTCGCACAGCTGGCATGGCTCGTCCGGGGCGAGGAGCCCGTGCGGCTGTTCGAGCCGCTCGAGACGGGCGTGTGGATCCGGGTGCACGTCGACACCGTCTGCGCGATCGAGCAGCAGTACCAGCCCTGAGACGCCGCGCGCGGCCTACACGGCCTTCCAGAACACCGTCGTGTCGCACGGCGTGCCGTCGGGGTAGAGCGCGTAGTTCGGGATCACGCCGACCCGCGTCCACCCGAGGCGCGTGTAGAGGCGCTCGGCGTCGTCGCCCGTGACCGTGTCGAGCACGAGCAGCGTCCTGCCCTCCGCTCGAG
>JBKPNM010000135.1:0-5489 GCA_046732615.1 Actinomycetota bacterium | reverse complement strand
CTCACATGGAGCGAGAGGGCCACGCGCCGGAGGAGGGAGACGACGGCGGGGTTGTCGCCGCAGACCGTCGCAACCAGCTCGGTGATGCCCGCGGCCCGCGCATCGCATGCCAGCTGGTCGGCGAGCAGCGAGCCGACGCCTCGGCCCTGGTGGGCGTCGGCTACCTCGAAGGCGATCTCCGCCGTGCGTCCCTCGCGGACGAGCCGAGCGATCCCCGCCGGTTCCGCGTCGCCGTCCACGTACGCGACGAGGACGTGGTGCCCGCCGTCGACACGCGCGAGGGCGGCGAGCTCGGTCTCGGGCAGACGCGGCTTCGCGCCGCAGAACCGCTGCCTGCGCGAGCGGCCGCCGAGGCGGGCGAAGACCGAGGCGACGGTGTCCGTGTCGCCGTTCGCGAGCGGTCTGATCGTGATGCCGTCGACGTAGCGCGCGTGCATGTGACGATGGTGAACGCCGCGGCGTCACGGATGCTTCCCCGCTCCGGGCCATCTTCTCGACATGGCCCGTTCGGGCCACTATGCTCGCGGGTGATGGAGCAGGACATCCGGTTCTGCGAGCTCGACGGCCGGCGGATCGCCTACGCGACCGTCGGCGAGGGCCCGGTGCTCCTGTTCGGCGGGCGCTGGGTGAGCCACCTCGAGGAGGAGTGGGAGGTGCCGTCGTCGAGGGCGTTCTTCGAGGAGCTCGCGCGGTCGCACCGCGTCGTCCGCTACGACCGGCTCGGAGCGGGGCTCTCCGACCGCACGCTCGACACGCCTCCGACGGCGGAGCGCGAGACCGCCCAGCTCGCCTCCGTCGCCGACGCCTGCGGCGACGAGCCCGTCACCCTCTTCGCCTGCTCGTGCGCGGGCCTCGCCTCGTCGCGGTTCGTAAGCGCCGAGCCCGACCGCGTGCGGAAGATCGTGTACTTCGGCGGCTACGCCTCGCGCGATGACATCCCGGACGCGACGCGCCGGTCGCTCGTCGACTTCGTTGCTGCGAACTGGGCGCTCGCGGCGCAGATGCTCGCCGGCCTCTTCGTCCCGCGCGGCAGCGGGGAGGAGATCGAGGCGCTGAGCCGCGCGCAGCGCCACGCCGCCCGGGCGGAAGTCGCATCGGCGTTCCTCGACCTCGACCTCGCCTCCGACGCGCGGGCGTTCCTGCCCTCGGTGACGGCGCCCGCCCTCGTGCTCCACCGCCGCGGCGACCGCACGGTGCCGATCGGACGGGGGCGCGAGCTCGCGGCGCTGCTGCCCAATGCCCGCTTCGTCGCGCTGGGTGGCGACGCGCACCTCCCGTGGATGGACGACCAGCGCGACCTCCAGCGGGCGCTGGCCGGATTCCTCGACGACGCGGCGCCGGTCGAGACGAACGGCGACTCGCCGCTCAGCCGGCGCGAGACCGAGGTGCTGCGCCTCGTCGCCGCCGGCCTCTCGAACCGGGAGATCGCCGCGTCGCTCGTCCTCAGCGAGCACACGGTGCACCGGCACGTCGCGAACGTCCTGCGCAAGCTCGCGCAGTCGTCGCGTGCCGCGGCCGCGGCCACGGCGACCCGCGCCGGCTACATCTGAGGCCTTACGGCGAAAGCGCCACGTGGACCGCCTCGTCGAACCGCATCGGCTCGAGGGGAACGAGCTCGCGGATTCTCTCGTCGTGCGCGACGGTCCGGGTGCGCAGACCCTCGAGGAGCGATCGTCCGACCGAGGCGTTCACCCGGCGTCACGAGGTGCAACCACCAGGGGGAGAGCCACCGCGTGAGCACCGGTACGTCGACGATCGGCATCTGCTTGCCCCAAATCCGCGCGATGCGCTCGATCATCTGCCCGCGTGGGAGCCGGATCGACTGACGGGACTCGACCGCGCCCGCCTTCTCGCGACGCTCACGTCGACCACCGGTGTCTCGCGGCTCACTGCGGGTGACGCACGCGCGCGAGCGTCTCGGCGGCGCCGACCGGGTCGCCGGCGAGCAGCGTCCCGTGCACGCGGCGGGCGACGGCCTCGTCCGCCGCCGCGCCGGCGACGAAGAGCGGGGCGTCGAGAGCGATCTTGCGCAGACGCGTCGCGCTGGCGCCGAAGGCGCCGGTCACCGTGCCGGAGACGACCACCGCGTCCGGGGCGAGCGCTTGCGCGGCCTCCGCGAGCGAGGTGGTCGGCGTGTCGGCACCGAGGTAGCTGATCCGCCAGCCGTGTCCGCGCAGCGCGAGGCCGAAGCAGACGAGCGGGAGGTCGTGCCTCTCGCCCTCGACGCACGCGAGGAGCGCCCGGGGCCCCGCCCCACGGTCCCACGACCTGGCGATTGACATCAGGCGCCCCCGGATGAGATTGCTCGCGAAGTGCTCCTGAGCCACCGAGACCTCGGCGCGCTCCCAGCGCTCCCCGAGCTCGTGGAGGTACGGGAGCAGGACGTCGCGGAGCACGACGTCGATCGTCAACGTCGCGAACAGGCTGTCGAGCGCTCGCTGCGCGTCCCCCTCGTCGAACCGGTCGAGCGCCTCGACGAGCTCGCCGGCGTCGACGACCGGGGCCGGAGCGGCAGACTGCTCGACGCCGACGTCCTCGGCGAGAACGAGACGTGCCGCCTCCGCGGCGAAGAGGCCGCGCTCGAGGTTCGCGCGCATGGCGAGCACGCGCGTGACGTCGTCCTCGCCGTAGAGCCGGAAGCCTCCCTGCGTGCGGCTGGGCTCGAGGAGGCCGTAGCGGCGCTCCCATGCCCGCAGCGACTCCACCGGCACGCCGACGCGGCGGGACAGCTCCCCGATGCGCAGGACCTTGTCGCCCGCTGCCGTTGGCGCGTCACTCATGGCGCAATCCTCTCCGTCTCGGCGGACGTCCGTCTCCCCCGCCGCGACGAGCGCGAGAGCCTCGACGGCCACCACACGCGGTCGCCGAGCTCGAACGTGAGGGCCGGGACGAGCACCGAGCGGACGACCAGCGTGTCGAGCAGGACTCCCAAGGCCACCGTGATCCCGATCTGCGTCAGGGCGACGAGCGGGAGGACGGCGAGGACGGAGAACGTGCCCGCGAGGACGACCCCCGCGGAGGTGATCACACCGCCCGTCGCGGCAAGCCCGCGGAGCATCGCCTCGCGGGTCGGGTGCGTGAGCCGCTCCTCACGGACCCGGGCCATGAGGAAGATGTTGTAGTCGACGCCCAGTGCGACGAGAAAGATGAACGCGAACAGCGGGTAGCTCGGGTCCTCGCCGGGGAAGTCGGCGAACAGCTCGAAGAGGATCAGGCTGGCTCCCAGTGCGGCGGCGAACGAGAGCACGACCGTCGCGACCAGGAGCACCGGCGCGGTCACCGCCCGCAGGAGCACGACGAGGATCCCGAGCACGACCGCGAGGACGAGCGGGATGAGAAGCTTGGTGTCCCGTCCGACGGCGTCGCGCAGGTCGGCCTCCTCAGCGGTGGGACCGCCGACGAGCGCCGCGTCGCCGACCGCGGCGCGCAGCTCACGACGCAGCGGGGCGATCGACGCGAACCCCTCCTGTCCGAATGGATCGCGGGCGAGCACGACGGTGAAGCGCGCGGCGCCGTCCGTCCGCTCGGGTCGCCCGACCCGGCTGACGCCGTCCGCAGAGCGCGCGGCCGAGAGCGCGGCTTCCGCCTTCGACGGGTCGGTGACGAGCACGATGGTCGGCGCGCTCTCGCCGGCGGGGAACGAGCGCTCGAGGAGGCGCTGCCCCTCAACGGACTCGACCGCGCCCCTGTACGCGTTGGCCGTGGTGAGGTCCTGGTCGAGCGTCAGCGTCCCGAGCGCGAGCGCGGCGAGCGCAAGGGCGGTCGCGACCCAGGCGACGCGATGCCGGCGCTCGATGCCGCGGCCGAGCCGCCCCCAGAAGCCCTCGGCCGAGAACCGCTCAGAGCCCGGGTGCGGGACGAACGGCCAGAACGCACGCCGGCCGCCGACGAGGAGCAGCGCAGGGAGCAAGGTGAGCATCGCGACGGCGGCGACCGCGACGCCCATCGCCCCGACCGGACCAAGGCCGGCCGTCGAGTTCACGCTCGCGAGCGAGAGGCAGAGCAGCGTGGCGACGACCGTGCCTGCCGAGGCGACGATCGCCGGCCCGCCCTGCCGGAGCGCGACCTGCATCGCGTCGTACTTGTCGTCCCGGCGTCGCAACTCCTCGCGGTAGCGGGCGGTGAGGAGCAGGGCGTAGTCGGTTCCCGCGCCGAAGACGAGGACGAGGAGGATCCCTCCCGTCTGCCCGTTCACCACCAGGCCTGCGTCGGCGAGGAGGGTGCCGAGACCCCGGACGACTCCCTCCGCGAGGAGCACGGTGAAGAGGGGCAGCACCCAGAAGATCGGGCTGCGGTAGATGAGCACGAGGAGCACGAACACGAGCCCTGCCGTCACGAGGAGCAGCGTGGAGTTGATGCCCTCGAACGCCTTCGTCGCGTCCGCGGAGTAGCCGGCCGGGCCGGTCACTCGCGCCTCGACGCCCGCCGGAAGCTCACGAACGGCCTGACGGATGTCGTCGACGGCGGAGACGAGCAAGTCCGAGTCGCCGCCTGCCTCGATCGCGACACTCACGACCGCGGCCTTGCCGTCTTTGGACCTCGCGACCGGCGACACGTCGGTGACGCCGTCGATCGAGGCGGACGCGAGCTCGTCGCGCGTCCGCTCGACCGCGGCGATGCCGCGCACTCCGAGGCCGTCGGGATCACGGAAGACGGCGATCGCCGGCGTGACGGACCCGGAGGGGAACGTGTTCGCGGCGTCTAGCACGCGCACCGACTCGGCGTCGCCGGGAAGGAACGACGACGGCTCGTTCTGCTGGGCGCTCTCGAAGCGCCCCGCAAGCGGGCCCAGCGCGGCTGCCACGAGCAGCCACGCGCCCAGCATCACGAACCGGCGCTTCTTGCCGACGACCAGGCGGGAGAGGAAAGAGGGTGGGTCGCTCACGTGTCTTGACAGAATCTATACACGTTGGCTTTTGCGTGTTGTACAGAGAATGTGCTAATACTGTACACGGCGTGTACGAAATCTATACAGGAGGTAGGGAAATGCGCACCATCCTCGCAATGCTCGCAGCTACCGTCGTCGCGGCCGTCGCCGTCGCGGCGCCGGCCGCCGCCGCTCCGTCGGCGTCGAAGGAGAACATCACGCAGATCGCCTCGTCCTCGCCGCAGTTCAGCACCCTTGCCTCGCTACTGAAGAAGGCCGGGCTCGTCGGTGCCCTCACGAGCGGGAACTACACCGTGTTCGCGCCGACGAACGCGGCGTTCGCGAAGGTGCCGAAGGCGACGCTCAACGCGGTCGCCAACAACCCGGCGCTTCTCAAGAAGGTCCTCACCTACCACGTCGTGAAGGGCAAGGCTCCGGCCTCGACGGTCGTGACGCTGAACGGGAAGTCCGTCAAGACGCTCGAGGGCCAGGGCGTCAAGGTGTCGGTCCGCGGCGGCAAGGTGTTCCTGAACGGCTCGACGCGGGTGACGAAGACGGACGTGATGGCATCGAACGGCGTCATCCACGTCATCAACGGGGTCCTCATCCCGAAGGGCTGACC
>JBKPNM010000134.1:0-7315 GCA_046732615.1 Actinomycetota bacterium | reverse complement strand
CGGCGGCGGGCCGTCAACCGCGAGGCGATGGCCGCGCTCGAGGCGGTGCTTCGCGAGCACGGCTTCGACCCGATCTCACCCGCGGTCGGCAACTTCCTCTTCGTCGACGTCGGCGAGGACGCGGCGGCCTTCGACCAGCGCCTGCTGCGGCGGGGCGTGATCGTGAGGCCCATGGGCTCGTTCGGCGCCCCTTCCGCGCTCCGGATCACGGCCGGCACGCCCGAGGAGATCGCGTTCCTCGCGGAGCAGCTCGAGGCCGTCTTCTCGAACGCCTAACGACGCCCTCCGAGGCTCACGCTACCGTTCACCCCTCGGGCGCGCGGGCGCCCTCGTCCACATGCGAACGACGCTGAAGAGAGGAGTCGGCCGCGGCGCCACGGTGAACGGCAACGGCCGGATTGCGGTCCCGCCGGCGCCGCTCGGGCCCGTCACCGTCTACCGGCAGCCGCCCCCGGCACCGCGCAGCGGGCGCTCGCTCGCGCTCAAGATCCTCGGCTGGTCGGTGCTCGTGCTCGCCGTCCTCGTGGGCGGCACGACCGGCGGCGCATACCTCTACCTCCACGAATCGGTGGCCGCGGTCGCTCCGAAGAGCGCCGAGGTGAAGAAGGCGCTCGACAAGCTCGACATCGCGCTGCCCGGCGAGCCCGCGACGGCCCTCATGATCGGGTACGACCACCGCGCGGACGAGGGGAAGAACACGCCGTCGCGCTCCGACACGTTGATGCTCGTCCGCGCGGACCCGGGCGAGAAGACGATCTCGCTCCTCTCCTTCCCGCGCGACCTGAGCGTCGAGGTCCACTGCCCCGGCCACACGCCGTTCGTGTCGAAGATCAACGCGGCGTACGCGACCTGCGGCCCGACGGGCGCCGTCCAGACCGTGAGGGACCTCACCGGAGTCCCGATCAACTACATCGTCACCGTCAACTTCCGCGGCTTCCGGCAGCTCGTCGACAAGCTCGGCGGCGTCTGGCTGGACGTCGACCGCCGCTACTTCAACGACCACGGCGGCCCGACGGGCTACGCGAAGATCAACCTGCGCCCTGGCTACCAGCACATGAACGGGACGAAGGCGCTCGACTTCGTCCGCTTCCGCCACACCGACTCCGACGTCTACCGCACCGCCCGCCAGCAGCTCTTCGTCCGGGCGTTCAAGGACCAGATCGAGTCCGCGTTCTCGGTCACGAAGCTGCCGCAGGTGATCAAGGTCGTCACCTCCAACGTCGAGGTCGGACAGGGCGGTGGCAAGGACGTGAGCGCTCGTACGGTGCTCCGGTACGCGCTGCTCGCCTACTCACTCCCTGCCGGTCACACGTTCCAGGCGCGGATCGACGGGCTCTCGGGCTTCACCGACCTGACGACGTCCCCGGAGAACATCCAGCGCGCCGTGCGCGAGTTCCGCAACCCGGACGTCGAGTCGCCTCGCAAGGCGACTGCGGTCGCGCTCGGCGAGAAGCTCAAGGAGCACGCGCCCGCACCGCGCGAGACGAGCGTGCTGGTGCTGAACGGCAACGGCGTCGAGGGCGCAGCGTCGTCCGCGAGCTACCTCCTCTCCCAGCGCGGATACCGGATGCTCGTGCCGGCGAACGGCCGGAGCGCGGACGCTCCGAGCTACGACTACTTCCGCACGCAGATCTACTTCGACCCCCGCGTCAAGGGAGCGAAGCCCGCCGCGAAGAAGGTCGCCTCCCTGTTCGGCTCCGCGGACGTCGGCAAGCTCGTGCCGAAGATCCGCGCGCTCGGGAACGGTGCGATGCTCGTCGTCGTCCTCGGGCAGACGTTCCACGGGCGACTCGCGTCCGCGCCCGTCGACCAGACGCCGCAGCGGACGCCCGCGAACGTCGTCTCCGGCGCGAGCGCGGCGGCCGACCTGCTGCGGCAGTACCGCAAGGAGATCGACTTCCCGCTGATGGTGCCGACGAAGATCGAGCGCTCCTCGTGGGTCGACCGCGAGATGCCGATCCGCACGTACTGGATCGATCCCGACAAGAAGCACCGGGCGGTCCGGCTCACGTACCGCCTCGGCTCGAACGAGTACTGGGGCGTGCAGATGACCGACTGGGCCGACGCGCCCGTCCTCTCGGGCCGGAACTTCGTCCGCAAGATCGGCGGTCGCCGCTACGAGCTCTACTACAACGGCCCGCGGCTGCACATGGTCGTCCTCCAGACCGACGGCGCCACGTACTGGGTCGTGAACACGCTGCTCGACCGGCTCTCGAACGAGACGATGATCGCGATCGCGAAGGGGCTGCGGCCCCTCGCGAAGGTCGGCACGTCGTAGCGCGCACCGCCGCCGCGACTATCGTCCTCGCGAGCATGAGCGACCAGGGGAAGCGGATCGCCGTCTTCGGCGCGGGCTACGTCGGTCTCGTGACGGGGGCGTGCTTCGCAGACCTCGGGCACGCGGTCACGGTGCGCGACGTGCTTCCGGAGAAGATCGCAGCGCTCCGCCGCGGCGAGGTGCCGATCTACGAGCCGGGCCTCGACGAGCTGCTGGCCCGGAACCATGAGCGCATGGGCTTCACGCTCGACGTCGCAGAGGCGATCGACGGTGCCGACTTCGTCTACGTCGCGGTCGGGACCCCGCCGACCTACTCCGGCGACGCCGACCTCTCCGCGGTCTGGAGGGTCGTCGACGAGCTCCCCGCGGTCGACCGCAAGGTCGTCGTCGCGATGAAGAGCACCGTCCCGGTCGGGACCGGCGAGAAAGTGCGCCACCGCCTCGACCAGCGCGGCCTCGGCCATGTCGGCTACGTCTCGAACCCCGAGTTCACCGCCGAGGGCACCGCGGTGAAGGACTTCCTCGAACCGGACCGGATCGTGATCGGCGCGTTCGACGACGCCGACGGCGACGCGGTCGAGGCGCTCCATCGCGGGATCGCCGCGCCTGTCGTCCGGGCCGACGTCGCCTCGGCGGAGATGATCAAGCTCGCCGCGAACGCCGCGCTGATGACGCGGATCTCGTTCATCAACGAGATCGCGAACGTGTGCGAGGCGACGGGGGCCGACGTCGTCAAGGTGGCCGAGGGCATCGGCCACGACCGCCGCATCGGCAACAGCTTTCTTCGCGCGGGCGTCGGCTTCGGCGGCTCGTGTTTCCCGAAAGACTCGCTCGCGCTCAAGCAGCTCGCCGCGAACTCCGGGTACCACTTCCAGGTCCTGAACGCCGTGATCGAGGTCAACGAGCTGCAGAAGCGGCGTGTCATCGGAAAGCTCACCCAGATGCTCGGCTCGCTGCGCGGCAGGCGGATCGCCCTGCTCGGGCTCGCCTTCAAGCCGAACACCGACGACACGCGTGAGGCGCCCGCGTTCGTCCTCGCCGGCCGGCTGCTCGCCGAAGGCGCGGACGTCGTCGCGTGGGACCCGATCGCGCACGCGGACGGCCTCTCCGGGATCGAGCAGGTCGAGACGGTGGACGATGCCGTCCGGGGCGCGGACGCCGTCGTCCTCGTGACCGAGTGGCCGCAGCTCCGGGAGGTGGACTGGCCGGGCGTGGCAGGCGTGATGCGGCAGCCGATCTTCGTCGACGGTCGCAACATGCTCGACCCCGACGCGATGCGCGCGGCGGGGTTCACCTACGACGCGATCGGGCGCGCGGCGCCGGCGAACGGCTCGCCTGCGAACGGCTGATGGAGGCAATCGTCCTCGCGGGCGGCAAGGCGGAGCGGCTCGGCGACGCCGCCGGCGGGTTGCCGAAGTCGCTCGTCCCCGTGGGCGGGCGGCCGCTCCTCGCATGGCAGATCGGACGCCTTGCGCACGCGGGTGTCCGGCGGGTGATCGTAAGCTGCTTCGGCGGCGACGAGGAGGTGTTCCACGACCGCCTCGGCGACCTCGACGTGGAGCTCGTCTGTGCGGGCGAGCCCGAGCGGCTCGGCCGCGGCGGCGGCATTCGCTACGCGGCGGCGATGCGCAACGAGACCGGCGACCTCCTCGCGATGAACGGCGACGAGCTCGTCGACGTCGACTTCGCGGCGCTCCTCGAGCGCCATCGCTCCACCGGCGCGGCGGCGACGGTGACCGTCGCGCAGCCGCCATCGCAGTTCGGGCAGGTCGAGCTGACCGAGGACGACGTCGTGACCGGCTTCCACGAGGTGTCGCGCGTCCCGTACTGGGTCAACTGTGGGATCTACGCGCTCTCCGAGGAGGCGCTCGCGCGCTTCCCCGAGAAAGGCGACCACGAGACGACCGCTTTCCCCGAGCTCGTCGCCGACGGCACGCTGCGCGCCTTCCGGCACACAGGGCTCTGGCTGACGGTGAACACGCCGAAGGAGCTCCGTCGCGCGGACGAATACGTGGCCGAGCACCAGGAGTGGCTCCGATGACCGAGCAGACGAGCCAGCACGCGGTCACGCCGCGCCGCGTCGAGAAGCCGTGGGGCTGGGAGCTCGTGTGGGCGGAGGCGGAGGCGTACGTCGGGAAGCTCCTCTTCGTTCGCGCGGGCCAGTCGCTCAGCCTCCAGTACCACGAGGTGAAGGACGAGGCGTGGCTCGTCCAGGAAGGAAAGGCTTCGCTCGAGCTCGGCGAGGTCGGCGGCCCGCTCGAGACGACCGAGATCCGCGCGGGCGACGCCTTTCGCTACCGCCCGGGCACGGTGCACCGCGTCACTGCGATCGAGGACACCTTGATCGTGGAGGTCTCGACCGCGCACCTCGACGACGTCGTCCGCCTCGAGGATCGCTACGGCCGCGAGGGGACGAGCGCTCCCTGAGGCCTGCGGCGCTGCGCACCTTCACCTACGCGGAACGGCCCGACCTCGCCTCGCGCACGGGCGAGGTCGAGGACACGATGGCCCCGTTCATGGGCCACGGGGAAGTGGCGCTGCGCTACTGGCACCTCTTGCGTCCGCAGCTGCCCGAGCTGCAGGTCGTGCTCTGGGACGAGGAGCGTGACGCCGTCGTCGGACACGCGCGCACGCTGCCGGCGCGCGCCGCCGAGGGGCTTCCGGGAGGCGTCGACGACATGCTCGAGACGTGGTTCGGCGACGCGCCGCGGCCCGAGCCCGACGTCCTCTCGGCGATGGTCGCCGTCGTCGACCGTCGGCGGCAGGGCGAGGGCCTGGCGTCGGTCCTTCTCCGGGCCATGCGGGAGCTCGCCCGTGAGCACCGCTACCCGGCGCTCATCGCGCCGGTTCGACCGACGTGGAAGGAGCGCTACCCGCTGATCCCGATGGAGCGCTACGCGTCATGGCGTCGCGACGACGGCCTGCCGTTCGACCCGTGGCTACGCGTGCACGCCCGCCTCGGCGCGGAGCTCGTCGAGATCTGCCCCGCCTCGATGAGGATCGAGGGAAGCGCCGAGGAGTGGGAGAAGTGGACGGGGATCGCCTTTCCCGACGACGGCGACTACGTCGTCCCCGGCGGGCTGGTCCCCCTACGGTTCGCGGACGGGCACGGCGTTTACGTCGAGCCGAACGTCTGGATGCGCCACGCGATCACGTGAACGTGCGACCTTGACACGACCGTGGTAAGGTTTGTCCGCGTTGCAGTCCTACACCGTCAGCCAGGCGGCAGAGCGAACCGGATGGTCGCCGCGCATGCTGCGCTACCTCGAGTCCACCGGGCTCGTCGTGCCGGAACGAAGCGCATCCGGCTACCGGCGCTACGGCGAGTCGGAGCTCGAGCTCCTACGCGACCTGGCCGACCTGCGGCGCCGCTTCGACGTCGAGCTCGACGACGTCGCGTTCGTCGTCCGGCTCCGCCGCGAGCCGGAGCTGCGGGAGGCGGTGGAGCGTTGGCTGTCCGGCGCGACCGTCCCCGCGGAGGGAGCGAGCGAGGCCGACTGGATCGCATGGGAACAGCGAAAGCACGAGCGTCTGCTCGTGGCCTGAATAGACAACTGGAGAGGAACGCATGGCGACGACCATCAAGCACGACGTGAAGGATCTCGCGCTCGCGCCCGAGGGTGTGCGGCGAATCGAGTGGGCCGACCGGCAGATGCCGGTGCTCGCCGCGATCCGCGAGCGCTTCGAGCGAGAGCAGCCGCTCGCCGGCTACCGCGTCTCCGCATGCCTGCACGTGACGACCGAGACCGCGAACCTGATGCGCACGCTGAAGGCCGGCGGCGCGGAGGTCGTCCTCTGCGCGTCGAACCCCCTCTCGACGCAGGACGACGTCGCGGCGGCGCTCGTCGAGGAGTACGGCATCGGCACGTTCGCGATCAAGGGCGAGGACCACGACACGTACTACGCGCACCTGGAAGCGGCGATCGACCACCGGCCGCACGTCACGATGGACGACGGCGCCGACGTGATCGGGATTCTCCACTCCGCGCGGCGCGAGCAGCTCGGCGACGTGATCGCCGGCACCGAGGAGACGACGACGGGCGTCATCCGCCTCCGGGCGCTCGAGCGCGACGGCAAGCTCGGCTTCCCCGTGATCGCCGTCAACGAGGCGAAGACGAAGCACCTGTTCGACAACCGCTACGGCACGGGGCAGTCGACGATCGACGGCATCATCCGCGCGACGAACGTGCTCCTCGCCGGGCGGACGTTCGTCGTCGCCGGCTACGGCTGGTGCGGCCGAGGCGTCGCGATGCGCGCGAAGGGGCTCGGCTCGCACGTCGTCGTCACCGAGGTCGACGCGATGAAGGCGCTCGAGGCCGTCATGGACGGCTTCCAGGTGATGCCGATGGCGAAGGCCGCGGAGATCGGCGACGTGTTCGTCACCGCGACCGGCGACAAGCACGTGATCGCCAAGGAGCACATCGACCTCCTCAAGGACGGCGCGATCCTCGCCAACACGGGCCATTTCAACGTCGAGATCGACATCCCCGCACTGCGGTCGCTCGCAACAGACACGCGCGAGGCACGCGCGTTCGTCGAGGAGTTCACTCTCGCCGACGGCCGCAACGTGTACCTCCTCGCCGAGGGCCGGCTCGTCAACCTTGCGGCCGCGGAGGGGCATCCCGCGCAGGTGATGGACATGTCGTTCGCGAACCAGGCCTTCGCGGCCGAATTCGTGATTGCCAACGCCGCCTCGCTCGAGCGGAAGGTCTACGACGTGCCGCAGGAGATCGACGACGAGATCGCGCGCCTCAAGCTCGCGACGATGGGCGTCGCGATCGACGAGCTGACCGAGGAGCAGGCGGCCTACCTGGCGAGCTGGGACGAGGGGACTTAAGCGGTTGGCGTTTGGTGTCCGAATTTAAGTCGGACACCAACCGCGCATCGCCACGCCTAGGGTTCGCTGCATGCAGCCCTCTGAGCTCGCGCCGGAGCAAATCGTTCGCCTCGAGGACGACGCCGTGGTCGTCCTCGACCAGCGCCGGCTGCCGGAGGAGGTGGTCGGGCTCCGCTGTCGCAGCGCGGCCGACGTTGCCG
>JBKPNM010000133.1:0-6331 GCA_046732615.1 Actinomycetota bacterium | reverse complement strand
ATCGAGGAGCTCGTGGCCGAGGAGCACCGGCTCTGGGACGTCCAGGCGACCGGCACCGCGACCGAGGCGGACCGGCGAAGGCTCGACGACGTCAAGGTCTCGCTCGACCGCTGCTGGGACCTGCTGCGGCAGCGGAAGGCGCTCGAGGAGTTCGACATGGACCCGGATGCCGCACGCGCGCGCTCGACGGAGACGGTCGAGGGTTACGAGCAGTAGCGCGGGGTCAGGCCTCGCCGCGCAGCACCGGCTTGACGTCCACGACCGGCGTCCCGTCGATCGCCTCGAGCGGCCGCACCCGCACTCGGAGCCCGTCGACCTCGACGACCTCGACGCGATGCAGCCCGATCGGGTTCGGCCGGTCCGGCGAGCGCGTGCTGAAGACTCCGCGCTCGGGAACGGCGGGGTCGTCGCGCGGGTGGACGGCCTGGATGTCGCGGTCGGCCTCGTGCAGCCAGGTCAGGACGAAGACGTCGTCGCCGGCTGCGAGGTCGCGAGCCGCCTCGCGGACGTTCTCGTCGAAGACGATCCAGGCGTCGGGCGCTCCTTCCGCGCCCTGCATCGGCGCATCGTCGCGGCGCGTGATTCGCGACTGCACGCGGCCGACGACGCGGAGCGGGTAGGAGCCGGCCTCGCCGATCGCGCCATCCTAGGGCGGTCTCAGGTGCTCCGTCGCAGCGCGAGCAGCGAGCCGAGCTCGCGGACGCCGAGCAAGCGGCAGGCTCCCAGGTAGACCGCCGTGCCGGCGCCGAGCGCGAGGCCGACGGAGACGATCTGAGCGACCGTCGAGCGCCCGAGCGCCGCGTCGAGCGCCCACCAGAGGCCCACGGCAACGCCCGCTGCGACGACCGATGCGACGATGATCCGCGCGAGCGCGCCGAGCGTGGCCGCGAGCTCGACGCCCCCGACCCGCTTCCACATGAGCGCCGCGAGCGCGACGGCACCGGCCAGGTTCGAGAGCGAGACCGCGAGCGGCAGGCCCCAGACGCCGAGGCGGTAGAACGCGACGAAGAGAAGCACGTTGAGGATGAGGTTCCCGAGCGCCACGACGGTCGGGATCCAGTTCGACTGGAGCCCGTAGAACGCCCTGTTTAGGAGCAGCATCCAGCCGTTGAAGACCAGGCCCACCGTGAAGGCGGCCAGCGCTCCGGCGACGACCGGCGTCTGTTCGGCGGTGAACTCGCCGCGCTCGTAGACGAGCCGCGTGATCGGCTCGGCGAGCACGGCCGAGACGATCCCGGCCGGGATGAGCAGGAACCCGATCTGCCGGATCCCGGTGTCCACCGTCCGGCCGAACCCCGCCATGTCGCCCCTGGCGGCGAGCCTCGACATGGTCGGGAAGAGCACTGTCGCGACGGCGACCGAGAAGATCCCCTGCGGGAGCATGTAGAGACGGAAGGCGAGGTCGATCGCGCGCGGAGCCAGCTCGGGGTCGATCAGGCGCGATGCGAACAGCGTCCCGATCAGCGTCGAGACGTTGATCAGCCCGAGCGTCAGCGTGACGGGCAGCATCAGCACGAAGAAGCGGTGCACGGCGGGGTCGCGCCAGTCGAGCGCGACGCGGAGGCGACCGTCGAGCCCGCGCAACCACGGCACCGGCAGCAAGAGCTGCACGAGCGTCGCGAGCACGATCGAGCCGGCGTAGACGTACAGCTCCGCGTCCTGGTCGGTGGCGGCGGGCACGCCGAGGACGAGGCCGAGGATGATCACGAGGTTCCACGCGACGGGCGTCAGCGCCGGGACGGTGAACTGGTCGTACGCGTTGAGGATCCCGACCACGATCCCGGAGAGGCCGAGCAGGATCACGATCGGAAAGAGCAACCGGGAGAGCCCGACCGCGAGGTCGAGGTCGCCGCCGGGCGTGCCGAACAGCTCGACGATCAGCGGCGCGATGAGCACGAACACCGCTGTGAGCGCGCTCGTGAAGAGAAGGACGAGCCAGAAGATAGTCGACGCGACACGCCACGCGCGCGCCCGCTCGCCCTTCTCGAGGAGCTCGCTGAAGACTGGCACGAAGGCTCCCGACAGCGCGGTGTCCGCGATCAGCGCCCGGACGAGGTTCGGGATCTGGAACGCGACGGTGAACGCGTTGATCTTCCCTGCCGCGCCGAAGGTGTACGCGGCGATGATCTCGCGGACGAGGCCGAGCACCCGTGAGACGCCGGTCGCGGCTCCGAAGACCGCCGTCGACCGCGCGAGCCGGCGTCGGTGGGCGCGCTCCTCTGCGAGCGCGGGGTCGACGTTCTGGTCGAAGGACGGGTCGAGCTCGGACATGTGCACCTGAGTTTCGTGGATCCTGCGGAAGCCCCTCTGCTACCATCCGGCGGCCCGCGACCGGATCGGTCGGGGCGCTCTCACGTATGGCGAACATCAAGCAGCAGAAGAAGCGCGTCGACATCGCCGCCCGGCAGCGGCTCGAGAACCTTCGCTATCGCTCGACGATCAAGACGCTCGCGAAGCGGCTCGAGAACGCGGTCGCCGACGGCGACGACAACGCGGGGATCGCCGCCGAGCATCGATTGCTCGTGCGCACGATCGACAGGGCCGCGGCCCGCGGTGCGCTCCACAAGAACACCGCCGCACGCAAGAAGGCGCAGGCGGCCCGCGTCGTCAGCGGCGCTGCCGTCTCCTAGCTCCGGTCACGTCCGCTGTCGGGCGACGTCCGCGACCGCCACCTGGAGCTCGAGGTCCGGCGCGAGCCGGCTTCCACCCTTGAGCGCGTAGTCCAGGCGAGCGAAGCGAACGACACCGTCACGCAGCTCCTCGGTTGAGAGCGACTCTGCCTGCCTTGCGAGCTGCTTGGCCGGATACGGCTTCAACCCGAGCGACTTGCCCGCCTCCTCCGCCGGCACGCCGGCATCGAGGAACGTCTTCATGCGCGAGAGCCGTGCCAGGTGCTGCCCCAGCCGGAAGCTGAAGGCCGCGGCCTCGGCGGATCGTTGGCGCGGGCTGCGCGCGTAGGTTGCCTCGACGATCGCGAGCGCGGTGCGTGCATCGCGCTTGCCGAGAGCGTCCGTGAGGTCCCAGGGCTGCGCCTCCGCGAACGGAGTCGCGAGCCGCTGAACCTCGTCGACGCCGATCGGCTCGCCTGCTGCCCAGGTCGCCAGCTTGTCGATCTCCCGCACGAGTACGAGCTTGTCGTCGCCGACGATGTCGAGCAGCGCTCTGCACGCATCCGGTCCCGCCTTGACTCCGCGCGCACGAAAGCTTTCCGCCACCCAGCCGACGGCCTCTTTCTTCCCGATCTCCCAGGCGAGCACGCTGCCAGCCTTCGCCACGGCCTTCGCAAGGGGCGAGTCCTTCCTGAGCTCTTCCGCGACGAGGCAGAGAACCGTGCCCGGAGCCGGGTCCCGGAGGTACTCGACGACCGCCTCGACGTCGTCGCCCTTCCACCCTCCCGCGAGGCGATCGAACTCGCCTCGCTGGCCGTCGACGTGCGTCACCAGGACAAGCCGCTCGCCTCCGAGCAGCGTGCCCGCGTTGCACGCTGCGACGACGTCGGCCCCCGAGACGCCTCCCTTCCCCGCGACGAGACGATCGATCGCGCCCGGGTCGAAGCGGCGCCGTAGCCGCTCGAGCGCCGTCTCGACCTTCGGCCGGTCGTTGCCGGTGATGAGGTAGACCGGGGCAAGCTCCTGGGTCGCCACGCTTCAAAGCCTAGACCGGCGGCCGCTACCGCTCGGAGCGCACGGTGAGCGTCCGCCCGTCCGACTCCACGACCACGCGACCGTTTTCGTCCGTCCGGAACGTGCGCATCCCCGGCCGGGCCGAGAGCGCAGCGAGCGTCTCGGGTCGAGGGTGGTCGTAGTCGTTGTGCGCGCCGACGGAGATGACGGCGATCTCAGGCCGGAGGACGCGCAGGAGATCCGGGAGCCCGGTGTCCTCGGATCCGTGGTGCGCGACCTTGAGGACCTCGATCGGACGGAGCGGCAATCGCGAGGTGACGTCGCTCTCGGCGTCTGCGGTCAGCAGCACATCGGTCGCCCCGAAGCTCGCGAGGGCGACGACCGCGTGCTGGTTGGGATCCTCGCTCGGCAGGCCCGGGTCGTCCGGCCACAAGATCCGCAGGCGGAGCTTCCCGATCCGGAACACCTCCCCCGCGTGGACGACGACGATCGGGACGCCGCGGCGGTGAGCGGCCCCGACGACGGCGTCGTGGTCGACCGACCGTGCCTCGATGCCCGGATCGGCGACCGTCCCGACCGCGAGACGGTCGAGCACGGACGCCGCGCCGCCGATGTGGTCGCGCTGAGGATGCGTCAGCACGATCGCCGTCAGCGACCGGACGCCGAGGCGGCGCAGCTGACCCGCGACGTCCGCCTCGGGCGGCCCTTCGTCGACGAGCACGGCCCCGCCGGGCACCTCGAGCAGCGCCGAGTCGCCCTGACCGACGTCGAGAAAGGTCACGCGCAGCCCGGTCGGCGGCTGCCACGACGGCTGCGGTCGCGTCGCCCACGCGGCGAGGGCGAGCGTCAGCGCAACCGAGCAGATCGCCGCAACCGCAGTCGGTCGCCGGTAGCGCGACAGCCGACGTACGAGCAGGATCGCGCCGACGACGCCGAAGGCGACGGCGATCGCAAGCGGCGAGGAGACCTGCGCCGACGGCCAGCTCGCGACGACCCGCGCGACGAACGCGATCCACCAGGCACACCACCCCGCGAGCCACGACAACGCGGTCGCGACGCCCGGCAGGACGGGCTCGACCGCCGCAGCAGCGAGAGAGAGCGAGACGAGCGGCGGCATCGCCGGCTCGGCGGCGACGTTCGCCGGGACCGTCCAGAGGGCCACCTGTCCGAAGTGGAGCCAGACGATCGGCGCCGTCACCAATCCGCATGCGAACGCGACGACGAGTACGTCCCAGAGACCTCGCGGCACCGGGTACGCCTCCGGGACGCCGGACAGGCGCGGGACGACGAGGAAGATCGTCGCGACCGCGGCGAACGAGAGCTGGAAGCCGGGCTCGAGCGCCGACTGCGGCATCCAGACGAGGAGCACGAGGGCGCCGATCGCCAGCGCGTGCCAACGGTCGCGCGGGCGCGCGACGAGCCACGCGAGCGACGCCAGCACCCCTGCGACCGCAGCGCGCACGACCGACGGCTGCCAGCCCACCGCGAGCGCGTACGAGAGCACCACGAAGATCGCCAGTGCCTCGCCGACGAGCGTGCCCAGCCCGAGGATCCGCGCCGCGAGGACGACGCCGAACGCGACGATGGCGACGTTCTGGCCCGACACTGCCAAGAGGTGCATGAGTCCGCTTGCCTGGAACGCGTCCCGGAGCTCACGATCGATGCCGGAGTCCTCGCCGAGCACGATCCCGGCGAGGAGCTGCCGTCGCTCGCCGCTCGTCCCACGGGCGAGCGTCGCTTCGACGTGCGCGCGCAGCCGGTCGCCGACGCCTCCGATCCCGCCCCGCCGGCCGACGATCCGCCAGTCATCGCCCCGCAGCACGACGTGGACGCCGCGGCGCGCGAGCCAGCCGCGCTCGTCGAAGCCGGTCTCGGGCCCACGCGGGGCGACCGGTCGCACGCGGAGCTCGAGGACGGCCCCCTGGGGCGGCGCGCGCTCCGCCGGGAGCTCGAGGAGCACCCGCTCGCGGATGCGCGTCGTGCCGTACGCGACCGCTTCGCCGGGAATGCGAATCGCGAACGGGGACCGGTGGGCGGGCGCCGTGACGACGACGCGCGCGGGCGCCTCTTGGCCGAGACGCTGAGAGAGGTAGCTCGCGTCGAGCGCCTCGCCCCGGATCGTCCCCCACCAGACGCCGGCGCATGCGAACGCGACGCCTGCGAGTGCGAGGCGTCCCAGGTCACGCGTCGCGAGCGCGCCCGCGACCGCCGCGACAGCCGCGGCCGCCGACACCGCGACGGGCGGGCGCACCCAGACCGAGACCGCGACGCCGATGCAGGCCGACGCAACGAGCAGCGCCGGCCAACCCGTCTCCAGGATCCGGCGCACCCCCGTCATGGCGTCACGAGGTCGCGGAGCTGCTCGATCCGGGCCGGCCCGATACCTGGGACGTCGTCGAGGTCGTCGACCGACTGGAACGGGCCGTGCGAGGCTCTCCAGTCGACGATCTTCTGCGCGGTCACCGGGCCGATCCCCGGGAGCTCGTCGAGCTGGTCGACGGTCGCGATCGCAAGGCTGACCTTAGCCCCCGAGGCGCCGCCCGCGCCCGCCGCGATCGCGCCGGGCGGACCGCGCCGCGGGACGATCACCTGCTGCCCGTCTGCGAGCGGCGCAGCGAGGTTGACGGCGGAGAGGTCGGCGCGACGCGTCGGCCCCCCGGCGCGCGCGACAGCGTCGGCGACGCGCGACCCGTCCTTCAGCCGCAAGA
>JBKPNM010000132.1:0-4317 GCA_046732615.1 Actinomycetota bacterium | reverse complement strand
GGAGCGCGGGACGGCGGTCGAGGAGCGCTTGCAGGCCGAGCGTGGTCGCGACCTGGCGCACGCGGCTCACGCGCTCCGGGCCGGGAACGCGGCGCAGCTTGAGGCCGAAGCCGAGGTTCTCCTCCACGCTCATCGTGGGGTAGAGCGCGTAGTTCTGGAACACCATCGCGATGTCGCGGTCGCGCGGCCGCAGCCCGGTGACGTCCCGCTCGCCGATCACGATCCGGCCCTCCGTCACCTCCTCGAGCCCGGCGATCATGCGCAGGAGCGTCGACTTGCCGCAGCCGGAGGGCCCGACGAGCACCATGAACTCGCCGTCCTCGATGTCGAGGGTGACCGCGTCGAGCGCCTTCACCCCGTTTGGATAGACCTTCGTCGCGTCGTCGAGCCGGATGCCCGCCACGTCAGCCTCGCGATTCGGTCGCGAGGGCGTGCGGCGCGCGCAGCTGCGAGAGATCCGGCCTGGCTCCGATCCGGTCGGCGGCGAGCAGGACGGCACCGGCCACCGGCTCGACGTCCGGATAGACGGGCCGGCCGTCCGGGACGCGCGCGAGGAGCGTCGACCGTAGCAGCGGCGACGGGTGGCGGAGCACGCTGCCGGAGAGGACGAGCGGGAACGGCGCGCCGAGCTGCCCCGTCCGCTCCGCGCAGACGCGCGCATAGTCGCCCATGCGGCCCGCCACCGTCTCGACGATCGCCTGTGCGAGCGGGTCACCAGCCTCGGCCTCGTCGAGGACGGCGTCCGCGAACCGCGCCGCCCGCGTGTCCTCCGGCGCTCCGATCCGCGTGAGGAGGTGGAGCAGCTCCTCCGGGTTGCTCGCGTTCCAGCGTGCCAACGCCCGCCCGACGAGCGATGTCTCGGGGCCGAGCCCGAGCATGTGCCGCCAGATCGCCGCGAGGCCGAGCGACCCGAGCCCGTGCGCGCCGGTCGAGTCGGGCCAGAAGCCGAGGTGGAAGAGGTCGCCCTTCGCGTTACGGCCCGCGAGTGCGACGTGCGTGCCGATGACGACGGAAACGCCGATCATGTCGTCGCAGCCGCTGCGTAGCCCGCCGACGGCATCGTTCACGACCTCGGGGTCGGCTCGGAGCGAGAGCCTTTGGCGCAGCTCTCCGACCAGGTACGTGAAGTCCTCGGGCCAGTCGGCTCCCGCGAGGCTGAACCCGGCTGCGGCGAGATCCGCAGCGGCGACGCCGGCCGCCTCGAGCGCGGCGGTGGACGCGGCGACGATCTGCTCGACCGCGGCCGCGGGGCCGGCGGCGTTGTGGATGTCCCCGCACGTGCCGCGTCCCGAGCCGAGCACGGCGCCGCCCTCCGCGACGACGAGCGCCACCGTCTTCGTGTTGCCTGCGTCGACGCCGAGCAGGAGCCGGCTCACGCGACCAGCCGTTCGGGCAAGTGCTCGCGGTGGGCAGCCGCGAGCGCGTCGTAGACGCGCTCGGCGACCTCCACCTGACGGACGAGCGGGTTCGCGCTGAGCGCCCGAATCCCGTCGGCCCGCGTCCCCCTCCAGGCCGTCTCCGCGGCCAGCGCCTGGTACTCGCCGAGCATCTCGACGAGGCCGCGGACGTGCCGCGGGAGCGGCTTCGCCGGGATCACGTCGATGCCGGCGCGACGGCAGCGGCCCAGCACCTCGACGACGAGGTCGTCGGGAAAGCCGGGGAGCGCGCCGTCCGCGTTCGGCATGTTCACCGGGTGCGTCTCGTCCTTGTCGTTGAAGATCGCGTCCATCACGTCGATCGCGAGCTCGAGCTCGTGGATCCCGCCGCGTGAGCGGCCGGGGTCGAGCTGCGGGTCGTCCGTCCGGGCCTGCTCCTCGTAGTGGCTCCAGTAGTCCGGCGACCACGAGAGGATGTCCTCGGCGCGCGTCGTCGGCTTCGCCCGGAGCTCGGCGAGCACGTCGTCGGTGAAGTAGTAGTACTCGAAGTAGTCGGCCGGCACGGCGCCCATCGCGACCGCCAGCTGCAGCTGGCGCCGGCCGTGCGGGCCGAGCGAGGGGTCGTCGCGACGGCGCTCCCACGCCTCCGCGAGGAGTGGGAGCGGATCTTCCCCTTCGTAGTCGTGCTCGACCCCCCAACAGCCGTGGTTCAGGCCGACCATCGTCACGTGCAGGCGCTCCGGGTCGAGACCGGCCGCGGCGGCGATCTGGTCGGCGAAGTAGATCGGCCCCTCGCAGAGCGACACGACCTTCACCGGCGAGTGGTGTGTGATCGCCTCGGCGACGATGTTGACGGGGTTCGTGTAGTTGAAGATCCACGCGTCGGGGCAGAGCTCCTCCATCTCCGCGCAGACGTCCTTCAGCACGGCGATCGCGCGGAGCGCCATGAAGAAGCCGCCCGCACCCTGGGTCTCCTGCCCGATCAAGCCGTGCTCGAGCGGGATCCGCTCGTCGTGCACCCGCGCGGCGAAGCCCCCGGGGCGGAACGACGAGAGCACGGCATCGCAGCCGTCGAGCGCCGAGCGACGGTCGGTCGTCGCGGTGACGGTGATGTCGAGGCCGCGCGCGCGGGCCATCTTCTCCGCGAGCGTGCGGATCAGCGCGAGCCGGTCGTCGTCGAGGTCGACGAGCACGACCTCCGAGCCGTCGAAGTCGGCTCCGTTCGCCATGAACGAGGCCATCGTCCCCGCCGCCCTGGTGGAGCCGCCGCCGAGGTAGACCAGCTTGATCCGTGCCATGGCCTCTACCTCTATTCCTTGAGCGCCCCGGCGAGCATTCCGCGGACGAAGTGCCGTTGGAGGAACAGATACACGACGAGGATCGGGAGCGCGACGAGCACGGCGGCGGCCGCGACCTTCGTCGGGTCGCCCGCCCGCGAGGCGCCTGCGAAGAAGCTCAGGCCCAGTGGGGCCGTCTGGTGCGACTCGCTGCCGGAGACGAGCACGAGGGCGAGGAGGAACTCGTTCCAGGTGTACGTGAAGACCAGCACCGACATCGTCAGCACCGCCGGCATCGCCTGCGGGAGCAGCACCTGACGCAGCACGCCGAACGAGCTCGCACCGTCGATGCGGGCGGCCTCGATCAGCGATCGCGGCGTGGAGCGGAAGAACGCCCGCATCCAGAAGGTGCCGAAGGCGACCGACTGCCCGATCTGCGGCAGGATCAGCGCCCAGTACGTGTTGAGCAGGTGCCAGTGGAGGAGCGGGACGTCCTGGAAGTCGTAGTAGAGGGGGATCACGGTCGCCTCGTACGGGAAGATGATCCCGAGGAGGATGATCGGGAAGACGATGCGGTCGCCGGTGAAGCGCATCGTCCCGAACGCGTAGCCGGTGCCGATCGATAGGACCGCCGAGGCCGCCGTGACGGTCCCGGCGACGATGAAGCTCGACTTGAAGCCGGTCGCGAAGTTGCCCTCCGTCCACGCGGCCTCGAAGCTGGAGAGGTCGATCCGCGTCGGGAAGGCGAAGCCCGTGACGAGGTCGGTCTTCCGGTGGAGCGCGAGGAACAGGATCGACAGCACCGGGTAGATCGCGATCAGCGCGAACGTGCACAGCACGAGGTACGTGCCGACGCGGTCGAGGCGACCGAAGGTCACGTGCGCTCGCCCCGGTCGCCGACCCGCAGCACGATCGCGGCGAGGACGAAGATCGCGATCGCGAGCAGCGTGGCGATCGCCGCCGCGTAGCCGACGCGGTTGTACAGAAATGCGTTCTGGTACATGTACATCGAGGGGACGATCGTCTCGCCCCCCGGCCCGCCGGCCGTCGTGTTGTAGACGACGTCGAAGTTGCGGAGCGCGTTGATCGTCGTCAGCACGAACGCGACGAGGATCTCGTTGTGGAGCCCCGGGAGCGTCACCGCGAAGAACTCGCGCACGGCGCCGGCGCCGTCGACCCGTGCCGCGTCGTAGAGCGACGTCGGGATCTTCTGCACCCCGGCGATGAAGAGCACCATGCAGAGGCCGAACGTGACCCAGCTCCCGATCGCCCCGAGCGACGGCAGCGCCCACGTGAAGTCGCCGAGCCACGGGCGCGTGAGCGACTCGAGCCCGATCAGCTCGAGAAAGCGGTTGAGCGGCCCGTCGGACGCGTAGATCCAGATCCACGCCTGCGCGATCACGACGCCCGCGATCAGCTGGGGCAGGAAGAGCGTCGTGCGGAAGAAGCGGAAGCCGCGGATCGCCGACCGGGTCAGCGCGGCGGTGAGGAGCAGCCCGATGATCACGGGCAGCACCGCGTAGTAGACGATCAGTATCGCCGAGTGCAGGAACGCGTCGTGGAGGACGCTGTCGCGAAGCGCCTCGCTGTAGTTGTCGAGGCCGACCCAGGTCTTCTCCGTCAGGCCGTCCCAGTCGAAGAGCGAGTAGTAGACGGTGTGGAGG
>JBKPNM010000131.1:0-10676 GCA_046732615.1 Actinomycetota bacterium | reverse complement strand
AGAGACAGTCTTCGCACCGGTCGGCGCGCTCATTCCCGCCGCGCTCCGCGCGGTTCGAAAGGCGGGTGTCGTGGTGTGTGCAGGCATCCACATGAGCGACATCCCGTCGTTCCCGTACGAGCTCCTCTGGGGCGAGCGCGCCGTCCGCTCGGTTGCGAACCTGACCCGCCGCGACGGCGAGGAGTTCCTCGGCCTCGCTGCCGAGGTTCCCCTCGAGACTCGCGTCGAGGAGTTGCCCCTCGAGCGCGCGAACGAGGCGCTCGCCCGGCTCCGCGCCGGCGAGGTGCGCGGCGCCCTCGTGCTCGTGCCCTAGATCTAGGAAACGCGCCGGAGCAGCCCGAGGGCGCGCTGGTCCCACGGGACGCGGTGCGTCAGACCCGCGCCGCGCAGCTCGCCGCGGTGCCCGAGGTACCAGTCGTATGTCGCGCAGAGCGTTTCCGCGTTCGACAACCGCGGCTCCCAGCCGAGCAGCCGGCGAGCCTTGTCGATCGCGACGAACGAGTCCTTGTGTGCCGTGCGGTAGTGCCACTCGGCGAGCGGTGACAGATGCGCCAGCTCGAGACCGCGCAGCACGACCTCCGCAGGCCTCGCGGGCACCGGACGGAGCCGCGAGCCCGAGCCGGCGTGGTCGATCAGCCCCTCGAGGTCCTCGCGCACCGTCCCGAAGCGACCGGCTCCGACGTTGAGCGACTCGCCGGCGACGGGCGCGTCGAGACACCTGACGACGGCGTCGACGAGATCTTCCACCGCGAGCAACTGGTAGCGGTTCGACCCGTTGCCGAGGATCGGTATCCGCCGGCCCTCCCGGATCCAGTCGAAGAGGATCTCGAACACGCCGAGACGCTCGGGCCCGACGAACGTCTTCGGGCGCACGATCACCGTCGCGAGGCCGCGCCGGGCGAACGCCTCGCACAGGCGCTCCGCCTCGATCTTCGACTCGCCGTAGTGGCCGACGCCCACGAGCGGGTCGTCCTCGTGGATCGGGTGGCGCTTGGGGACGCCGTAGACGGCCGTCGACGAGATCAGCACGACGCGCCGCACGCCCGCGTCCGCAGCAGCGGCGAAGGTCACGGCGGCACCCTCGACGTTCACGGAGCGGATCGCCGCCCGGCTCACCTGGATCGGCAGCGCAGCCGCCGCGTGCACGAGCACGTCCGCGCCCGCGACGAGGCGCCGGGCGTCGGCAGGCACTCTCACGTCGCCGTGCTGCTCGTCGACGCGTCCCTCCAGCGCGGCGTCGTCGAGCGGGGCGAGGTCGAGCGTGCGGAGGTCGTGGCCGTCGGCCACGAGGCGTCGCGCGAGATGCAGGCCGAGGAAGCCCGCGCCACCGGAGATCGCGACCAGCACGGCGCGGAAAGCTAGACGATCGCTTCCGAGTCGGTCGCTCTCACGGCGCCGACGACGGGACGAGGATCGGACGAGGGGCAGGAGGGCGCAGGCCGGTGGTGCCCGGGAAGCTGACCGTGAGGCGGTACCAGCCACCGGCGAGCGCGGACGGGAGCACGAGATCGAGAGTTGTCCGGCCGTGGCTCAGGGCGACGACCCGACGTAGTCGGGGTGAGCCCTTCTGCAGGAGCTGCAGCTTGGCGCGGGCCCGTGTCGGGGCCAGGAGCACGACGCGCAGCGTTCGCGTTCCGCCGCCCGTGACGACTCGGACGACTCGGAGGGAGACCGTCTTCGGCGGCGCCTGTCCGCCAGGCGTCGTCGTCGGAGTCCCCGGCGTCGCGGGCGGCGGAGGCGCGTCTCTACAGGCCGCGAGGCCTCTCGCCTCGGCGAGCCGCAGCTGATACCTGCCGCGGAGCTGCGCTGCGGGACGCTCGACGTCGGCGATCCATTCGCCGAAGCTGCTGGGGTCCTTGCCGAAGCTCGCATCACCCGCTGCGACTGCACGGCTTCGCACCGCGACCGCCTGATCGAGGAACCACTTCAGCTGCAACTCGGGGCGGTCGGGAAAGCCGGCGTACGTTCCACGGTCCCAGATTGCCGTCCTCATCTGGAAGAAGCCGACGGAGTCGCCATCGCCCGCCGGAAGGTTTCGGAGGCCCGACGACTCCAGCGCCGCCATCACAGGCAGCTCACCCGGGACGCCGCGCGCCCGGGCTCCGTGCCCCATCCACTGCGCAAGCGCGGCCCACCCCGCGTCGTCTCCCGGATACGCGACGGGCGTGGCGCACGACCCGTCCGCTGCATGGGTGCTCGCCGTCAGCCAGGCCGAAAGTGCCAGCACGCCGACGAGGATCGCTGCAAACCCGCCGACTCTGCCCGCACGCATGGCAGCCGGACAGTAGACGGATTCGCTGGCACAGTCGATCTCCCACACGACGATCCGCGCCGTGCACGCCCTGCTCGCGGGCCTGCCGATCCCGGCTCCGTCGTCTAGCGGGAGGCGGCGGGCTGAGCGCTGGTGGAGCCCGTCTCGACCGGCGGCGGCGCGCCGTTGACGAGCACGGCCGCCGCGAGGAGCACCGCCATGGCGACGGCGCTCTCGCCGAGCAAGCTTCGCCCTACGCCGCGCGGCATCTCGCCGCGCTCGAGCCGCGGGCGCACGAAGGTGTGGTGGAAGCCGCCCCACGCGAGCGCGACGAGCACGAGCCCGATCTTCACGAGCAGCGTCACCCCGTACGACGTCTGCCAGAGGTCCGCAACCTCGGGCAGCCGCTCGATCGCGACGACCGTGCCGGCGACGAGGAGCACCCCGATCAGGGCGACGGCGATCCTCGAGAACCGGAGGAAGGCGGCACGGCGCAGGTCGGGAGCGAGCGGCCAGACCACGAGCGCAAGCGTGAGGACGCCTCCGACCCAGAGCATCGCGGTGACGAGGTGCACCCAGTCTGCGATCTCTCCGAGTGCGGTCGCGTTCGGCTCGGTCGCCTGGTGGCCGGAGAGCGGGTAGCCCCAGACGAGTGCCACCGCGAGCAGGAACGCGGGCCACCGCAGGCGCGGCTCGTCGAGTACCCACGCGACGACGAGGATCGTGAGGCAGACGCCGAAGCCGAGCGTGGTGACCATGAACGCGGTTCCGAAGCGGGTTGACTCCGCGAAGGGGGACAGGTCCGCGTAGAGCAGGTCGACGCCCGAGACCTGGAGCGCGTTCGCGGAGCGGATCACGAACCCGGCGATCCCGGCGTTCAGGGCGAGAAACGCGCCGAGCGTCCCGAGGAGGTGGACGCGACGCTCGACGCGCGCGTCGACGACGGGCGGGAGCACGAGGAGGCGGATCCCGACGACGCCGATCATCAGCGCAAGCGAGGCGAACAGCGCCCAGCGCGCGACGTCGTCGCGCCACGTCATCCCGGACGAGCCGACCGCCTCCGTGGGCGGCGGTGCATCGACGCCGACGCCGAAGGTGAAGACGCCGGTCGCCACGTGCCCGTCCGCGGAGACGATGCGCCAGCGCACGGTGTACGCCTCGCCCTTCAAGAGCCCCGCGACGCGCGCGTGCACCAGCGTGCCGCCACGCGACTGCGAGATCGTCTCAGCGTGGTTCTTGCCGTCCGCGCCGAGGACGACGATCGCGTCCGCAGGTGGGACGACCGACTGGTCGAAGCGGAGGGTGATCTCCTGCGGGGGCGTCTCGACTCGGCCCTGCTCCGCGGGCGTCGCCTCCTTCATCGTCGCGTGCGCCGACGCGGCGGCCGGGACGAGCAGCGCGAGCGCGACGAGGGCGAGGACAGCGCGCCTCACGGCGTGCCGCCCGCGAGCTCGGAGAGGTGCCCGAAGATCGGCGCGACGTCGCGGTCAGCGAACAGCATCACGGCGAGCAGGATCCACGTCGCCGCGAATCCGTAGGCCCAAAGGGCACGTCGCGGCCGCAGCGCCTCGCCGAGCGGGAACACCGACGCGACGACCAGCGTCCAGCCGATCAGGTGGTGGAGGAACGCGGAGCGGGCGAACAGCCAGCCGTTCTGCTCGTGGACGAGGAAGGAGGCGCCCGAGATCAGGAGCGCGCCGGCGGTCACGAGCGACCAGTACTGCGAGTGCAGCCGACCCCGCACGACGGCGAGCTGCACGGCGCCGGCCGCCGTCGCCGCCTGCGCCCAGACCGAGTGCGCGACGAGGTGGAGCGTCGAGAACGTCGAGAAGATCGCGATCAGCCACAGCCAGGCGCCGGCCATGAGCGCGAGCGACGGCCAGAGAGAGGCGCGCCACGGCCGGCGCCGGAAGACCGCCGGCCCCACGATCGCCTCGGCGAGTAGCACCAGCCCGACGAACAGGAAGCCGCCGGCGAAGAGCCAGTGCGCGGTCTCAGCTCGAGGCTGCATCTCCGCGCTCGGCACCCGACCGCTCGAGGTCCTCGACGAGGCCCGGAGCAACGAGCAACGAGAAGAGGAGGCCGACCACCACGACGAGGAGCGGGGGCTGGACCGCCCAGTCCCAGAACCCCTTGCCGTCGGGGTAGAAGAACGTGATCCGGTACGGCTGCGCGAACGCCCAGACGATTCCGCCCAGGATCGTCAGCGGCCCGAGTGCCTCGACCGCGAGCACGCGCAGCGTCTTCCGCGCTGTACGCGGCTCGTCCGCAGTCCGGGCGCGTGGGGTGACGAGCTCGTTCACGACGAATCGGGAATGCCTCCTGTCCAGTCTGCACCGGCGCGCCCCGAGAGCGCAAACGGGAACGAGCTAGCGCGAGAGGATGCCGTCGGCCGACACCTTCACCGCACGGCCGGCGAAGTCCTCCCGCGAGAGCGAGCGCACGACTCCGTGTGCCGCCTCGGAGGAATCGATCGCCGGGAGGCCCGAGCCCGCGAGATGCGTCGCGACGAGGCGCCCGGTCTCGAACTTGCCGTCTCCGCGCAGCGTGACCCGCAGGATGCCGCTCGTCGACAACGGCCCCCCGAGCGAGAAGACCTTGTAGCCCGCGAAGTTGCCGAGCGAGTACGCGATCAGGCGGTCGCGATACCACTCCATCCCGCGCAGCACGTGGGGCCCATGGCCGACCACGAGGTCGGCGCCGGCGTCGACGACGGCGTGCGCGAACCGCGCGGGGTTGCCGCGGTTCTCGCCGAGGAAGAGCTCGGTGCGGCGCGTCACGTGCTGCCGCCTCGTTCCCTCCGCGCCCGCGTGCATCGTCACCACGACGACGTCGGCCTGCCGCGACGCCCTGCGGACGAGCCGCTTCGCGGCGGCGATGTCCGTGAGCGACTGGGCCCACGGATACGGCGCGAAGCCGACGAGCGCGACGCGGATGTCCCCGACCCGCTGCACCGTGATCTGACCGGGCCGACCGGTCGAGAGCAGCCCGACGCGGTCCAGCGCGGCCGCCGTCTGCGCGAGCCCGCCCGCGCCGAAGTCGAAGGCGTGGTTGTTCGCGACATTCATCACCGTGAAGCCGGCCTGCCGGAGCCAGCGCGCGTACGAGGGCGGCGTCTGGAACGCGAAGCAGTTCGTCGAGCCCTTGCCGCACTTCGACCGGCCTCCGGTCGAGAGCGTCCCCTCGAGGTTGCCGAGCACGACGTCGCCGGCGAGGTCGGTCTGCACGTCGGAGAAGAACGAGCGGCCGCCGTCGGGCGGCAGATTCCGCGTCGACCCCATCACGATGTCACCCGTCGCGACGATCGCGACGACTCCCTCCGGCACCTTCGGCGCCGTGCGCTTCGCGGTGGTGCGCGGCTTCGGCGTCGGCTTCGGCGCCGACTTCGTGACGGCGGCCAGATCGGGGCCGGCAGTCGCGGGATTCGACTCGCCGTCGACGAGCAGCGAGAACACGAACGCGCTGGCGGCGACGACGGCGCCAGCGCGCACGATCAGGGCGATCACCCGCACGGGAAGGAGCTACCTGCGGTTCAGAATGAGCAGCCAGTACGCGAGCTGCGAGAGCGCGGCCAGCGCGCCGGCCACATAGGTCATCGCCGCCGCGGTGAGCACCTTCCGGGCGCCTTGCGACTCGCCGGTCGAGACGAGGCCCAGGTCGGAGATCTGCGCCATCGCCCGGCGCGATGCGTCGAACTCGACCGGCAGCGTCACGAGCTGGAAGAGGACGACGACCGCGAAGAGGATGACCGCAAAGGTCATGAGCCCGGTGATCTGGGCGAAAAGGCCGATCATCAGGAGGAAGAGCCAGGCCTGCGAGGCGAACGCGACGGCCGGCCACATCGCGGACCGCACGCGGAACGGCCCGTACGCCTTCGCATGCTGGATCGCGTGCCCGACCTCGTGCGCGGCGATCGCCGTCGACGCGACCGAGCGGCCGCCGTAGACGGGCTCCGAGAGGTGCACGGACTTCTTCCGCGGGTCGTAGTGGTCGGAGAGCGGCCCGCCCGGCGAGGTCTCGACGGGAACGTCGTGCAGCCCGTTCCGGTCGAGGATCTGACGCGCGATGTCTGCGCCCGTCATCCCGTTCGCGACGGCGACCTGCATGTTCGCCGCGACCGTCTTCTTCAGCCACGCCTGGACGACGAAGCCGATGATCAGCGGCGGAATCAGGAAGACGAAGTAGAGGCCCCAGCCACTCATTTCCGGGAAGCGTAACAACGACGTACGATCGACTCACCGTGACGGGGATGTCCCACGCCGGAGACGGCCGCGAGCTCCAGGTCGGCGAGACGCTCGACAACCCCCTCGAGCGACTACGGCTCCTCTCGGGCGACGACGACGCGATCTCGACGTTCCTCGACGAGCTCGAGGTGTCGTCACCCCGCGAGCGGGAGATGCTCGCGGAGCTCGCGCGCAGGACGCCGCTGGCGCGCCTCGAGCGGTTCGACGCCGACCACCGCCGAGCGATCGAGGCGCTCGAGAGCCTCCGGCGGCACGGCTTCCGCGGCTCGCAGGCCGGCGCGTCGCTCGGCCCGCTCAAGCCCGTCGCCGCTGGCTCGTCGAGCTCGTCGCGCGCTATCTCGTCGTCTCGCACATCAAGAACGCGGTGACGCAGATGCGGAACCTCTACTGGGCGCGCGAGATGGAAGCCGCCTCCAACTCGCCCGAGCTCAAGCTCCTGCGGCCGGCGCGCTTCGACGCGCAGGCGCTCGGCGAGATCATGAAGTCGCGCGAGATCGGCGTGCCGTCGTTCGTCCTCGCCGGGATCCTCATCCCGGTCACCGCGACGCTCTGGCGGCTCGCGAGCGGCTTCACGTTCGCGAGCTGGTGGCTGGCAACGCTCGTCGGGCTCGTCGGCGTCGCGATCGGGGTCGGCATGTCGTGGGTCGTCCTCCGCGCCACGGCGCTCGCGAGCAACAGGATCCAGCTCTCCGTTCGGGAGCCGCTCCGCGCCGTGTGGGCGGACGTCGGCCACTGCGGCGTCCCGCCGAAGGACGGCTGCCGCACGTTCGCGATCGTCGCGATCATGCTGATGGCCGGAGTCTGGATCGTCCTCCCGACGTTCGTCGCGCTGGCGCTCGCGGCCTGACGCGGCGTGCAGGGGCGTCTGGTGTCCGACTTTAAGTCGGACACCAAGGGGGGTCTCGCTACCGCGTCCGCGAGAAGCGCTGCACCGCGGCGAGGAGCTCCTTGACGCGGCGTGGAGGGGCGTCTGGTGTCCGACTTCAAGTCGGACACAAGGGGGGTCTCGCTACCGCGTCCGCGAGAAGCGCTGCACCGCGGCGAGGAGCTCCTCGCTCTTCTCGCCCGCGACGTCCGGGTCGCCGGAGGCGAGCGCCTCAGCGACGCAGTGCGTGACGTGGTCCTCCAGGAGCTTCGTAGCCACGCCTTCGAGCGCGGTCTTCACCGCGGCAACCTGCGTGAGCACGTCGATGCAGTAGCGATCCTCCTCGATCATCCGCTCGATGCCGCGCACCTGCCCCTCGATCCGGTGCAGGCGCTTGGTGAGCGCCTCCTTGTCCTTCGAGTATCCGTGCATCAGGTGACCTCCCGGATCGAATGGAAGCGCCGCAGACGCAGGCTGTTGGTGACGACGAAGACGCTCGAGAAGGCCATCGCGGCCGCGGCGACGATCGGGCTCAGGAGCCCGCCCATCGCGAGCGGGATCGCCGCGACGTTGTAGGCGAACGCCCAGAAGAGGTTGCCCTTGATCGTCGCGAGCGTCCGCCGCGAGAGGCGGATCGCGTCGACGGCCGCGCGCAGGTCGCCCGACACCAGTGTCAGGTCGCTCGCCTCGATCGCCACGTCGGTCCCCGTCCCGATCGCGAGGCCGAGGTCGGCCTGCGCGAGCGCCGGCGCGTCGTTGACCCCGTCCCCGACCATCGCGACGACCTCGCCGGCGGCCTGCAGCGTCTCCACCAAGGAGCTCTTGTCTCCCGGCAGGACGTCCGACCGGACGCGCTCGATCCCCACCTCGTCGGCGACCGTGCGGGCGGCGCGCTCGTTGTCGCCGGTCAGGAGGACGGGCTCGAGCCCGAGCTGCCGCAGCCCGCGGATCGCCTCGCCCGAGGTCGGCTTCACGCGGTCGGCGACGACGAGGATCCCGGCCGCGACCCCGTCGATCTGGACGGAAACGACCGTGCGGCCGCGTGCCCTCTCCTCCGCCGCCCGCTCGCCGAGCGGACCGTCGAGCCGCACCGCGCGTCCCACGACGACGTTCCGCCCCTCGACGACGGCCGCGACGCCGACTCCCGCATGGCTCGTGAAGCGCTCGACCTCGGGCAGGCGCCCGACGATCCCGCGCGCGTGGGCCGCGATCGCGGCCGCGATCGGATGCTCGCTCGCCGCTTCGGCCGCGCCCACGAGCCGCAGCAGCTCCTCACGGGGCACGCCGTCGGCCGGGAGTGCATCTTCGACCCACATCCGCCCCTCCGTGACCGTGCCGGTCTTGTCGAGAACGACGGTCGTGACACGGCGGGTCTGCTCGAGCACCTCGGGCCCTTTGATGAGGATGCCGAGCTGCGCGCCGCGCCCGGTGCCGACGAGCAGCGCGGTCGGCGTCGCAAGCCCGAGCGCGCAGGGGCAGGCGATGATCAGCACCGCGACCGCCGCCGTGAAGGCGTCCGTGACGTCCCCGGTCGCGACGAGCCAGCCGACGAGCGTCAACAGCGAGATCGCGAGGACGACCGGGACGAAGACGCCGGAGACGCGATCGACGAGCCGCTGGATGGGTGCCTTGCCGGCCTGCGCCTCGGCGACGAGGCGCGCGATCTGCGCGAGCGCCGTCTCGGCGCCGACCTTCGTCGCGCGGACGACGAGGCGTCCCGAGGCGTTGATCGTCCCCCCGGCGACGTCCGAGCCCGGGCCGACCTCGATCGGCACGGGCTCCCCCGTCAGCATCGACTGGTCGACCGCGGACACCCCGTCGACGACCACGCCGTCGGTTGCGAGCTTCTCGCCCGGCCGGACGACGAACAGGTCGCCGACGACGAGCTCTTCGACGGGCACGAGCGCCTCCTCGCCGTCGCGCAGGAGGCGGGCCTCCTTCGCGCCGAGCTCGAGCAGCGCGCGGAGCGCCTCGCCCGACCGGCTGCGGGCGCGGAGCTCGAGCCAGCGGCCGAGGAGGATCAGCGTCGTGATCACCGCCGCGACCTCGAAGTACGTGTGCGCGTCGATCCCCCCGACGAGCACGACCGCCGACCACGCCCAGGCGGAGAGCGTGCCGACCGAGATCAGCGTGTCCATCGTCGCGGCGCCGTGCCGCGCGTTGAGCAGCGTCGCGCGATGGAAGCCGAGCCCGGACCAGAAGACGACGGGCGTCGCGAGGAAGAGCGCGAGCCACTCCCAGCCGCTGAACTGCACCTGCGGCACCATCGCGACGACAGCCAGCGGGACGGTCAGGAGCACGGCGACCTCCAGCCTGGTCCGCACCTCTCGTGCGGCGTCGGGTGCCTGGGTGACGTCGCCCGGGAGCACGGCGTGATAGCCGCTCGCCTCGACGGCCGCGATCAGGTCGTCGACCGACACGGCGCGCGGATCGAAGGACACCGTGGCGGCCTCGGTCGCGTAGTTGACCGTCGCCTCGACGCCGTCGAGCTTGTTCAGCTTCCGCTCGATGCGCGCCGCACACGAGGCGCACGTCATGCCGTCCACGTCGAGCCGGACGCGCTCGTGCTCGTGGGCCGTCGTGGTCATCAGTGATCATGATACCCCAGACGGGTATACGGCGAGCGACGATGGGGTCGTGAGCGCGACGTGGCTGACTCCGTCCGAGCTACGTGTGGGTCTGGGCTGCATGCGCCTGTCGACCGACGTCGACCGCGACGACGACCGAGCGATCGCGACGGTCGCCGCCGCAGCGGCCTCGGGGATGACGGTGTTCGACACCGCCCGCGCGTACGGCGACAACGAGCGGCTGCTCGCCGGGGCGCTTCGGGGGTGCGGGGCGGCGACCGCACGCGTCGTCACGAAGGGCGGCATGGCGCGGCCGGGCGGCGCGTGGGTCCCCGACGGCCGCGCGAAAGCGATCCGCGCCGACTGCGAGGCGAGCCTGGAGGCGCTCGCCGGTCTTCCGATCGACCTCTACCTCCTGCATGCTCCCGACCCGCGCACGCCGTGGCGGACGTCGGTGCGCGCCCTCGAACGCCTGGTCGAGGACGGCCTCGTGCGCCGGGTCGGCGTCTCGAACGTCAACCGGCGCCACCTCGACGAGGCTCTAGCGCTCGCGCCGATCGCGGCGGTGCAGGTCGCCGTCAGCCTCGCCGACGACCGCGCGCTTCGCGGCGGCGTCGTTACACGCTGTGCCGAGATGGGCGTGACGGTGATCGCGCACTCGCCGCTCGGCGGCCCGCGCCGCGCCCGCGTTCTCGGCCGTCGGCCGGAGCTGGGCCAGGTCGCGCGCGACCACGGCGTGACCCCCGCCG
>JBKPNM010000130.1:0-9386 GCA_046732615.1 Actinomycetota bacterium | reverse complement strand
GCGCATGGCGGAGGAGGCCATCGTGACCGCTGGGGCTGCGTGGGTGGACGACTGCCTGACTCTTCGGGACCGGAGTTTGATCACGATTGCGGCGCTCATTGCGCAGGGAGGAGCGGAAGCCCGCCTGCGGCCACACGTGCGCTGGGCGCTGGAGCACGGCGCCACGCGAGAGGAGCTCGAAGCGCTCGCATCCCTGCTTGCGGTTTACGCAGGGTTTCCCCGGGCGTCGGTCGGAATCGAGCTGATTCGCGACGAGCTCGCCCGGATCGATGTAGCCAACGAGTGAAGGAGGGAATCGCCGTGTCAGAGAGCGCTGCCGCCCCTGCTCCGCCCGTCGTCTCCGCGGAGCCCGTCGAGATCGCAGACGGAGTGTACGTGATCCCCGACGGTCGGATCCCGCTCGTCCCGAACATCGGCATCGTGCTCGGCGAGCGCACCGCTCTGGTCGTCGACACGGGCATGGGACCGGTCAACGGCGCGCGCGTGCTCGAGCATGCCCGGACGCTTGCGGGCGACAGGCCGCTGATTCTCACACTGACGCACTTCCATCCGGAGCACGGCTTCGGCGCGCAGGTGTTCGAGAACGAGGCGCTGATCGTCTACAACGCGGCGCAACGCGACGAGCTCGCCGAGAAGGGAGACGCGTACATCGGGATGTTCCGCGGCTTCGGCGAGTCGGTGGCCGCTCAGTTGGCGGATGTTCGTCTCGTCGCTCCGCACGTCGCGTACGACGGGCCGTCGGTGGACATCGATCTCGGCGGCCGCGGGGTACGCCTGCTGACCTGGGGTCTCGCGCACACGAAGGGCGACCAGGTCGTGCACCTGCCGGAGGAGTCGATCGTGTTCGGCGGGGATCTGTTCGAGACGCGGATGTTCCCGATCGTGCCCTACTTCCCCCCCGACGACGCCGACGTGGACGGCGACCTCTGGGTCGACGTGCTCGGCCGCGTCATCGATCTCTCGCCGACAACCGTGGTTCCGGGCCATGGCGAGGTGACCGACGTAGCGCTTGTCGAGGCGGTCCGCGACTATCTGGTCCGTCTGCGTTCGGAGACTGCCGCGCTGAAGGGCGAGGGTCTCTCGGCCGACGAGGTCGTCGAGGACCTGGCGCCCACCGTGCGTGCGCGGCATGCCGATTGGGAGAACCCCGAGTGGATCGACTTTGGAATCCGCAGCTTCTATGACCGAGCCGCATAGTCAGGCCTCCCCGTCCGTCGTGTGCAGCGGCGTGCGGACACGACGGTCGAGCTCGAGCTTGAGCACGTCGAAGCGGTTGTAGTGCCCGATGATGTCGTGGAAGAGCCGTCCCTGCAGGATCGCGTTCAGGTCGCAATCTGCATATGCGATGCCCGGCTCGTCGATCAGCGGTGGGCTGACCCACTCGCCATCGGGTCCGACGACGCCGGACACGCAGTTGTAGGTGCCGTCGCGGATCTCGAACGACACTCCGAGCTCGGCCGCGACCTCGCGCGTCCCGTACTCGGAGGAGCAGATGGAGAAAACCTTCCCCTCGTACGCGTGCGGAGCGACGTGGAGGAACAGCTCCTCGCGCGAGTGGCGGGCACCGGCAACCGCGGCTGAAGGAAAGTTCGCGACGTGGATCCGTTCGCCCTGCGCGAGCAGCGCGTAGCGCGCGAGGGAGTTCAGGTTCTCGCCGCAGTTGAGGGTTCCGAGCGGACCGTAGGGGGTCGGGAACACGCTCAGGGTCGATCCGTCGCCGCCTGCCCAGACAACCCGCTCGCCCCACGTCGCTACGAGCTTGCGATGCTTTCCGAGTAGCCCGTCGGGACCGACCACCACGTTGGTGTTGTAGAGCGTCCCCATGGCGTCGGGCTCGCGCTCGGTGACGCCGACGACCGCGATCACGCCGGCGCGTCTCGCGGCTGCGGCCAGTGCCTCGGTTTCCGGCCCGGGGACCTCGACGGCCTGCCGATGGAGTCGTGCGTGCCAGTCGCCCGTCTCGCCGAGAGGCTTGACGAACACCCAGTACGGGAACCCCGGGACGAAGCTCTCCGGAAGCGCGACGATGTCGGCGCCGCCCGCGCCGGCCGCCTCGATCAAGGAGCAGGCCTTCTCCGTCGACGCGGCCCGGTCGAGCCAGACCGATGCCTCCTGGACGGCCGCCGCACGGAACGTCGTCGGGGCGTCATTGCTCATCGCGTGCTCCTTGTCCTGTCGTGGGTTCTGGTCAAATAGCGCGTGGTGGCCGAGTACGTGCCTGTCTCACTTTCCACGCTCCCAGCGCTCGACGCGACGCACCGCGGCACCCTTGCCGCCAGCGCGACCGAGACACTGAGGGAGCTGATCGTGATCGGGGAGATCCCGCCCGGCACACCGCTGCGCCTGGAGGACATCGCCGACCGTCTCGGGATGAGCATCTCGCCCATACGCGAAGCCGTTCGGCAACTCGAGGCGCTGGGTCTCGCCGAGCACACGCCCTACAGGGGCGCGCGCGTCACGCCCATCGACGCCGCCGAGATGCGGGACGTGTACGAGGCGCGGCTTGCGCTTGAGTCGACCGGGGTACGCCGCACCGCTCTCGGTTGGAGCCAGGAGGCCGAGGAGCTGCTGGGTGCCGCCCTCGATGCGCTCGCCGGCGCCTACCGCCGAGCCGAGCGCGCCGACATCATCCGCGGGAACACGACCTTCCACCTTGCGCTCGCGCAGGCATCGGGATCCCGGTGGATCCCGCGGCTCCTGCGTCCGATGCTCGAGGCCACCGAGCGCTTCAGCGCCTTCGTCATCGGTGACGACCAGGGCGGCGTCTACAAGGTCGAGGAGCGGGGTCACAGGGCCATCGTCGCCGCGTGCCGCGCGGGCGATCCCTCCGAGGCGGAACGGATGCTGCGCGACCACATCGCGGCGTTCACTGACATCTTCGTTCGAGACCTCGCCGACACGAGGGCCTAACGCGGCTCGGGACACCGTCCTTCTCACGGTCCCATGTCGTTTCGGAGACGCCGAGCTCACGGAGGACGTACTTGCGAATCTTTCCGTTCTCGGTGAGCGGAAGCTCGGCGAGGTAGTCGAGGTACCTGGGGACTGCGAAGTAGGGCAGACGGTCGTCGGCCCAGGCTGCGAGTTCGTCGGGGGCAGGCACGGGATCGCTGCAGACGACGAACGCCATCACGTCGTCCTCGCCGAGCGGCGAGGGAACCGGCACGGCCGCAGCCGCCACGACCTGGGGATGCGCCGTCAGAACCTGCTCCACCTCCCAGGCCGACACGTTCTCGCCGCGACGTCTGATGATGTCCTTCAACCGGTCGAGAAAGCGAAACCATCCTGCGGCGTCGGCGACGACCCGGTCGCCCGTGTGGAACCAGAGGTTCCTCCAGCTCTCGACCGTCGCGTCCGGCAGGCGCCAGTACCCGCTCGCGAATGCAAACGGCTCGTCCGCTCGGACGACCAGCTCGCCTGGCACGCCCGGGGCGACCTCGACGTCGTCGGCGTCCACGACCTTTGCCTGGAATCCGGGCATCGACCGTCCCATCCACCCAGGGCGCTGCTCCCCGTCTCGCGGGCCGACGGCCAGGTTCGTCTCGGTCATGCCGTGGCCCTCGACGATCGTGACGCCGAAGCGATCCCGGAAGACCTCCCACAAGGGAGGGGATGTGGCAGGCGAGAGCGCGACGCGGACACGGTGCGCGCGATCGAGGGGGCCGGGCTCGCGCGCCGCGAGGATCGACGCCATCGCACCCAGGATGTAGGTGACGGACGCATCCGCGTCGCGAAGCGTCTGCCAGAACCCGGAGGCGGAGAACCTGTCTCCGATCACGAGGCGGACGCCGTGCACCAGCGCCTGGACGACGGTGTTGAGCGCGTTCGTGTGAAAAAGCGGGAGACACGTGAAAAGGACATCACCGTTCTTGATCCCGAGCGCGTGGCCGGTGTTCCGGCCCCACCACCAGAACTGGGCATGTGGACAGACCACGCCCTTTGGCGGCCCGGTGGTCCCGGAGGTGTAGAGAATCGCGAGCGTGTCGCCCGGGCGCGCCTCGCGGACTCCTCCAGGCGCATCGGCCGGCGGGACAGTGCTCGGGGCGGACGTGGCGCCGTCGAGCCAGAGCGGGATCGAGCGGATTGCGACGGATTCCACGTGCGCGAGCTCCTCGGCGAAAGCGTGGTGGGCGACGACGAGCCGTGGTTCGGAGTCCCGGACGATGTGCGCGAGCTGCGGACCGCGACTCGCCGTGTTGACTGGAACGAGCACTGCACCGGAGACCGCGCAGGCGAGCAGCAGCTCGACGAGGAGGGCGCTGTTCGGAAGGACTGCGACGACGCGGTCGCCGGGGCCAACGCCGGCCGCTGCGAGCGTGGCGGCACGACGCTCTGCTCGTTCCGCGGCGTCGGCGAACGACCAGGCCTCGCCTCCCACGAGGAGAAACGGAGCGCCGCCGATGGCTGCCGCGCGCTCGCGGAGCAAGGCTGCCACCGTGCGTTCGGATGGGGAGACAAGGAGGGCTTGGTCACCCCATTCGGACACGGCGCGCACCGTACCATTTGACATTTGATAAGAACGCTTGACGCCGCGGGGACTGTGTGATCGGATCGGCGCACCCCGAAACGGCGGTCGCTGCGCGTATGGGCGGGCAGTGCGCACGCCAGATGAAAGGAGATTCCATGCGGAGACCTTCATTGGTCACGACCGCCATTACGGCGGCAGCCGCAGCGCTCGTCGTCTCGGTCGGAGTCGCACTCGCAGCGGCCATCCCTGGCTACACCGGCAAAGAGGGGTCGGCGCCGTCCACGTTCGGGAACGTTCGGGCCAAGGCAGGGGTCAGTTGCACGATCGGCCTTCAGAATCCGCTGGCTGCGAACGAGAGCCTTCAGTACATGCAGAAGGGCGCTGTCGCGCAGGCGAAGGCTCTGCGCTGCAAGATCATCACGCTTGACGATGCGCTCAGCGTCGACAAGCAGGTGAGCAACATGCAGCAGCTGCTCGCCCAAAAGGTCGACGCGATCATCTTCTACCCGCTCGATCCGAAGGCCGTGAACCCGGTTCTCGCACGGGCGAAGAAGCAAGGCGTTCCGGTCGTCGCGGAGGATGCCGGTTTCGGCAATCCCAAGGCGAAGGGGATCCCCGGTGTCTCGGCCGGGGTCTGGCAGGCGCGCGACATCCAGGCGTTCCTCCAGGTTCAGGCGCTCGCGAAGGCCAAGCCTGGGGCGAAGGTGGGTCTGATCGGGATCGGCGCACCGGTTCCGGCGCTGAAGTACTTGACGTCTCGTCAGGCTTTCTACGCGAAGAAGGCCGGGCTCACTGTCGTCGGCGTCCAGGACAACGCCACCGACGATGTCACCGGCGGGCAGAAGGCAGGAAACGCGCTTGTCCAGCGGTTCTCGGACATGGATGCCGTCATCGGCTACAACGATCCCAGCGCCATCGGCGCGGTGATCGCCGCTCGCTCGGTGGGCAAGAAGCTGGCGGTCGTGGGGCTGAACGGCACCAGTGACGGTCTCGCCGCCGTCAAGGACGGGCGCCTCGTTGCGACGGTTCGGAGTGAGTCGGTCTCCATCGGGCAGGAGCTCGTGCGCGGCGCATATCTCCTCGCGACGAAGCAGAAGCTCCCTGCGACGGTGGTCGTCGTCCGCCCGAATCTCGTCACCAAGGCGAACGTGAACAAGCTCCGGAGCTGGGACACACAGCTGAAGGGCATCAAGTAGAGGTTCCTCGCCGCCGGAGGGTCACCGGACGACCGGGGCCCTCCGGCTGCCAGGCTGATGCCCGACGTCCGCGCCCCACGGGAGCCTTCGGCCCGCGAGTGGCTCGATCGCCTACGACGCGGAGAGCTGTCCTCGGTCGAACTGACGCGCGACGTGCTGGAGCGGCTCGACGGAGTGGCGGGCCTGAATGCCGTGGTCAGCTGCGACCCGGAGACGGCGCTCGAACAGGCACGACTCGCGGACGGGCGGCGAGCAGCCGGCGGCGAGGGTGGACTGCTCGGGCTCCCAATCACCGTCAAGGACTCGCTCGGGGTGAAGGGTCTTCCGTCGCTCAGCGGCTCGCTCGCCCGACTCGGACACGTGCCGCGAAGCGACGCAACCGTCGTCAGTCGTCTGCGTGAGGCGGGGGCGGTCGTCGTCGCGAAGACGAACGTGCCCGAGTACACGTGGGCCTACGAAACGGACAACCTCGTCACGGGGAGGACGCTTCATCCGCTCGATCCAGCGCGAACGCCGGGCGGGTCGACCGGTGGCGAAGCCGCGTTGCTCGGCGCCGGCGCCTCGATCATCGGGATCGGAACGGACGGCGGCGGATCCATCCGGGTTCCGTCGCACTACTGCGGGATCGTCGGTCTGCGCCCGACGGCGGGCCTCGTCCCCGAGACGGGCTGTTGGCCGTCGACCCGTGACACGGGGATGATCGACATGAGCACGATCGGGCCGATGGCGCGTGCCGTCGAGGATCTCGAGCTCCTGCTTCCGCTCCTGGCGGGGCCCGATGGAGTCGATCCGTTCGTCGGTCCGGCGCCGCTCGTCGACGCGGAGCTCGGGAAGGCGCCTCTTCGTGTCGGGTACTACCTCCGTGACGGGGTTGTGTGCCCGGGGCCGACGACGTGCGACGCCGTCGTGGCGGCCGCCCGGACGCTCGAGGCGTGCGGGTCTCGGGTCGAGGAGACCACCCCCCCGGACGTCTCGTCGGCGACGTCGATCTTCTTCGGGATGATGGCCGCGGATGGTGGTGCACGCGCGCGTGAGGATCTTGCCGCGGCGAACGGCTCGCACACCGCTCAGATGCGCGCGCTGCTCGACGCGCTCGAAGGGGAGCGCCTCGATGCAGCCGGCTACTTCGCCCTCTTTCGACGCTGGGCGTCGTTGCGCGCCGCAGTCCGGGGCTTCGTGGCGTCCTACGATGTTGTGCTCGCGCCTGTCGCGGTTGGCCCTGCCCCGCTGCACGGTTGCACCCCGGGTACCGATGAGCCGCTCGAGAGCTACGACGTCTTCAATCTCACCCATACGTACAGCGTTGCCGGGCTCCCCGTCGCCGTCGTCCCGATCGGGGTCGACGGCGGTCTGCCGATCGGCGTCCAGATCGTCGCGAACCCCTTTCACGATCGCGTGGCGCTGGCGGTTGCCGCGACCCTGGAACGACGCCGCGGTGAACGGTCGTGACGACAGGAGTCAGTGTGGCCCGCGGTGCGTCCGACGATGACCGAGATGCCTGAGACACGACCGATTCTCCTCGCCGAGGGGATGCACAAGCGGTATGGCGGCGTGCATGCGTTGCGCGCCGCCACGTTGCGCGTCCATCCGGCGGAGGTTCACGCGTTGATGGGTGAGAACGGCTCGGGCAAGTCCACGATGTTGCGCATCCTGTCGGGGCAGATCCAGCCCGATGCCGGCTCGATTCACTTCGACGGCCGACCGACGTCGTTCCGGGCACCCAGCGATGCGCTGCGCCAGGGGATTGCGACGGTCACGCAGGAAACGACGCTCGCACCCGACCTCTCGATCGCCGAGAACATTTTCCTCGGTCATCGGATGGCACGGCGCGCCGGGTTCGTCGATTGGCGTACGACACGCACGCGGGCACGCGCCGCCATCGAGCGGCTGGGGTTGGAGCTGGACCCGTCACTCCCTGTCCGCCGGCTCCGGCCGGACGGGCAGCAGATGGTCGAGATCGCGCGTGCGCTTTCGATCGATGCGCGCCTCCTGATCCTCGACGAGCCGACCAGCTCGCTGACCGACGACGAGGTCGAGTCGCTCTTCGCGGTGGTGCGGAGGCTCCGCGACGAGGGGGTGTCGACGATCTTCGTCTCGCATCGGATCGACGAGGTCTTCGAGCTCGCCGATCGCATCACGATCTTGCGCGACGGACGGAGTGTCGGCGAGTCCACGACGGCGGAGCTGACGCGGGGCGAACTCATCCACCTGATGGTCGGCCGCAAACTCGAGGAGGAGACGCGTGCCGAGGAGCGGCGGGAGTCGACGACCACCGGTGGGCGGCCCGCCCTGCGTGCGCGCGGACTCTCGGCGGCCGGGCTCTTCGCGGACGTGGACTTGGACGTCGCGGCCGGCGAGATCGTGGGGCTCGCCGGGCTGGTCGGAGCGGGGAGGAGCGAGCTGCTGGAGTCGCTCTTCGGCCTGCGCTCCGTGAACGCAGGGACGATCGAGGTCGACGGCGTTCGGCGGACCTTCCGCTCGCCGCGCGACGCCATCCGCAGCCGTGTGGCGTTCGTGCCCGCGGATCGCAAGACACAGGGCCTCGTCCTGGAGCGGAGCGTCCGGGAGAATCTGGTCATGGCGGCGACCTGTCGGGTGCCGCGGCTGAGCTACCCGCGTCCCGCTCGTGAGACCGCCGTCGTGGAGAACGCCTTCTCGTCCCTTCGAATCAGGGCCAACTCCCCGACGGTCTCCGTCTCCACCTTGTCCGGCGGCAACCAGCAAAAGGTCGTGCTCGGCAAATGGCTTGCGAGCGACCCGGGCCTTCTCATGCTCGACGAGCCGACGCGTGGCGTCGACGTCGGCGCCAAGGCGGAGATCTACCGGCTGTTGGTCGGAGCCGCGAAGGACGGGATCGGGATCCTCGTGTCGTCCTCGGAGACGCCTGAGCTGCGGCTGCTCTGCGACCGCATCGCCGTCATGTTCCGAGGACGGATCGTCACGTGGCTTTCGCGCGACGAGGCGACGGAGGCACGGATCGCCCACTTCGCCGGAGGACATGCATGACCCGGGACGCGAACGTCGATCCTCGCAGGCAGCGACTCCTGGATCACTCGGCGGGAGTGTGGTCCGCGTCGAGTCGATACGCAGCGGTGCTCGTGCTGCTCGTGTGCATCTTCGTCGGCCTGTCGCTGACCCAGGAGAACTTCTTCACTCGGCCCAACATCGAGAACCTCCTCACGAGCGTCTCGATCCTCTTCGTCGTCTCGATCGGGATGACGTTCGTCGTGCTGACCGCCGGCATCGACCTCTCCGTGGGATCGACGCTCGCGCTGATGGGAATCCTCCTGTCCCACCTGTTCAACAAGGTCGGGCTTCCCGCGTGGCTGGCCGTGCTCTTGACTCTTGCCGCCGGCGCGCTTCTCGGGGCCGCCGTGAACGGGGTGTTGATCGGGAAGGTCGGGCTCTCGTTCTTCGTGGTGACGCTCGGCACCCTGTCCCTGTACCAGGGCGTCGTCAACATCTGGTCCGGCACCGAGACGACCTACATCACGTCGTCGTTCATCGACTGGTTCGGGTTCGGCACGGTGATCGGGATCCCGTCGCCGATCTGGATCATGCTGGCGACGTACCTCATCGCGTTCGTCGTCCTGCGCTGGACCTACTTCGGGCGGGACGTCTACGCCGTCGGCGGCAACATCGAGGCGGCGAGGCTCTCGGGGATCAACGTCTCCCGCACGCTGATCTTCGTCTACGGGATCTCGGGACTCACGGCTGCGCTCGGC
>JBKPNM010000129.1:0-31750 GCA_046732615.1 Actinomycetota bacterium | reverse complement strand
CCTCGGGTATGGCGACGCCGCAAGCGTGAGGTACGCCGTGAGGTGGACGGTGTACCGGATGTAGGAGGCGAGGAAGCGGTGCAGCGTCCCGGGCGCGCGCCGCTCGAACAGCACCGCGAGCCAGACGACGAAGGCGAGCATGAACGCCGCGATGCCGTAGAGCGACACCCACACGAGATGAGGCAGCGCGAGGACGATCCGGAACAGCACGGTGAGCCGCCGGCGCGCCAGGTCGTCCGTGACGACGAGCCGGACCGGCCGCGGCGGTGCGGCGAGCGGGGCGGAGGACACCGCGCGCATTCTGCGGGTCCGATGCCGACGGATCGATTCCCCGAACGCATGCGCTGCGTAGCATGCGCCCGGTGAGCGGCGGTCCCGTGACGCGCGACGACGTCGTCCGGGCGGCCGAGACGATCCGCGGACACGTGCGGCGCACGCCGCTGCTCGACGGCTCTGGGCTTGCGCCGCGCCTCTCGCTCAAGGCCGAGCTCTTCCAGCACGGCGGCTCGTTCAAGGCGCGCGGTGTGACGAACCGGCTCGCGGCCATGAGCGCCGGCGAGCGCGAGCGCGGCGTCGCCGGAGCGTCCGCGGGCAACCACGCGATCGCGCTGGCGTGGGGAGCCGCGGCCGAGGGGCTCGACTCCGTGGTCTTCTCGTGGAGCGGCGCCAGCGCGTTCAAGCTCGACCGCGCGCGCGCGCTCGGCGCCCGGATCGACATGGAGGCCGACGATCCCTCGGGCGCGTTCACGCGTCTCGAGGAGCACCTCGAGCGGAGCGGCGCCACCCTCGTCCACCCCTTCGACGACCCGCTCGTGATGGCGGGCCAGGGCACGGTCGGGCTCGAGATCCTCGAGGACGCGCCCGCCGCCGACGTCGTCGTCGTGCCGGTGGGCGGGGGCGGGCTGATCGCGGGAATCGCGGCCGCGGTCGCGCCGCGCGGCGTCCGTGTCGTCGGCGTCGAGCCCGAGGGCTCGGCGGCCCTGCTGCGCGGACTCGAGGCGGGCGAGCCGGTCGCCGTGTCGCCCGAGACGATCGCGAGCGGCCTCGACGCGCCCTTCGCCGGCACCCGGGCCCTCGAGGTGTGCGCCGCCGCCGGCGTCGAGGTTGTGACGGTGACCGACGTGCAGATCGCCGACGGGATGCGACGTGTCTACGCCGACGCGAAGCTCGCCTGCGAGCCCGCGGCGGCCGCGGGCGTGGCGGCGGTGCTGGCCGGGGCGGTCGAGGGCGGGTCGATCGTCGTCGTCGTCTCCGGGGGCAACGTCGGGCCCGAAATCGCCTCTGATATCCTGGCCGGTCGATGAAGGCGGACATCCATCCCGAGTACGTCGTCGCGCACGTCACGTGCTCCTGCGGCAACGAGTTCACGACTCGCTCGACGAAGCCCGAGCTGCACGTCGAGGTGTGCTCCGCCTGCCATCCGTTCTACACCGGCAAGCAGAAGCTGATGGACTCCGGCGGCCGGGTGGAGCGCTTCCAGCGGCGCCTCGAGAAGGCCGCTGCCGCCAAGTCTGCCTAGTAGCGGACGGCATTCCGCCGATGCGAGATACGGTGCGGACGTGAGCGTGTCCTACGGCGGTCAGGCCGTGCTCGAGGGCGTGATGATGCGCGGGCCGTCCTGCTGGGCTGTCGCCGTGCGGACGCCGGAGGGTGGAATCGAGGAGGTCGTCCGCGACGTCACGTCGCCGATGAAGCGCCACCGCATCTGGCGCCTGCCGGTGATCCGCGGCGTGATCGCGCTCGGCGAGTCGCTGGCGATCGGTTTCAGGGCGCTCGCGATCTCGGCGAACGTCGCCGCGCGGGAGGAGGACGAGGAGGGCAACGTCGTCACGGAGATCACGCGCGGGCAGATCATCTTCTCGTTCGCGATCGCGATCGGCTTCGCGCTGATGCTGTTCAAGGTCGGACCGGCGCTTCTCACGAACTGGCTTCCGATCGACGACACCGCAGGGTTCGTGATCGTCGAGGGCCTCATCCGGGTCACGGTCTTCATCGCGTACATCGGGCTGATCGGGTTGTTGCCGGACCTGAAGCGGGTGTTCCAGTACCACGGGGCCGAGCACAAGACGATCAACGCCCTCGAGGCGGGCGAGGAGCTGACGCCCGCGCGCGTGCAGAAGTTCAGCCTGATCCACCCTCGTTGCGGAACTGCCTTTTTGCTCTGGGTGATGGTGCTCGGGATCTTCGTCTTCGCGCTCGTGGGCAAGCCGGTCTGGTACTGGCTCATCGTGAGCCGCATCCTTCTTCTCCCGGTGATCGCGGGGCTCGCCTACGAGCTCATCCGGTACGCCGGGAAGCACCAGGACAACCGCGTCCTGATGACGCTGCTCGCACCGGGGCTCTGGCTCCAGCGGCTCACGACGCGGGAGCCCACGCTCGACCAGGTCGAGGTCTCGATCCGCGCGATCGACGAGGTGCGCCGACGCGAGGCCGGGGAGAGGCCGGCCGAGCGCGCGACCGACGCCCGGGTCGAGGTGATGGCGTGACGTCCCCGGACCCCGGCTGATGCCACGGATCGTCCGCGAGGCCGACGTCGCCTGGGAGGGAAACCTCGCGCGCGGACACGGCGCGATGACCGCGGCGACGTCCGGCGCCTTCATCGGGCTCTCGTACTCGCTGCCGACGCGGATCGGCGACCCGGAGGGGAAGACGAGCCCCGAGGAGCTGCTCGCAGCGGCGCACGGAGGCTGCTTCACGATGTCCCTCGCAGGCGAGCTGACGGGCGCGGGGACGCCCCCCGAGCGCCTCGACACGCACTGCCGGATCACGATGGACGAGGTCGAGGGCAGGGGGCACTTGGTCGTCCACTCGGCGATCGACGTCCGCGCGCACGTCCCCGACACCGGCGAGGAGGCGTTCGCCGCCGCGGTCGAGGCGGCTCACGAAGGATGCTCCTTCTCGTCGCTGCTGCGCGATGCAGGGGTGGAGATCGACATCACGACGAAGCTCGAAAGCTGACGGAGGAGGCGATTCGATGGCGACAGAACGCATGGCGAAGGTGACGTGGACGGGCTCGCTCATGGAGGGCGCCGGCCGGATCGAGGGCGTCGGCAGCGGCGCGTTCGGCCCGCTCGACGTGACCTGGGCCTCGCGCGCCGAGGAGCCTGCGGGCAAGACGAGCCCCGAGGAGCTGATCGCCGCGGCCTGGGCGTCCTGCTTCTCGATGGCGCTCTCGCACGCGCTCGCGGGCGCAGGCACGCCGCCCGAGCGGCTCGAGACGTCCGTCTCGGTCTCGTTCCAGCCGGGTGAGGGCATCACGACCGCCGGCATCATCGTCGTCGGCGGCGTCCCGGGCGTCGACCAGGACACGTTCGTCCAGCACGCCGAGGGCGCGAAGGCGAACTGCCCGGTCTCGAAGGCGCTGACCGGGATTCCCGAGGTCACGCTCGACGCAAAGCTCGCCTAGCCACACCCGCTCCTACAATCGGCGGCATGGCGACCCTCGCCCAGCTGGCCGACGACCTCGAGCGCTCGCACACCGATCTTCAGGACCGGCTGGCCGACCCGGCGGTCTACGCCGACCACCGCGAGGCGGCGGAGCTCGGACGCCGGCTGAAGGAGCTCGAGCCGGCCGTCCGGGCCGCGCGCGAGTGGCGCCGCGCGACGGCCGACCTCGCAGAGGCGAAGGACGACCCGGAGCTCGCGACGATGGCCGCGGAGCTGGAGGACGACGTGCGCCGCCTCGAGGACGAGCTCAAGCTCGCGCTCGTCGCGCGCGATCCCGCGGACGCGAAGGACGTCATCGTCGAGGTCAGGCAGGGCGTGGGCGGCGACGAGGCGGCGCTCTGGGCCGGCGAGGTGACGCGCATGCTGCAGCGCTACGCGGAACGGCGCGGCTACCGCACGGAGCTTCTCTCGACGAGCGAGAACGACGGCGGCGGCGTCAAGGAGGCCGTGTTCGCGGTGAAGGGCGACGGCGCGTTCTCCGTCTTCAAGTGGGAGGGCGGCACCCACCGCGTCCAGCGCGTCCCGGCGACGGAGTCGCAGGGGCGGATCCACACCTCGACCGCGACCGTCGCGGTGATGCCGGAGGCGGAGGAAGTCGAGATCGCGATCGACGACAAGGACCTGAAGATCGACGTGTACCGCTCGACCGGCCCCGGCGGGCAGTCGGTGAACACCACGGACTCCGCGGTGCGCATCACGCACCTGCCGACCGGGATCGTCGTCTCGATGCAGGACGAGAAGTCGCAGCTCCAGAACAAGCAGAAGGCGATGCGCGTCCTCCGGGCGCGGCTCTACGAGGCCGAGCGGGAGCGACAGCAGGCCGAGGTCGCGGCGGCGCGGCGCTCGCAGGTCGGGACGGGCGAGCGGGCGGAGAAGGTGCGGACGTACAACTTTCCGGAGAACCGGCTCACCGATCACCGCGTCAAGCACACGGTCCACCGGCTCGACCAGATCCTCGACGGCGACCTCGAGGAGTTCACCGACGCGCTGCAGGCGGAGGAGCGCCGCCGCGCGCTCGAGGCCGCGGTGTGACAACGCTTGTGTCGAGTCGACACGAGCGCCACACGGCGCCGTGCTGACGATCGGCGACGTTCTCCGCGCATCGACCGAGCACCTCGCGGCGAAGGACGTGGAACTCCCTCGCCTCGACGCGGAGCGCATGCTCGCGCATGCGCTCGGTCTGGAGCGGGTGGAGCTCTACATGCACCTCGACCGGCCGCTCACCGACGCCGAGCTCGAGGCGGCACGCGGCCTCCTCGCCCGCAGGGCGGCCGGAGAGCCGCTCCAGTACGTCCTCGGCGAATGGGGCTTTCGGCGCCTGACGCTGCAGGTCGACGGGCGCGCGCTCATCCCGCGCCCGGAGACCGAGACGGTCGTCGAGCGGTGCCTGGCGCTGATCGCGGGGTGCGAGGCGCCGCGGGTGCTCGACGTCGGCACGGGGTCGGGGGCGATCGCGCTCGCGATCGCCGACGAGCATCCGGACGCCCGCGTCACGGCTCTCGACGTGTCGGAGGACGCGCTCGCCCTCGCGGAGGCGAACGTGCGCCGCACGGGCCTCCGGATCGAGCTGCGGCGGTACGACCTCTTCGACGGGCTGCCCGGCGACGGTTGGGACCTGGTCGTCTCGAACCCGCCGTATGTGCGGGAGGACGAGCTTTCCTCGCTCCCGGCGGACGTCGTCGCGTGGGAGCCGGGTGTCGCGCTCGTCGGCCGGGGGCACACCGAGACGGTCGTGCGGGAAGCCGCCCGCGTGCTCCGGCCGGGCGGCGCGCTCGTCCTCGAGGTGCACGAGGGCGGGGCGCACGCCGTCACGTCGCTGCTGCAGGCGCACGGCTTCGGCGACGTGCGCACGACGGCGGACCTCACGGGTCGCGACCGTGTCGTCGAAGGACGCTCGCCGCGCGCGTGAGCGACGACGACGTCGCCCGGGCAGTCGCGACGCTCCGCGCGGGCGGGCTCGCCATCGTCCCGACGGACACGGTCTACGGGCTCGCCGCCGACGGCGAGAGCGAGGCGGCGGCGCGCAGGCTCTACGAGGCCAAGGGCAGAGCCTCGATCCAACCCACGGCCCTCGTCCTGGCGTCGGTCGACGAGCTGCTCGCACATCTGTCGGAGCTCCCCGACCGCGCGCTTCGGGTCGCCCGGGCACTGCTTCCCGGGCCGTTCACGCTCGTCGTACCGAACCCGCGGCGCCGCTACGCGTGGCTGAATGCCGACCGGCCGGACGCGCTCGGCGTCCGCGTCCCCGTGCTCGGCCGGCCGGCGGGCGACGTGATCACCGCCCTCGGCGCAGTCGTCGCGACGAGCGCCAACCTTCCCGGTGGTCCCGATCCGAGGCGGGTCGCGGACGTGCCGCCGGAGCTCGTCGCGGCCGTCGGAGCCGTCCTCGACGGCGGCGAGCTGCCCGGCACGCCGTCGACCGTGGTCGACGTGACGGGTGCCGAGCCCGTCATCCTCCGCGAGGGCGCCGTTGCCGGCGCGGAGGCGCTCGGCCGGGCCGCCGACGCTCTTACGGATCGTTAACCGCGAGCCGACGCGGATCTAACGCGACGGGAGAAGACTCGCGGCTGTGGGACGAATCACCGCCGCCGCCGCCGCCGTCGCCGGCCTCGCGCTCGCCGTCGTTCCGCAGGCGCTCGCGAAGCAGCCGGCCTCGACGACGGGAGCGGCGACCTCCGTCGGCGCGACGACCGCGGTCGTCACGGGCAAGGTCGATCCCGGCGGCGAGGCGACGAGCTGGTACGTCGAGTACGGCGCGACGACGTCGTACGGCAGCCGAACCGATGCGCGGAGCGCGGGCAACGGGACGGGCCAGGTCGACGTCACCGAGCAGCTCCGGAGCCTCACGACCGGCGTCACGTACCACTACCGACTCGTCGCGACGAACGCGAGCGGGGCGAGCCGCGGTGCGGACGCGACGTTCCAGACCCGCGCAGCGCCCGCCGTCGTGACGTCCGACGCCTGGGCGCTCGGGCCGACGTCGGCGACCGTCGGGGGGTCGGTCGACCCGAACGGCCGCTCTACAGGCTGGTGGATCGAGTACGGGACGAGCACCGCCTACGGGTCGCGCACCGACACGGCGTCGGCGGGATCGGGAACCGAGCCCGTGCCGGTGTCGCTGCGCCTCGGCGGGCTGCGGGCCGGGGTCACGTACCACTTCCGCGTCGTCGCCGCAAACGACCTCGGGACGACCCGCGGCGCCGACCGCGCGTTCCGCACCGACCGAGGACCGTCGGTCTCGACGGGCGGCTCAGGTGCCGTCACCGTGGCGTCCGCGCGCGTGAGCGGCTCGGTGAACCCGAACGGCCGCGGCACCGTCGCCTGGTTCGAGTACGGAACGACGACGTCGCTCGGCAGCCGCACCGGCGACCTCGACGCGGGCTTCGGCACGCGGTCGGCGAGCATCGACGCGCAGCTCGGCGGCTTGCAGCCCGGGACGCGCTACTACTACCGCCTCGTCGCCCGGAGCGACGCGGCGACGGCCGCGGGCTCGACGAGGTCCTTCACGACGAGCGCCGGGCCGCTCGCCGCCACCGGACAGCCGCAGGTCACGGGAGTCACCGTCGTCCTCACCGGCACCGTCGACCCGGTCGGGCGCTCGACGAGCTGGTGGTTCGAGCTCGGGACGACCACGTCGTACGGCACGTCGACCGTGGTCAGGAACGCCGGCACGGGACGCGGCGCCGTCGCGGTCTCCGAGACGCTGGCCGGGCTGACACCGGGCACGGAGTACCACGCGCGGCTCGTCGCGCGCAGCTCCGCGGGGACGACGAGGGGGGCGGACGTCGCGTTCCGAACGGCCGGGGTGCCGACGATCGGACGCGCGACCGCCTCGGCAATCTCCATGCGCGGTGCACGGATCGGCGTCGACGTGGCGACGAACGGGCTCGCCGCTCGGGTGTGGGTCGAGCTGACGCGCCGCGGCGTCCTCGTCTCGCGCAGCGCCACGGTCGTCGCGGCGTCGTCCGCGTCGCCGAGCCGCCTCTCGATCGCTCTCGCGGGGCTCAGGCCCGGCACGCGCTACGGCTTCCGCGTGGTGGCCGACAACGGCGTCGGAACCGCGAGCGGGGAGACCGCCTCGTTCGGCACAGCATCGCGGCCGCGGGACGAGCGTGGCCGGGCCCTCCGCTGCACCGTCGTGGGGACGAACGGCCCGGACCGTCTGGTGGGGAGCCGCGGCCGCGACGTGATCTGCGGCCTGGGCGGTGCCGACGTGCTCGTCGGCCGTGGCGGAAACGACGTCCTCGCCGGCGGGCCGGGTGGCGACTACCTCGTCCCCGGGGCCGGCCGCGATCGCGTCGTCGGCGGCAGCGGGAACGACTTCGTCGCCGCGCGCGGCGGCGGAGCAGACCTGGTGTTGGGCGGGCTCGGGAACGACCGCGGCCGCTTCGACCGCCGGCAGGACTTCACGCAGTCGGTCTTCCGGCTCCGCTGAGCCACAGGGCTCGACCGCGGCGGCAGCGAGTAGCATCCGGCGCGTGGCAGTTGCCGCCGACCACCTCGAGCGTCTGCGGACCGGGGGGCTCGCGGAGCACGATCCCGAGGTCGCCGCGCTCATCGGCCGGGAGGCCGACCGGCAGCGCGGCCAGGTCGAGCTGATCGCCTCCGAGAACTTCACGTGGCCGGCGGTGCTCGAGGCCGTGGGCTCGGTGCTGACGAACAAGTACGCCGAGGGCTATCCCGGCCGCCGCTACTACGGCGGGTGCGAGTTCGTCGACGAGATCGAGCAGCTCGCGATCGACCGCGCGAAGGACGTGTTCGGCGCCGAGCACGCGAACGTCCAGCCGCACGCCGGTGCGCAGGCGAACATGGCCGTCTACCACGGGTTGCTCGAGCCGGGCGACACCGTCCTCTCGCTCAGACTCGACCACGGCGGCCACTTGACGCACGGCCTCAAGGTCAACTTCTCCGGGCGGCTCTACACGATCGTCCACTACGGCGTCTCCCGCGAGACGGGCATGGTCGACGAGGACGAGGTGCGCGCGCTCGCGCGCGAGCATCAGCCGAAGATCATCATCTGCGGCGGCTCCGCGTACCCGCGGACGGTCGACACCGCGATGTTCCGCAGCGTGGCCGACGAGGTCGGCGCCTTGGTCTGGTGCGACATGGCGCACTTCGCCGGGCTCGTCGCCGCCGGCCTGCACCCGAATCCGGTCGAGCACTGCGACGTCGTGACGTCGACGACCCACAAGACGCTTGCCGGCCCGCGGGCGGGGCTCGTGCTCTGCCGCGAGGAGCACGCGCAGGCGATCGACCGTGCGGTGTTCCCGGGGCTCCAGGGCGGCCCGCTCGAGCACGTGATCGCCGCCAAGGCAACCTGCTTCCGGATCGCCGCGACCGACGGCTTCCGTGCATACCAGCAGCAGATCCGCGACAACGCCGACGCGCTGGCGGAGACGCTCCTCGCGGGCGGCATCGACCTCGTCTCCGGCGGCACGGACACCCATCTGCTCCAGCTCGACCTGCGCTCGACGGGGTGGTCGGGCAAGGACGCCGAGGAGCGCCTCCACGCCGTCGGGCTGACGACGAACCGGAACACCGTGCCGTTCGACGAGCGGCCGCCGACGATCGCGTCCGGCATCCGCGTCGGTACGCCGGCTGCCACGATGCGCGGCTTCGACGACGACGACTTCCGGGAGGTGGGGCGGATCATCGTCGAGGCGCTCGGGCCGGACCCCGACGTCGTAGAGCTCCACGACCGGGCGACGGCGCTCTGCGAGCGACGGCCGCTCTACCCGGGCTTCCGCGGCTACCCGGCGTACGTCGCCGACGGCGACAAGGCGTGACCGTGACGACCGAGGGCGCGCTCGGCCCGACCCAGACGCGCAGCGTCACCGAGGTACCCCATCCGCTCGTGCAGCACAAGCTCGGGCTGCTGCGCGACGTCACGACGACGACCCAGATGTTCAGGCAGCTCGTCAACGAGCTCACGCTGCTCCTCACCTACGAGGCGACGAAGCACCTCGCGGACGAGGCGGTCGAGATCGAGACGCCGCTCGAGCAGACGACGGCGCGCCGCATCTCGGGGAAGAAGGTCGCGATCTGCCCGATCCTCCGGGCCGGGGTCGGAATGCTCGACGGCGTGCTGTCGCTGATCCCGGGCGCCCGCGTCGGGTTCATCGGGCTGTACCGCGACGAGGAGACGCTCGAGGCGGTCGAGTACTTCGTGAAGCTGCCCGGCGACATCGCCGACCGCGACGTGATCCTGCTCGACCCGATGCTCGCGACCGGCAACTCGACGGCCGCGGCGGTCGAGACGGTCAAGGCCGCAGGCGCCACCTCGGTGCGGCTGATCGCGCTGATCGCGGCGCCGGAGGGCATCGAGCGGATCCACCGCGACCATCCGGACGTCGCGATCGTCGTCGCGGCGGTCGACCGCGCCCTCAACGAGAAGGGGTACATCGTGCCCGGCCTCGGCGACGCAGGCGACCGGTTGTACGGCACGAAGTAGGCCTCGAATTGTTCTCCGACCTGCGTGCGAACCCCGAAGTCCTCTGGGGGGCGCTGATCGCCTTCGGCGTCGTCGTGCTCCTGACGCCGGCCGTGGGCGGCATGGCGCGGCTCCTCGGCGTCGTCGACCAGCCGGACGCAAGGCGCCTCAACAAGCGGCCGATCCCGCGGCTCGGAGGCCTCGCGATCTTTCTCGGCCTGCTCGTCCCGTCGCTGGCTTTCCTCGACCTCTCGGGCGAGATGCGCGGCATCCTCCTCGGCGCGGCCGTGGCATGCGTCGTCGGCGCGGTCGACGACTTTCGCGGGCTCGAGCCGCTGCCGAAGCTCGTCGGGCAGGTCGCCGCCGCGGCGATCCCGTGCGCGTTCGGCGTCTGGGTCGACCACTTCACGTTCCCGTTCCTCGGCGCGGTCGACCTCCCGGCGTGGGTCGGGATGCCGCTCACCGTCGTGTGGATCGTGGCCGTCATGAACATGGTCAACTTCCTGGACGGCATGGACGGCCTCGCGTCGGGCGTCTGCGCGATCGCGGGCCTCACGTTCGCGACGCTCGCACTGTCGCTCGGCAAGATCGACGCCGCCGTGCTCTCCGCGATCGTCGCGGGCGCGTGCATCGGCTTCCTCCGGCACAACTTCTTCCCGGCCCGGATCTTCATGGGCGACTCGGGGGCGCTGGTGCTGGGCTTCACGCTCGCGACGGTCTCGGTCGCCGGCCTGCTGAAGACGGCGTCGACCGTCGTCCTCGTGCTGCCGCTCTTGATCCTCGCCGTCCCCATCATCGACACGTCTTTCGTGGTCGCGAAGCGGCTCAAGTACCGGCGACCGATCTCGTCGCCCGACCGCTCGCACCTCCACCACCGGTTCATGGACATCGGCTTCTCGCAGCGGCGCGCCGCCGTGACGATGTGGGCCTGGACTGCGAGCCTCGGGGCCGCCGCGCTCGCGACGCGGTTCATCTCCTTCCGCGCGGGCGGCCACTGGCACGGCGCGGAGACGGTCGCGGTCGTTGCGATCGCGGCCGCCGCGCTCGCCTTCTCGATCTACGTGATCTACCTGCTCGAGATCGTGAAGCTCGCGAACCCGCGGGTGCGGCGCCGGCGCGCCGAGCGTGACGACGAGCAACGGCTCAGCGCCTGACGTGCTCCGCGGCGGCACGGTCACGTTCGTCTTCACGGACATCGCCGGCTCGACCGAGCTGCTGAAGCGGCTCGGCGACCGGTACGCCGACGTGCTGGCAGAGCACCGGCGGCTGATCCGCGACGAGTTCGCCGCCCGGGGCGGCCAGGAGATCGACACGCAAGGCGATGCCTTCTTCTTCTGCTTCCAACGGGCGCGCGACGCCGTGGCCGCGGCGGTGGCGGCGCAGCGGACGCTGGCCTCGCACCGGTGGCCCGACGGGACGGAGCTCAGGGTTCGCATGAGCCTCCACACGGGCGAGCCCGTCGTCGGCGAGGAGGGCTACGTCGGGATCGACGTCCACCGCGCGGCGCGGATCTGCGCTGCGGGCCACGGCGGGCAGGTGCTCCTCTCGGCGACGACCGCTGCGCTCGTCTCGGGGGCGCTGCCCGAGGGGGTCTCGAAGCGCGACCTCGGCGCTGTCCACCTGAAGGACATCGACGAGCCCGAGCAGTTGACGCAGCTCGTCATCGACGGGCTGCCGGCGAGCTTTCCACCGCTGCGCGCCAGCGAGAACGAGCCGATGGACTTCGGCGAGCGGCTCGCCCAGAAGATCCACGCGGATGTCGAGCGAAGGATCGAGGCCGGCTTCGCCGGAGAGACGATAGGGACGTCGAAGGCGCTGACGGGGCTCGCGGCGTTCGGCCTCGTGACCCTCGTGCTCGTCGTCGCCGCCGTCGTCGCGATCGTCGTCCTGGTCAAGCTTCTCGTGTAACCGAATGGATGTCCGGCTCGGAGTGAGTGTGTCGCACCTTGAAGGGCGGTCGACAGCTTCGAGATTACGATTAGGTTCTGGTCATGGGACTGGGGGGTTCTCGGGTCGCGTCGACGCACGACGTCGGACGGCGACGGCGCAAGGAGCCGCTGAAGGTGGCGGTTCTCGGCCTCGGCTATGTCGGCTGCGTGACCGCAGCGTGTCTCGCTCGACGAGGTCACGTCGTCGTGGGCGTGGATACGAACGAAGAGAAGGTCCGCCAGGTGAACGCCGGTTCGACTCCGGTGCTCGAGCCGGGTCTAAACGAGTTGATCTCGCGGGAGACCAACGCCGGGAGGCTCTCCGCGACCACCATCGCCGAGGAGGCCGTCTCCGTCAGCGACGTCTCGATGATCTGCGTTGGCACGCCCTCCGCTGCGAACGGCAGTCTGGCTCTCGATGCAGTCGAACGAGTCGGGGTCGCGATCGGAGATGCACTGCCGGGGTGCACCCGGCGGCACACCGTGGTCGTGCGTTCGACGGTGCTTCCAGGGACGACCGAGCGCGTCGTGCTGCCCGCTCTGGAGGACGCGTCGGGGCTTTCGGCCGAAAGCGATTTCGACCTTTGCATGAACCCCGAGTTCCTCCGCGAGGGCGTCGCGCTGGCCGACTTCGAGCACCCTCCGAAGACCGTCATCGGCCAGTTCGACGCACGCGGGGGCGATTCCGTCGCGTCGCTCTACGAAGGCATCGAGTCGCCGTGCTTCCGGGTGCCAATTCGTGTGGCCGAGATGCTCAAGTACACCGACAACGCTTTCCATGCGTTGAAGATCGCCTTCGCGAACGAGATCGGTTCCGTATGCCGGGCGATGGGGATCGACTCGCAGGACGTCATGCAGCCCTTCCTGGCCGATCGCAAGCTCAACATCTCGGAGGCGTATCTCCGTCCCGGCTTCGCCTTCGGTGGATCGTGCCTCCCCAAGGACCTGCGCGCACTCGTCTACGCGGCTCGAAGAGCGGATCTGGAGCTGCCGCTGCTCGAAAGCATCCTGCCGTCGAACGGGCGTCACCTTCAGCGCACGCTCGACACGATTCTCGGGCTGGGGCGACGGCGGGTCGGATTGTTGGGACTCGCCTTCAAGCCCGGCATCGACGATCTGCGCGAGAGCCCGCTCGTCGAGCTTGCCGAGACCCTCGTCGGGAAGGGATACGACGTGCGGATCTACGACCCGGCGGTCTCCGTGTCACGGCTCGTCGGCGCGAACCGCACGTACATGGCCGAGCACCTTCCGCACCTCGCTGAGCTGCTCGTCGACACGGTGGACGATCTCCTGGAGCATTCGGAGGTCTGTGTAGTCGGCGCGTCGTCTGCGGAGTACACGCAGGCGATCGCGTCTCGCTCCGGGCTTCACGTCGTCGATCTCGTTCGTCTCGAGGGTGCCACCGGGACGCGAGCGGAGGAGCTGTATGTCGGCGTCGCCTGGTGAGGCGCTCATCCTCGTCGAAAACCTCTCGGTGCCGTTCGACACTCGCGTCTGGAAGGAGGCACGCTCACTACGGAGAGCCGGATATGGCGTGACGGTCGTGTGCCCGCAAGGCGATGGTCGGGATGGCGATCCGTACGAGGTCGTGGAGGATGTCGAGATCCACCGCTTCCCGCTTCGAGCGGCCGGAAAGGGCGCCGCCGGGTTTGCACTGGAGTACGGCGCCGCGCTCGCGCGAACGTCGGCTCTGATCCGCCGTCTGTCACGTGTGCGGCGCTTCGACGTCGTACACGCGTGCAACCCGCCGGACCCCCTCATCCTCACCGCTCGGGGCTTGCGCCGGCGGGGGGCGGCGACGATCTTCGACCATCACGACCTCGTGCCGGAGCTCTACGTGTCCCGCTTCGGCAAGGCTCGGGGCCTCGTCTACCGCTCGACCTTCCTCGCCGAGCGGCTGGCTTTCGCGACGGCGGACGTCGTCCTCGCCACGAACGAGTCGTACCGCAGAGTGGCTCTCGAACGCGGACGGAAGCAGCCGGAGGACGTCTTCGTGGTGAGGAGCGGTCCGGAACTCGATCGCTTACGGCGCGTGCCGGAGGATTTATCGCTCCGTCGCGGGAAACGGCACTTACTTGCGTACATCGGGGTGATGGGGCCCCAGGACGGGCTGGACCACGCGCTGCGCGCGCTCGCCCTGCTGCACTCGCGGCGCACGGACTGGCATGCGGTGTTCATCGGCGACGGCGACATGCTCGACGAGATGAAGAGGCTTGCCCTGGCGCTCGGGTTGAACGGGCACGTCGAGTTCACGGGGCGCCTTTCGGGCGAGGACGTGAGCGTGCGTCTCTCGACGGCGGACGTGTGCCTCGCGCCGGATCCCAAGAACCCGTTGAACGACGTCTCGACGATGAACAAGATCGTCGAGTACATGGCCTTCTCGCAACCCATGGTTTCCTACGACCTGACGGAGGCTCGGGTGTCCGCGGGCGAGGCGGCCCTCTATGCGACACCGAACGACGTCGGGGCGTTCGCGGCGTGCATCGAGCAGCTCCTGGATGCCCCGACGCTCCGCGCCGATATGGGCGCGCTGGGTCGGAGGCGGGTCGAGGACAAACTCTCCTGGAACCATTCCGAAGTGCAGCTGCTCGCGGCATACGAGCGGGCCCTCGAGCTCGCGCGCAATCGTCGACGAAGCTGACTAGCGCCGGGCACGTCGTCCTGTCCGATTCCGTCCGTCCGTGGCGCGGGCGACGAAGTCGAGCAGCGCGGTCGTGAACGAGGGCGAGAGCTGCGGGTTGTGACCGAAGCCTGGGATCACGAGCCGCTCGGCGTCGAGCTCGCGTTCGAGCGCGTCGCAGATCGCATCGAACGCGGGGTGATGTGCGCCCGAGACGACGAGCATCGGCAGCGCCAACGCCCGAAGCTCGTCGAGCGGGACGTCCGCCTCCCACGGGCCGCGCTCGAGCGCGAGCGCCCGTGCGCCCTGCTCGAGCGCGGGCGGGAAGGGAGAGGGCGGGTCGAAGTCGGAGCCGACGGCCGCGAGGAACGTGCGCAGGAACGTCTCGGGATCGAGGTGCGCGCCCTGCGCGTAGAGCTCGGCGCCGCGGCGCGCGAACTCCGCGACGACCGGGTCATGGAGCGCGACGCGGGTGCACGGCGGCTCGATCACCGTCAGCGAGGCGAGCAGCCGACCGCGCCGGGCGGTGGCGAGAAGGCACACCACGCCCCCGTAGGAGTGGCCGACCAGGTGGTCTCCCTCCACGAGGCGCTCCGCGAGCCAGTCCGCATGCCGCTCGAAGTCGACCGGCTCGAGCGGGCCGGGCGGAAAGCCCGGCCGCTCGACCACCACGAGCTCCGCCTCGTCCGTCACCGAGCGACGCTGCTCGCGCCACGTGGCTCGGCCGCCTACGACGCTCCCGTGGACGAGGACGATACGCTCCACCGCTGCCACTAACTTAGCCCCATTCGGCTCCAGGAGCGGAATGGGGCTGTTACAAACAGGGTGGTATGCTCCCGGTCCAGATGGCCGCCGCCGCCCGCTCGTCGCCGCATTCGCTCGCCACCGCCTCCGGGCTCCTGCTCGGAACGATGGGGCTCGCGATGGCCGTGGGGGCGTTTCTCGGCTGGCTCGCGGGCTCGGCCGGGATCGGCCTGCTCATCGGCGCGATCGTCGGCATCCCGCTTGCGATCGCCGTCGTCGACGCCGTCTACTCGCGATCGGGATCGTGAGCGCGCGCGTGTTCGAGACGCCGCGCCCGGTCCCCGGGCGCCTCGTTCCCGCGCTCGCCGGGTCGGCCGTCGTCATGCTCGCCCTGCCGGTGTTCGTCGCCGCCGACTGGCCGCTGCGCGGATGGCTGCTGGCGGCGACGCTCTGGCTCGCGGGACAGCTGTTCGCGCTCCTCCTGACGCGGGTCCCACTTGGCACGGGTAACCTCGCCGCCGCAGGCATGCGGGGTATCGGGACGAGCTTCAGGGCGATGTTGGTCGGGATTCCGCTCGTCGTCGCCACTGTGGCCGACGAGGGCGTCGGCCTCGCCGCCGCGCTCGTGTTCACGCTCGCGTTCACGGTCGAGCTGGCGGTCTCGCTCGTCACCTACTTCGGCGTGGAGAGCGCCTCGTGAGGAAGTGGCTGCTCGCGCCGCTCGTGCTCGGCATGCTGGCATTCCCCGCGCTCGCGCAGGCGGCCGAGGACGACGAGTTCGATCCCGCACACGAGTGGGAGTTCAAGTCCTGGATCGACCTCCCGTTCGGAATGGACATCACCAAGCCCGTCGCGTACCTGATTCTCGGGACGATCGTCACGTGCCTGCTGGGCATCGTGCTGATGCGCGTCAAGTTCGGCAGCGACCCGACGAGACGGCAGGCGGTCGGTGAGATGGTCTACGAGATCGCCCAGATCCAGGTCGCGGAGCAGGGCCTGCCCACGAAGGCGATCGGCCGCTGGTTCCCGTACGTCGCGTCGCTGATGCTGTTCATCTGGACGATCAACATGCTCGGGTTCATCCCGCTCCCGCTCTCCGACGAGACGGTGGACATCGGCGGCCTCGAGCTGCCCACGCTCGCGATCTTCGCCGCGACCTCGACCCTCTCGGTGACGCTCGCGCTCGCGCTCATGACCTGGGTCTTCACGCACTTCGAGGGCATCCGTGCCAACGGCGTCCGGGGGTACTTCAAGAGCTGGATCCCCGAGGTGCCGAAGGCGCTGCTGCCGATGATCATCCCGCTCGAGATCCTCGGCCAGTTCATGCGACTGATCAGCCTCTCGGTCCGGCTCTACGCGAACATGCTCGCCGGTCATCTGCTGATCCTGACGTTCATCGGCCTGATCTTCCTCACGCACTGGGCCGTGTTCCCGCTCTCCGTCGTCGCCGGCACGGCGTTCTACCTGTTCGAGGTCGTGATCGTCGTCTCGATCCAGGCCTATATCTTCGCCGCCCTGTCCGCCATCTACATCGGCTCGGCGATCGAGCCGGACCACTAGCCCACCAAAGGAGGAGCCGTACCCATGCTGTCCTCGTTCTTCTTCCTCGCCGCCGCCGAAGACGGCGCCGATGCGGGCAAGGCGATTGCCCTCGCACTCGGCATCGGCCTGGGCGCCCTCGGCGCCGGTGTCGGTCTCGGCAACATCTTCGGGTCGATGATCCAGGCGGTCGCCCGACAGCCGGAGCTTCGCGGCGAGCTGACGGGCATCCAGTGGCTCGGCTTCGCGCTCGTCGAGGCGGTCGTGTTCTACGGCCTGATCGGCGGCCTGCTCGCCTTCGTCCTGATCTGAGCGGATCGATGTTGACCCTGCTCGCCCAGACCGCCGCCGACGCCGAGACCGACGAGGGCGGCAGCGGCCTGATCGAGGTCGTCCCCGGCCTCATGATCTGGACGCTCATCTGCTTCGCCATCGCGTTCTTCGTCCTCCGGAAGTACGCCTTCGGGCCGATCCAGAAGACGATCGACGAGCGCCGCGACCGGATCCGGCAGGCGGTGGAGGAGGCGGACAACGCCCGCAACGAGGCCCGCGAGCTGCTCGAGCAGAACCGCGCGATCCTCGCCCAGGCCCGCTCCGAGTCGGCCGACATCCTGGCCGAGGCCCGCAAGGTGGCGGACGCGCAGCTCGACCGTGCGAAGCAGGAAGTCGAGGCGGAGCGCCAGCGCCGGCTCGAGGAGACGCGCAAGCAGATCGACGCGGAGACGGTACGCGCGATCGGCCAGATCCGGAGCGAGGTCGCCGACCTCACGGTCGAGGCGACGCAACGGGTCGTCGGCAAGGTGCTCGACACCGAGGACCAGCGGCGCCTCGTCGAGGAGGCCGTCCAGGGCCTCGACTTCTCGGCGCTCGAGGACCGCAGGAGCTGACCGAGACAGCATGGCCGTCGCCCACCGCATATACGCGCGCGCCCTCTACGAGGCGGCGCACGAGCAGGACCGCGTCGACGTCGCGCGCGACGAGCTCGCGGAGCTCGCGGCCGCGCTCGAGACGACGCCCGCGCTCGAGGCGTTCCTCGCGAACCCGCAGCTCGACCCGCCCGCGAAGGCAAGCGTCCTCGACGAGATCACGGCCGGGGCGGACCCCGTCGTCCGGAACTTCGTGCGTGTCGTGGCCTCCAAGGGACGCGGAGGCCAGCTTCGGGCGATCGCCGAGGAGTTCGAGGCGATCGTCGATCGCGAGCAAGGTCGCCTCAAGGTGGAGCTCACGACGGCCTACGACCTGGCCGACGACGAGGCGAGGGCGATCGTCTCGAAGATCGAGCATGCGTCGGGGCGCACCGTCGAGGCGACCCGCACCGTCGACCCCGAGCTGATCGGCGGGCTGATCCTGCAGGCCGGCTCGCTGCGCGTCGACGCGAGCGTGCGCGGGCGCCTCGATCGCCTGCGCAGAGAGCTCGTTTCCCGACCCTAGGCGCAACCCAAGGAGACTTCTGTCGTGAAGCTACGCCCCGAAGAGATCACCTCGATCCTCAAGCAGCGGATCGAGCAGTACGACGTCGAGACCGATCTCTCGGAGGTCGGGACCGTGCTCCAGGTCGGAGACGGCATCGCTCGTGTCTACGGCCTCGAGAACTGCGTCGCCCTCGAGCGGCTCGAGTTCGAGCACGGCGTCGTGGGCATCGCGTTCAATCTCGAGGAGGACAACGTCGGCGTCGCCCTCTTCGGCGAGTGGCAGCACGTGAAGGAGGGCGAGCCCGTGCGCCGCACCGGCGCGGTGATGAGCGTGCCCGTCGGCGACGCGCTCCTCGGCCGCGTCGTCGACCCGCTCGGCAACCCGCTCGACGGCCAGGGGTCGATCGCCGCGACCGAGACGCGGCCGCTCGAGTTCAAGGCGCCGGGCGTCATCCAGCGCCAGCCCGTGAACGAGCCGCTCCAGACGGGGCTCAAGGCGATCGACTCGATGATCCCGATCGGCCGCGGCCAGCGGGAGCTGATCATCGGCGACCGCGGCACCGGGAAGACCGCGATCGGCGTCGACGCCATCATCAACCAGCGAGGCGGCGACGTGATCTGCATCTACGTCGCCGTCGGTCAGAAAGCGTCGACGGTCGCGCAGGTCGTCGAGCGTCTCCGCGACGCGGGCGCGATGGACTACACGGTGATCGTCTCGGCTCCGGCCCAGGAGGCCGCGCCGATCAAGTGGATGGCGCCGTTCGTCGGCGCCGCGATGGGCGAGCACTTCCTCTTCGACGGGAAGCACGCGCTCGTCATCTACGACGACCTCTCGAAGCACGCCGACGCGTACCGACAGCTCTCGCTGCTGCTCCGCCGCCCGCCCGGGCGCGAGGCGTTCCCGGGAGACGTCTTCTATCTCCACTCGCGCCTCCTCGAGCGCGCATGCAAGCTCTCGGACGCGCTCGGCGGCGGTTCGCTGACCGCGCTCCCCGTGATCGAGACGCAGGCGGGCGACGTCGCGGCGTACATCCCGACGAACGTCATCTCGATCACCGACGGGCAGATCTTCCTCGAGTCGGGTCTCTTCTACTCGGGCATACGGCCGGCGATCAACGTCGGCATCTCCGTCTCCCGCGTCGGCGGCAACGCGCAGACGAAGGCGATGAAGAAGGTCGCCGGCCGCCTGCGGCTCGACCTGGCGCAGTACCGCGAGCTCGAGGCGTTCGCGCAGTTCGGGTCCGAGCTCGACGCCGCGACGCAGCAGGCGCTCGCGCGGGGCGAGCGGATGGTCGCGACGCTCAACCAGCCGCAGTACCAGCCGTGGCGAATGGAGGAGCAGGTCGTCGCGATCTACGCCGGCATCCACGGCTGGCTCGACCGCGTGCCCGTCGGCCAGGTGCCGCGCTTCCAGGAGGAGCTCCGCGACACGCTCCGCGCCGAGGGGTCGATCTACCAGACGATCCGCGAGAGCGGCGACCTCTCCGACGAGACCGTGGGGTCGCTCGACGAGGCGCTCCGGAAGTTCCAGGAAGGGTTCAACATCGAGGAGGAGCGCGGCCTCGTCGGCTGAGCCATGGCCTCGGTTCAGGACTACAAGCGCCGGATCCGCTCCGTCCGGAACACGCGGAAGATCACCCGGGCGATGGAGCTCGTCGCCGCCGCGAAGCTTCGGCGCGCACAGAGCCGCATCGAGGCAATGCGGCCGTACGCCGATACGATGCGAGAGCTGATCGCAGGGGTCGGACGCGCGGCCGGCTCGGTCCGCGGCCTACCCTTGCTCGAGCAGCGCGAGACCACGGCGACGACGCTCATCGTGCCGTTGTCCGGAGACCGGGGGCTCGCCGGCGCGTTCAACGCCCAGGTCATGCGCCGGGCGTTCGCGCTCGACCGCAGACTCACCGGCGAGGGCCAGGCAGTCCGCTGGCTCGCGGTGGGGAAGAAGGGCCGTTCGACGCTGACGTTTCGCCGGCGGACGCTCGACGGCACGTTCACGGGCTTCACCGACGCGCCCGCCTACGCCGACGCCCAGGGGATCGCGCACCGCGCCGCGGAGCTCTTCGTCGAGGGCGAGGTCGACCGCGTCGTGCTCGTCTACAACACCTTCGTCTCCGCGCTGACCCAGACGGTGACCGAGCAGGAGATCCTCCCGATCTCCGCGGACATCCTCGAGACCGACGAGGACGAGCGGCGCGACGACGCGCTGCGGGGCGACTTCATCTTCGAGCCGGAGCCCGAGGAGATCCTCGCGCGGCTGCTTCCGGTCTACGTCGAGACGCAGATCTACCGGGCGCTGCTCGAGTCCTCGGCGTCCGAGCAGGGCGCCCGGATGACCGCGATGCGCAACGCCTCGAAGAACGCGGCCGAGCTGATCGACGGGCTCACGCTCGAGATGAACCGCGCCCGCCAGGCGGAGATCACGCAGGAGATCCTCGAGGTCGTCGCGGGCGCCGACGCATTGACTTAGGGGTCTGTCCCCGCCGGGGGACTGACCCCGAGAAGCGTCGTGGCGGCGTCAGCGCCGCCGGGGAAGGGCCCTGCGGGGCCGATCCCCTGGGCCAGCCCCATCTTTTCCGTTCGGGCGACGTCCTATTTCGAGGGGCGCTGCGCTATTCTCCACCCGCTCACGTGTCGACCACGAGCCAGACACCCGACCAGGCGCTCGGCCGCGAGATCGGCGAGACCGATTTCGCCCTCCCCGAGAAGTCGGCGGGAGAAGTACGGGCCCGCGGCTACTGGGAGCAGGTGTGGCGCCGCTTCAAGCGCGACCGCGTCGCGATCGCGAGCATCGTGTTCCTCGTCTTCCTGATGATCGCCGTCTACCCGGGCGCGTGGCTCGCGGAGCACCTGCTGGGGCACGGTCCCAATCAGATCTTCCCGGACGCGCTCGACGACGGCCTGCTGCCCGTCGGCCCGATGTCGCACGTCTCGAACTACGACACGGGCAATACGGATCTCCTGATCCTCGGGGCGGACGGCACGCTCGGTCGCGACGAGTTCCTCCGGCTGCTGTACGGCGGCCGCGTCTCGTTGCAGGTCGCGCTCATCTCGACGTTCTTCGTGATGACGATCGGTGTCACGATGGGCGCGATGGCCGGGTACTACCGGGGGTGGATCGACACGATCGTGGCGCGCCTGACCGAGATCACCATGGCGTTCCCGGTCATCCTCTTCGCGATCGCACTCGCGTCGACCGCCGGAAGTCGTCTGAACGGCATCACGTTCGGCGGGCTGCTCGGCGAGGGGGTCGTGACGCTCGTCCTCATCTTCACGATCTTCGGCTGGTTCTACCCCGCTCGGATCATCCGGGCGAAGGTGTTCTCGCTCAGGGAGAAGGAGTTCGTCGAGGCCGCGCTCATGACGGGCGCGAGCGACATGCGGATCATCCGCTCCCACCTGCTACCGCACCTCATGGCTCCGATCATCGTCTACTCGTCCCTGATCGTGGCGAGCTACATCCTGTTCGAGGCGGCTCTCTCGTTCCTCGGCGTCGGCATCCAGCTCCCCACGGCGAGCTGGGGCAACCTCCTCGCCGAGGCGCCCAACTACTACACCACCGTGCCCCTGCTGATGCTCTGGCCCGGTATCGCCGTCGTCCTCACCACACTCGCCTTCAACCTGCTCGGCGACGGCCTGCGCGACGCATTCGATCCTCGCTCAAGGCTCTAGGTCCCCTTCTTCGCATGAGCACCAGTCACGCGGGTGTACCGCGCGCCCTAAACCGTGCAAAGAGAAATTCTTCTCCTGTCTCTAACAAACCACCGTGCCGTCCGTCATACGAGACGGGCGAATGGTGCCTCTGCCCGGAACCCAGCCGGGCTGCACTCGGAAAGGAGTGAAATGAAGGGACGCATGCTGGCCTCGGTCGTGATGACCGCGATCGGGGCTTCTCTGCTCGCAGCGGCGATGTTCGCATCGACCGCGTCGGGCGCCGGAGCGGGTACCGCCGCCGCGACGGCGAAGAAGGGTGGGACCATCACCACCGTCAGCCGGAGCGACTTCGACTACGTCGATCCGGGCCTCGCCTACTTCAGCCACTCGTGGAACATGATGTCGGCGACGAACCTCACGCTGCTGTACTACCCGCACACCGAGGGGCCGGCCCGCAACCGCCTCGCCGGCATGGCAGCGCCGATGCCGCGGGTCACGAACGGCGGCAAGACGTACACGTTCACCGTCAAGAAGGGCTTCCGCTTCTCCGACGGCAAGCCGGTGACGGCGGCGAACTTCAAGCGCGCCTTCGACCGCGGCAAGAACACCGCGATGCAGTCGCCCGCCTCGTCGTTCATGGACGACATCGCGAGCTACAGCGCAAAGGGCCAGGTCTTCCGCGTCACGCTCAAGCAGGTCGCGCCGGACTTCCTCGCCCGGATGACGATGCAGTTCTTCTCGGCCGTTCCGGTGAACCTCCCGTTCACGGCAGAGGGCATCAAGGCCCCGGTCGTCTCGGCCGGCCCGTACTACCTCAAGGAGTGGAACCCGAAGAACTCCGCTCTCGCGGTTCGGAACCCGTACTGGAAGAACAACCAGGAGCCGTTCAAGTCGCTCGGCTTCGCAGCCAATGTCGACCAGCTCCGCTGGATCGTCGGGCCCGACCCCGCGACGCAGCGGCTGATGTGCGAGCGCGGCGAGGCGGATCTCTGCTCGTTCCCGCCCGCGCAGGCCAAGGAGCTCGCCGACAAGTACGGCATCAACAAGGGCCAGTTCTTCGTCAAGCCGCAGATCGGCAACTGGTACCTCGCGATGAACACGTCGCGCGGCATCTTCCAGAACAACACGAAGCTGCGGCAGGCCGTGGCCAACGCGATCGACCGCCGCTTCATGGTCGCGCAGCACGGCTACCTGGCCGGTAACCGCTCGGATCAGTTCATCCCGATGGGCATGCCCGGCTTCAAGAACTACGACATCTACTCGCTCAAGGGCCCCAACTACGCGAAGGCGAAGCCCCTCGCGCAGGGCAACACGCGGGACGGCAAGGCCGTGATGTACACGTACAACACCACCGCCGGCCCCCCGATCGCGCAGTCGGTCCAGTTCAACCTGAAGCAGATCGGCATCGACGTCGAGATCAAGCTCTTCGATCGCGTCGTCCAGCACGAGAAGACGGCCACCCGCGGTGAGCCGTTCGACCTCACGCTCGAGGGCTGGATCGCCGACTACCCGGATCCGGCGAACTTCATCAACGTGCTGCTCGACGGCCGCCGCATCCAGGCCGACAACAACGTCAACGCGTCGTACTTCAACAACGGGACGTTCAACAAGCGCATGGATCAGGCATACAAGCTGGCGGGTGACGCCCGGACCAACGCGTACGCGATCCTCGATCGCGACATGATGAGGGACCAGGCGCCGGTCGCCCCGTACATCTCCACGTCGGCGCGCTGGCTGACGAGCACGAAGGTCGGGTGCTTCCAGTACTCGGGTGCTCAGGGCATCCTGCTGACGCAGATCTGCACGAAGTAGGAACGGAGCACCGAAGCACCATCTGACGGACCGGGCGGGGGGAGCAGCGCTCCCCCCGCCCACTTTCCCCGAACAACGGATTCGATTACCCTCCCGACCACGTGGCGCGATACCTGATCCGACGGCTCCTGTGGGCGTGCGTCCTCTTCATCGCCGTCACGTTCGTCACCTACGTGATCTTCTTCCTCGTTCCGGCCAACCCGGCGCGCCTCGCGGCGGGGCAGTCGGCGACGCCCGAGCGCGTCCACGAGGTCGAGAAGTTCCTCGGGCTCGACCAGCCGTTCTACGTCCAGTACGCGAAGTTCCTCAAGCGCCTGGTGCTCGAGGGGTCGCTCGGGCAGTCCTTCGTGACGCGCCAGTCGGTCAACGAGGAGATCCTCCGAGCCGCGCCGATCACCGCGTCGCTCGTGTTCGGCGCCATGATCATGGTGCTGTCGATCGCGATCCCGCTCGGGATCTTCTCGGCGCTCCGGCCGCGGTCGCTGCTCGACAGGGCGGCGATGGTGTACGTCCTGATCGGCATCTCGCTCCCGTCGTTCTGGATCGGCCTCGTCCTGTCCTACGTGGTCGGCTACAAGCTCGGGCTGACGCCGATCGGCGGCTACTGCGAGGTCTTCAGCGTCCCCGAGGCCGCTGCCTGCGGCGGGGTGTGGGACTGGGCCTACCACATGATCCTGCCGTGCCTGACGCTCGCGATCGTGGTGGCGGGCACCTACGTCAGGTTTGTCCGCGCCGAGGTGATGGAGACCCTGACCATGGACTACGTGCGGACGGCCCGGGCAAAAGGTGCGCCGGAGCGCACGGTGATCCGCACGCACGTCCTGCGCAACGCGATGCTCCCGGTCGTGACGATGGTCGGCATGGACATCGGTCTGCTGCTCGGCGGCGCGATCTTCATCGAGGCGGTCTTCGGCCTCAACGGTCTGGGGGGTACGGCTCTCGAGTCGATCGGGCGGTTCGACCTGCCCGTGCTCCAGGGCGTGGTCATCTTCGGCGCGATCGCGATCATCATCTTCTCGCTCGTCGTCGACCTCCTCTACGCGTGGATCGATCCACGCATTCGGCTCACGTAAGCTCTCCCGGATGAGCGCCGCGCTCCTCGACGTCCGCGACCTGCGGACCGAGTTCAAGACGGACGACGGCATCGTCAAGGCGGTCGACGGCGTCAGCTTCACCGTCGAGCCGGGACAGGTGCTCGGGATCGTCGGCGAGTCCGGCTCGGGCAAGAGCGTCACCTGCCTCACGGTGATGGGGCTCAACGACCCGAAGTTCACGGTCTCGAGCGGCGAGGTGCTGTTCCGGGGCGAGAACCTGCTGAAGGCCTCGAACAGCCGGCTCCGGCAGGTGCGCGGGGACGAGATCGCGATGATCTTCCAGGACCCGATGACGTCGCTCAACCCCGTGCACAAGATCGGCCGCCAGCTCGCCGAGGCGGTCGCCCTGCACCACGACGTGTCGCGGAAGCAGGCGTACGCCCGCGCGCTCGAGATGCTCAAGGCGGTCGGGATCCCGCGCGCCGAACGAAGAATCGACGACTACCCGCACCAGTTCTCGGGCGGGATGCGCCAGCGCGTGATGATCGCGATGGCCCTGATCAACAACCCCGACCTGATCATCGCGGACGAGCCGACGACGGCGCTCGACGTGACGACACAGGCGCAGATCCTCGCCCTGCTCAAACGATTGCAGGAGGACTTCGGCTCTGCCGTGATCATGATCACGCACGATCTCGGCGTCGTCGCCGAGGTCGCGGACGACGTGATCGTCATGTACGCCGCTCGGATCGTCGAGCGGGGAGCGGTGCGGTCGATCTTCAACGAGCCGCGACACCCCTACACCTGGGGCCTGATGGGCTCGCTGCCCCGGCTCGACGTGAACGTCGAGCGCCTGTACCAGATCCCCGGCCAGCCGCCCTCGCTCCTGAACCCGCCCGCCGGCTGCCGCTTCCACCCGCGCTGCTCGTTCGCGATGCCAGTCTGCCGCGAGAAGGATCCACGCCTCGCGAACACGTCGGGCGACCCCGCGCACGAGGAGGCCTGCCACCTCGACGCCGACACGAAGTCACGTGAGGCTGCGGCGCTCGTCGACACGCTCACGGCGGGGGCGCAGGCGTGAGCACGAGCACGATCGCCGAGTCGGGGAACGAGCTCCTCGTCGTCGACGATCTCAAGAAGCACTTCCCCGTCACGCGGGGGATCATCTTCCAGAAGGAGATCGCGACGGTGAAGGCCGTCGACGGCATCTCCTTCAGCCTGCGCGAGGGCGAGACGCTCGGGATCGTCGGCGAGTCCGGGTGCGGCAAGTCCACCCTCGTCCGCTGCATCCTCAAGCTGCTCGAGCCGACCGAGGGCCGGATCCTCTTCCAAGGGCAGGACATCACGCGCCTGTCTCGGCGCGAAATGCGCCCGCTGCGGCGGAACATGATGATGGTCTTCCAGGATCCGTACGCATCGCTCAATGCACGGAAGCGCGTCGGCTTCATCATCGGTGAGGCGCTCGAGCTTCACGGCATCGGGACGCCCGCCGAGCGCAAGCGGCGTGTCCAGGAGCTGCTCGAGGTCGTCGGCCTCAACCCCGAGCACTACAACCGCTTCCCGCACGAGTTCTCCGGCGGTCAGCGCCAGCGCATCGGCGTGGCCCGGGCGCTCGCCGTCAACCCGAAGCTGATCTTCTGTGACGAGCCGGTGTCGGCGCTCGACGTCTCGGTGCAGGCCCAGATCCTCAACCTGCTCAAGGACCTCCAGCGGGAGTTCGGGCTCACGTACGTCTTCATCGCCCACGACCTCAACGTCGTGCGTCACATCTCCGACCGGGTGATGGTCATGTACCTCGGCAAGGCGGTCGAGCTCGCGGATCGCGACGAGCTCTACGTCCACCCGAAGCATCCGTACACGGGTGCGCTCCTGAGCGCCGTACCGATCGCCAGCCCCGACATCGGGCGCGCGCGGAAGCAGGTCGTGCTCGAAGGCGACGTACCGAACCCGATCAACCCTCCGGTGGCCTGCAACTTCCACCCACGCTGCCCGCGCTTCCACCAGGGGCACTGCGACGTCGAGACGCCGCCGCTCGCCCCGATCGCCTACGAGCATCTCGTCGCGTGTCACTACCCGCTCGAGCGCTGGCCGATGAACATCGCCGAGGGCGGGCACGTAGCCGCGCAGCCGGTCGAGTCGGCCGGCTAGCTCGGGTGGACACGACGTGCGCGCCGCCGCGCGACGGATCGTCGTCCTCTTCGGCTCGGCCGTCGTCGTCATCGGCCTCCTCTCCGGCCTGATCGGGCTCGCGCTCGGCAGCTCCGTCTGGCGGAGCGCGGCGACCGGCCTCTACGTCGTCGGCTGCTTCCTCGTCGTACTGGGCGTGTTCGCCGGCGTGCGTGGGCCCCTGCGGCCCTCCGGCTCGGACGAGGAAGGCGACGCACTCGGCTCGCTGCTCGGCGTCGGCATCTTCTCGAAGGGCGTTCGGAGCGCGACGAGCGACGAGCGGGCAGACGCGCGCGCGACGGCATGGCTCTTCCTGGCGATGGGGGTCACGATGATCGTCGCCGGCATCGCGCTCGATCCGCACACCGGGCTCTTCTGAGCGACGTGGGACGGACTAACCACTCGGCCGTTCCGACGTCCAAGTCAGCATGACGGGTATGGGTCCGTCCCGGTGTGACCGCACGCGCTCGCTGCTCTCGCAGCGGCTCGACGCTGCGATCGCGGATGTCGAGCGCCGCGCGGTCGCGCGGCACCTCGCGCGCTGCGCGGACTGCCGCGCCTTCGAGAGGCAGAGCCGCTGGGTGACCGAGGAGCTTCGCGCCGCGCCGCTGCTCGAGCCCCCGCACGCCTTCGTGGTGACGCCGGTGCGGGCGCACCGGATCTCGAGCCGGCTCGTCGGCAACGTGGCATCGGTCGCTGCACTGCTCGCCGTCAGCATCGGCGGGTGGGCGACCGGGATGAGCCTCTCTACCGGCTCCTCCGGGAACCAAGCAGTGCCCCCGCTGCGCGACTCGATGAACAGCGACGCGCTCCGCGCGCTCCATGTCGAGGCGCTGCGCGCCGGCCAGCTGCCGATGCTTCCGGCGACGCGCCCGCCCGCGAGCGTGAAGCCGCCGCGCTCGGCGGAAGACACGTAGCTCCGCTCCCCGGCGCGCGCGACCGGCGTGGAGCCCCCGACTACACTCGTCGGCGTGTTGGCCGACCCGGCGCGCACGGACGAGCTGCAGGAGGCGGTGGCCGTCGCAACCCGGCTGCTCGAGAACATCGAGACGGTCGTGCACGGCAAGAGCGACGAGGTTCGCCTCGTCCTCACCGCGCTCGCCTGCGGCGGCCACGTGCTGTTCGAGGACGTCCCCGGAACCGCGAAGACGGTGCTCGCCCGGGCGGTGTCCCAGTCGATCGAGGGATCGCTCGGGACGAGGATCCAGTGCACGCCGGACCTCCAGCCGACCGACGTGACGGGGCTCGCGGTGTACGACCAGCGGACGCGGGACTTCGAGTTCCGGCCGGGACCGATCTTCGCGAACGTCGTCCTCGTCGACGAGATCAACCGGGCCATGCCGAAGACACAGTCGGCGCTCCTCGAGGCGATGGCCGAGCGCCAGGTGACCGTCGACGGCGCGACGAAACCCGTCCCCCGGCCTTTCCTGCTGCTCGCGACGGAGAACCCGATCGAGTACGAGGGCACGTTTCCGCTCCCCGAAGCGCAGCTCGACCGGTTCTTCCTGAGGACATCGCTCGGCTACCCGAGCGCGGCCGAGGAGCTGAAGGTGATCGAGGACCAGCGCGTAGAGCATCCGCTGGCAGCGCTGCAGGCCGTCGTCGGCATCGGTGAGATCGAGGCGCTCCAGCGGGCGACGACCACCGTGTATCTCGATCCGCTGATCGCGGAGTGGATCGTGCAGCTCGTCCGTGCGACGCGCGAGATGAGCGCGACGTCGGTCGGCGCCTCGGTGCGCGGGAGCCTCGCGCTCGAGCGGGCGGCACGCGGCTGGGCGCTGCTCCACGGCCGGCAGTACGTCGTGCCCGGCGACGTCGAGCGGCTCCTCGTCGCGGTGCTCGGGCATCGAGTGGTGCTCACGCCGGCGAAGCTCGCCGAGGCGCGCCAGCACGGGATGGCCGCCGTCATGCGCGGGTTCGCGGACGAGTGCCTCGCCCTCGCGCCGCCGCCGTCGGCCGTGCTCGAGGACGACCGGCCGCCCGTCCCCGACGACGGATGATCGGCGGCGGCCTCACCTTCCCGCTGGTCTCGCGCCGGCGCCTGATCGGGCTCGCTTTCGGGTCGATGCACGGGGCGCGACGCGGCTCGGGGTCCGACATCGCGGGATCGCGTCCCTATGTGTCGGGTGACGACCCGCACCGGATCGACTGGGCCGCGTCCGCGCGCCTGTCTGCCGCGCGAGCGAGCGACGAGTTCGTCGTCCGTGAGTACCTCGCCGACGAAGCGCCGCGGGTCGTCGTCTGCCTCGACCGTCGCCCCGGGATGTCGCTCTGTCCGCCCGGCCTGCCGTTCCTGCACAAGGCCGAGGCGGCCGATGTCGCGGTCGGGCTGATCGAGGCGAGCGTCGCCGAGTCGCGAGGCCTCGTCGGGCGGCTCGAGCACGACCGGCCGGGTGTCGTCGGGTGGAGCCCCCCGACGAGCGGGCGCAGGAGCGTCGTGCTCGCCGAGCACGCCGTCCCCGAGCGCGCGACCCCGGCCGACTCGATCACGGGCATGTTCGAGTTCCTCACGATCCACCGGCGCCAGGTGCCGTCGGCGAGCTTCGTCTTCGTCCTCTCCGACTTCATCGAGCCGACGCCGCTGGAGACGTGGGAGTGGGCGCTCGACCGCGGGTGGGACGTCGTGCCGGTGATCCTCCAGGATCCCGTGTGGGAGCAGCGGTTCCCGGACGTCGACCGCATCGTCGTTCCGCTCGTCGGGCCGAACGGCCGCACGCGGCTCGTGCGCCTTGCGGCCGGCGAGTCCGAGAGGCTCTGCGAGCGCCACGAGCAGCGCCTCGGCGAGCTCGTGGGCGGGCTGCGCTCGCTCGGGGTCGAGCCGGTCGTGATCGGGCAGGAGGACCGCGAGCACGTGTTCGAGGCCTTCCTCAGCTGGTCGGCCGAGCGGCAGGCCGCGTGGGGGCAAGCGGCGTGAAGCGATGGGCCGTGGTCGCGGTGCAGGTGGCCGCCGCCGTGCTCGTCGGCCTCGCGATCCGCGAGGTCTGGGTCGCGGTCGACGGCGAGAGCGAGAACGCCGCCGAGCCGCGCAGCGCGGTCTCCGTCACTGCCGACGTTGCGCCGAACGTCGTCGCCTTCGGTGCCCCGGTCGTCGCGACCGCGGACGTCGTCGCCGATGCGCGAATCGTCCGGCCGGACTCGATCACGATGCAGGTCGATTTCACGCCCTACGAGCTCGCGGGCAAGCCGACGGTCGAGCGCCATGTGACCGGCGCGAGTGCGCACGTCCGCTTCCGCTATCCGCTCCGTTGTCTGCGCGAGGGATGCGAGCCCGCCGCCGCGCGGGGTGTGGCGGACTTCCCGCCCGGCCTGGTGCGCTATCGCTTCCGGGACAGCCCGGGCGCCGGGCGCGACGTCGTCGACTGGCCTGCGGTCGTAGTCGCGTCGCGCGTCGCGTCGGACGACGTGGAGGCGATCCGCTGGCGGGCGAGCGAGACGGAGCTTCCGGCGCTCACGACGCGGTTCGGGCCGAAGGGACTGGCCGCGGTGCTGCTGCTCGCCGCGCTTGCCCTCGTCGCCGGAGCCGTGTGGCTGGGGCGTCGCCTGTGGCACGTCCCCGCGGCGCCCGAGGATCTCGAACAGCGTCCGGCCCGCCCGCCGCTCGAACGTGCACTCGAGCTCGCGCGGGCAGACCTGGGCAACGGCGTCGGGCCGGCCGAGCGGCGCCGCGCGCTCGAGCGCGTTGCGCGCGAGCTCGACGTCCTGGGCTACGAGGCGCTCGCCGACGACGCGCGGGCGCTCGCCTGGTCGCCGGACGCGTCGACCGGCGAAGAGGTCGAGTCGTTCGCGCGTCGCGTCGAGGACGCTGTCTCCGCCGAGGTCGCCGCATGACCGAGCTCTCGCTCCGGCGGCGGGCCGGCCTGCCGACCTCGGCCGTGGACGAGCTGCGTCGCGAGCACCGGCGCACGCGCTGGGTCAGGCTCGGGCTGGCCGCCGCGGCGGTCGCGCTGCTGGCCGCCGCCTTCGGGTTCGCGCGTGACCTGCACGCGCTGCCGACGAGCTACTTCGCGAGCGGCAGCGGCGGGATCGTCGTGCTCGACCTCTCGACGAGCGTCGACGCCCAGAAGTCCCAGCGCGTCCAGCGCGTGCTGCAGTCGTTCGCGGAGACGGAAGGGCGCATCGGCCTGATCGTCTTCTCGGACAGCGCGTACGAGATGCTGCCGCCCGATACCCGCAGCGAGGAGCTCCGTCCGATGCTGCGGTTCTTCGACCAGGGCCCGGTCGGCTTCGCCCAGCGCTTCGGCGGTCGCCGCGGCGGGGGGAACGCCGGTCCTCCGCAGCGGCCGCGCGAGGAAAGCCCCTGGTCGCTCTCCTTCCGCGGTGGCACGCGCATCTCGACCGGACTCGCAGAGGCGCGCGCCGTGATCGCCCGTGAAGGGAATCCCGACCTCTCGGTCCTGCTCCTCAGCGACCTCGACGACTCGGGCTTCGACACCACGGCGCTGACCGAGGAGCTGGTCGCCTACGACGCGGACGGGATCCGGCTGCGCGTCGTGCCGCTCTTCCCTGCGGCCGAGGACAGGCGACTCTTCACGCAGATCGCCGGCAAGAACGTCCTCGTCGACCGTCCCGAGCTGCTGCGGAACACGACGGTGCGGGAGCGGCTCACGCTCGTCGGCTCGTCGCCGTGGGCGCTCGTCTGCGTCGGCGCCGCGCTCCTCGGGCTCGTTGCCCTCAATGAGCGCTGGTGCGCGCGCCTCGCATGGGGGCGGTCCGCGTGACCGCGCCTCCCTGGCTGCGCCCCGCGGCGGGCGCCGTGGCCGTCGTCGCGCTCGTCGCCGTCGCAGCGCTTCTCGTCGCGCTCGCGGCCGACGTGCTGCGGTGGGATCGCCAGCTCCGCGACGGCGACATCGCCTACGGCGCCGCGGTGCGGGCCGCCTGGGAGCCGGACACTCTCCTCCCGCGGGGCGTGTCGGCAACCGTCCTCGGGGTCGAGGACGACGTCTCGTACCGGCACGCGGTCGACCGCT
>JBKPNM010000128.1:0-3413 GCA_046732615.1 Actinomycetota bacterium | reverse complement strand
TCGCGATCACGAAGTAGTCGGTGTAGTCACACACCGACCGCATGTCGAGGATCGCCACGTCCGTCGCCAGCTTCTCCTCGCAGAGGGCGGCGATGCGGCGTGCTTGCTCGAGAGAGGTCAGGTGGGCGTCGTCCCTTCGGTCGGGTCGCTTCGAAGCATACCCCCGTCCCCCGACCGGTCAACGCGCCGGTAGAGCGCGAGACGCTCGATCTCGGCGAGCACGGAGGGCGGAACGAGGCCGTCGATCGACCGGCCGCGAGCGGCGCGAGAACGGATCTCGGACGACGAGACGGCGAGGGGCTCGATCTCGAAGAACGTGACGCGGTCCGGCCGGTCGAGCCCCGCGCGAACACGGTCGAGGCGGGCCCTGTCGATGCCCGGCCGCGTCGCGACGCCGAGCCGCGAGAGCTCGAGCACCCGCGCGGGATCCTTCCACGAGGGAAAGTCGGCGAACTCGTCCGCGCCGACGAGAAACACCGGATCCTCGAGCGCGAGCGCCTCGAGCGAGTCGACCGTGCGCGCGAACGGGTCCAGCGCGACCTCGGCCTCGTCGAGCCGGCCGAACGCGAGCTCGGAGAGGACGAGCCGGATCTCCGCTGCGGTCGAGACGTCCTTGTGCCCGGGACGCTCGACGACGCGCACGAGCAGGCGGTCGAACCCGAACTGCTCGATCCCCGCGCGCGCGAGCTCGACGTGGCCGACGTGCGGCGGGTCGAACGCTCCTCCGAAGACGCCGACGTTCATGGACGCTCCACCGTGAGCGGCGAGGGTGAAGCCGCGCCCCGCACGACGTTCACTGCCACTCGAGCTCCTCGTCGCCGAGCTCCACGAGCGAGCCGGGCCGAACACCGGCTGCGCGGAGCGCAGCCTCGAGCTCGTCGCCCTCGGGCGGCTCGCCGACGACGCGGAAGCCGCGGTCGGTGCGCAGGACGCGGAAGGCTCGTCGAGCGGCCGGTGACGGCCGGTAGTCGAGGAACTCGGGGAGCGCCTCTTCGTCGTCCTCGGCGTCGGGCGCTGCGGGACAGAGCGCGAAGAGCGCTCGCTCGAGCTCGTCGATTCCCGCGCCCGTCGCGCAGGAGACCCGGTAGACCGCGAGGATGCGGGAATCGTCGACTCCGAAGGGAGCCGGCTCCGGGCTGAGGTCGGCCTTGTTGAGGACGACGACCTGCGGCCGCTCGTCGAGGCCCGCGCCGTAGAGGCCGAGCTCGCGGTCGATCGCCGCGAAGCGCGAGTCGGCGTCGCCCTCGGAAGCGTCGATCACGTGGACGAGGAGGCGTGCACGCTCGAGGTGCGCCAGGAACGCGTGACCGAGCCCGACTCCGGCGCTCGCACCCTCGATCAGGCCGGGGACGTCGGCGACCGTCAGCTGCGAGCCGTCCGGCGCCTCGACCGTCCCGAGCACGGGCTCGAGCGTCGTGAAGGGGTAGTCGGCGACCTTGGGCGTCGCGTTCGAGAGGCGGCGCAGGAGCGACGACTTGCCCGCGTTCGGCAGGCCGGCGAGGGCGGCGTCGACGACGAGCTTGAGGCGCAGCTCGAGCGCCCGCTCGGCCCCGGGGAGGCCCGTCTCCGCGAAGCGGGGCGTCTGCCTCGTCGGCGTGGCGAAGCGAGCGTTCCCCCGTCCTCCCCCGCCGCCCTCCGCGACGACTACCCGCGCACCGGCGCGCGCGAGGTCGGCGACGAGCCCGCCGTCCTCGGCAACAACCTGCGTGCCCACGGGCACGGCGAGCTCGACCGCCGCGCCGTCGGCGCCGTGCTTGCGCGCACCGCGGCCATTGCCGCCTCGCGCAGCTGCGAGCAGGCGCCGTCCACGGAGGGAGGAGAGGTCGCGGAGCGACGCGTCGGCGAAGAGCGCGACGTCACCGCCGCGGCCGCCGTCACCGCCGTCGGGGCCACCCTTCGGCACGTACTTCTCGCGGCGGAAGCTCAGCGCGCCGTCGCCGCCACGGCCGGAACGGACGACGATGCGGGCGCGGTCGTGGAACACGAGCGCCTCCCGGCTGCGGCCCGGTTCCCGGACCCGTGCTAGGCCGTCTCGGCGCGAGCCGCGACCGAGACGGAGCGCCGCTCGCCGCTGCGGTGGAACTCGACTACGCCCTCGCGCAGCGCGAAGAGCGTGTCGTCGCGACCGATGCCCACGCCAGGGCCGGGGCGGAACCGCGTGCCCCGCTGGCGCACGATGATGTTCCCGGCCTTGACCTCCTGGCCGGCGAAGATCTTCACGCCGAGGCGCTTGCTCTCGGAATCGCGGCCGTTCTTCGAGGAGCCGAGCCCTTTCTTGTGTGCCATCTACGCGTCCTCCTCCGAGATCGCGGCCTCGAGCGCTGCGATCGCGCCCTTCCGCTTGCCATGCGTGGTCTCGTGCTCGAGCGCCGCGGCGAGCGCCGCCGCGTCCCACGTCGGCGCGCCTTCCCTGATCTGGGCGACGGTGAGGCTCGCATAGCCGGCGGGCAGCGCCGAGGGAGCCTCTGCGGGCGGCGTCGAGCGGGTCGTCTGCGGCTTCCGCGTCGCGCGCTCGCGCTTCCCGGGCGCGCCCCCGATCGACTCGATCTGGATCCTGGTGAGCGACGCGCGGAATCCGGTGTGGCGCTTGTAGCCGGTCCGCTGCTTGTACTTGCCGATGCGGATCTTCGGGCCCTTCTCGTGCGCGAGCACCTTCGCCGTGACGACCCCGCCGGACGGCGCGAGCTCGGGCTCGCCGTCGCCGCCGGTGAGGAGCACGGTCGGCGTGAACGACGCTCCGTCCTCGAGCGCAAGGCGATCGACGAGCAGGCGCTCGCCCTCGTGGACGCGGTACTGCTTACCGCCGACGGAGATGATCGCGTAGCTCATGCGGAGGCCTTCTGACGAGGAAATCGCGGGCAGCGCCCGCGAGCCGCCGGATTGTAGCGGAGATCAGGCCTGTGGAGAGGCTCAGGGCCGCCGGTCGAAGTCCTCGATCCACTCCGACATCGGCACGTACCCGTCTCCCTCGCCGTTCCCCGGCTGGGTCGGGGTCGTCGCGGGGACGCTCGCGGGCTCTTCGACCGCCGGGGCATCGGCGCTGCCGCCGTCCTCTCCGACGGCGTCGGCGTCACCGTTCGCCGCGGCCCGTTTGCGGCGGTTCTTCCCACCCCTCGTTCCGCGGCGGGTGCGCTTCCGCGGTGCGCCCTCGGCGGGCGCGGGCGGTTCCCTTCCGTCCGCAGGCTCGGCGCCGTCGACGGCCGGCGCGTCGGCGACGGGCTCCGTTGGCGCCTCGCCGCCGTCGGGCGTCGCTGCGTCGATGTCGGGCACGTGGATCTTCGGCTTGCGTCTTCGGGGCTTCCCCTTCGGCGCCGGCTCCGGGGGTGCGGCGCCGTCCTCGGACGCGACGACGGGCTCCGGCACGACCTCGGCCCCGGCGGGCTCTCCCTCGGCCTCCGCGCCGGGCTCGGCGG
>JBKPNM010000127.1:0-4454 GCA_046732615.1 Actinomycetota bacterium | reverse complement strand
GGGCGTGGCTGGGCGGCTCGTCGGGCCGCTCGAAGACATGCACCTGCAGCGAGCCCGCGCGGAGCCACCGCACCGGGATGCCGAAGTCCGGGGTCGGCAGCGGCTCCAGGCCCAGCACGTCGACGTAGAACGCGACCGACTCCTCGAGGTCGTGCGCGACGACGCTGACGTGGTTGAGCCCGGCCGCCCTGCTCACGTCGCCATGCCGCGTTCGATGAACCGGGCGGCGTGCGCCGCCGTGAGCGGCCCGCCGGTCGCCTCTTCGAGCAGCTGGTCCCAGCGCAGCGACTGGCCACGCCGGAAGATCCGCTCGGCGAGCAGCGATCCCGCCTCGCGACGGCCGACGAGGCCGCCCGCAGCGCGGTCGATCGTGTCGCGGACCTGCGAGGCGACGAGGTTCCCGTAGAGGTACGTGTGGTAGTAGACCGGCGCGCAGGCGACGTGGATCTTCGCCGCCCAGTCGGGCGCGGCGCGGCCCTCGGGGGGCGTCAGGAGCTGGTAGCGCGCGACAAGGGCCCACCAAGTGGAGGCGAGGTCGGCTTCGGGATCCGCGTAGAGCGCGCGCTCGAAGTTCGTCATCACGAGCACCCAGCGCGTGAAGACGAGCAGCTCCGCGGCCTGCGCCGCCCGCAGCCTCCCGTCGAGCTCCTCGGCCTCGGCAGCCGGCACGCCGGCCACGCGCTCGAGCCAATCGGCCTCGAGCGCGAGGCGCCCCATCAGGATCGCGATCCCTTCGGTCATGGTGAGGTGGGTGTCGCGCAGCAGCCAGGGGAGCGTCGGGTCGTAGCCGATGTCGTAGGCGCCGTGACCGAGCTCGTGGAGCATCGTGTCGGCCCAGTAGCGGTCGTGCTCGACGTTGGCGAGCACGCGGACGTCGCCCTCGCGGTCGACGTCGATGCAGAACGCGTGCTGGGACTTTCCGTCGCGCGGGTACAGGTCGCTACGGGCGAGGATCGGGGCGGTGTCGACGCCGATCCCGTCGAACGTCGCGCGTGCGAGCTCGACGACGTCCTTTCCCGCGAAGACGCTCTCCAGGTCGACGCCGCCGGCCGCGGGAACCTCCTGGAAGAAGGGATCCTCGTAGTGCCAGGGGCGCAGGTCGCCGACGGCGCAGACGAAGCGCTCGGCGAGCCTCGCGTCGGTGGCCGCCTTCCACGCGGCGAACGCGTCGGCGGTGAGGCGGTCGCAGTCGTCGAGCGTCGCGAAGAGCTTCGTCTCGTCCATCTCGGAGGTCGTGATCGCGAGCGCGAACCAGTCGCGGTAGCCGAGCGACCGAGCCGCCTCGTTCCGCAGCCGCGCGAGCTCACGGACGTCGTCGGCCACCGCCGCGCCGACCGTCTTCGACGCCTCCCACGCCTCGCCGCGCACGTCGACGTCGTCGCTCGTGCGCAGGATCCGCTTGATCTCGTTGTCGTCGACGGGACGACCCGCGACCTCGCCGCGGTGCTGCGCGAAGCGCGCCTCGACGGAGGCCTCGAGCTCGACGATCCGGTGCCGGATCTCCTCGGGAACCTGGTGCGGGACGAGGCTCGAGTGGAGCAGTTCGAGCTGCCGGCGCACGAGCCCGTCGGCGCCGTTCGCACGCGCCTCCTCGACGTCTCGGAAGAGCTGGCCGTCGGCGAGCGCGTCCGAGAGCGCGAGCTCCGCTGCGACACGCTGCTGCTCGTGCTCCTCGGTGGCCTCGACGTTCGCGTGCCACCACGACAGCGCCGCCGCCTTGTGCAGCGGCCGCAGCCGGTCGACGGCGCGGGTGACGACGGCTCCCGGGTCGCTCACGCCGCGAGCGTACCCGAGCGGCCGAGGCAACCATCTAGGATCGCTCGTCGTGGGCACCGACGCGCACCGGGCCGCCGCCGCCGAGCTCGGGCCGATCGCGGTCGGCATCGTCACCGTCAGCGACACGCGGACGCACGAGGACGACACGAACGGCCGCTGGCTGCAGGAGCACGTCGCCGACGCAGGCGCCGTCGTCTCGGGCTACCGGGTCGTGCGGGACGAGCCGGACGAGGTGCGTAGCGCGGTCGACGAGCTCGTTGCCGACGCGCGCGTCGTCGTCGTCAACGGCGGCACCGGCGTCTCGCGCCGGGACACGACGTACGACACGCTCGCCGGGATGCTCGAGAAGACGCTGCCCGGCTTCGGCGAGCTCTTTCGGATGCTCAGCTGGGAGCAGGTCGGCTCGGCCGCGATGCTCTCACGCGCGACCGCCGGCACCTACCGCGGCGCGGTCGTCGTCTCGGTGCCCGGCTCGCCCAAGGCCGTCGCGCTCGCGTGGGAGAAGCTGATCGAGCCGGAGCTCGCCCACCTCGCGTGGGAGCTCGGGCGCTGAGCCGGCCGTCGCGACGGCGGGCGCGATCGGTGCGGAGAGGATGCGCCGACGCTTCCGCCGCTTGAGCGCCTCGGACGCGACGTAGCTGCCGAGCACGAAGACGAGCGCGGCAGCCTGCAGCAGCAGGCCCTCCCAGGTCGGGAAGACGCCTAACCACATGCCCGCCCAGAACGGGAGTGACAGCCCGTCGACGGGCGTGACTGGCATCCAACCGACGACCTGCATCGTCTGGACGGTGTGTCCCACGAGCACCGCGAGCACGCCCGTGATGAGAAGGCCGGTCGCGATCAGCATCTTCTTGTGCGGAAGTCTCCGCTCGAGCGAGACGACGAGCGCGAAGACGCCGACGACGCCGGCGAACCCGAGCAGCACGCCCTGGAGCACCGTCCACGCCCCCGCCTCGAGCGTGAGCGCCTGCAGGAACAGCACGGTCTCGAACCCCTCGCGGTAGACGCTCGAGAACCCGAGCGCGATCAGCCCGAGCGCCTGCGCTGAGACGAGCCCGATCGACGCGCCCGCCAGCACGCGCTTCTTCTTGCGATGCAGATCCTGCAGGTTTTCTTGCCAATAGACATGGTGGTAGAACCAGTTGAGGATCAGCAGCAGCACGCCGATCGCGATCAGCGAGACCACCGCTTCGAGCCTTTCCCCCCAGCCGGCGAGCGACTCGAGCACGGTCTGCGCGACGACCCACGTGAGGACGCTCGCGACGAGCGCGACGCCGACCCCGGCCATCAGCGGCTTCCGGAGCCTCCGCTGCGCCCCGACCATGCTCGCCATCAGCGCCGCGAGGATGAGCACGGCCTCGAGCCCCTCGCGGAAGACGATGATCGCGCTGTTCGTGACGACGGCGGCGCGGGACTGCGGCCCGCTCCCGATCGCCTCCGCCGACTCCTTGAGCGCGAGGTCGAGCGCCGCCATGGTCTCCGCGAGCTCGTCCGCGCTCGCGTTCTCGCGCAGGAGCTGCGCGAGGCCGTCGTGCCCGTCGGCGCCGTACCAGAACAGTCCTTCGACCCGCTGGAAGAGCGACGGCGCGAGACCGCGGAGGCGCTGCTCGGGGCCGAGCTCGAACGTCGCGTACGCCTCGAGGCGGCTGGACTCCGCCCGCCGCAGGTCTCCGGCGACCGCGAGCGCCGTGACCTTGTGCAGCAGCGTCGCGATGACGTCGAAATCGGCCGCGGCGGTACCGGCCTTCCACTCGTCGGGGTAGACGTCGTCGAGCGCCGATGTCGCGGTCCCCGTCAGGTTCTTGATCTCGTCGGGATCCGCGACCTCCGTCCCGCGCTCCGCGTCGCCGAGGCGGGTATCGAGCGCCGCGAGCGCCTGCTGCACCGAGCCGGTCGCCGCGAGGTCACGGGCGGCCAGGTACGACTGGAGCTCGCCGAAGGCGACGGCGGCACCGTCGCGGAAGGCGCTCGCCTCCTGGATCTCGATCGGCACCATGACCTTCCCGTTCGCGACCCCGCGCCCGTACTCGACCGGCACGAGCCCGAGGTAGCGGATCAGCTGACCGGCGCGGCGCGCCTGCTCGGAGGCCGAGAGGGGCGCCGCGCGGAACGCGAGCAGGTCCTTCTCGACCGACGCGGACGCAGCCGCCGTGAGCGCCGGCTTGCCGCTCCGCGCGGCCTCGACGAGCCGCTCGAACGAGCCGTCGAGCTGCGCGGACGCACGTCGTCCCCGCTGCGCTGCGAAGGCGTCGCGGAGGATCCACCAGTAGCCGCGCGCCGTCGCCGCCGCGCCCGCCGCCTTCTCCCGCAGCCCGCCGCGCAGCGCGTCGCCGGCATCGGAGAGCGACGTCCGCAGCAGTGCCTCGTACGTGTCGAGGAGGTCGTTGCGGATCGTCCGCACCGCGTGGGCGCGCGGAACGACGGCGTCCGCGAGCGAGGCGAGCGCCACGCTCGACGCGGCGCTCGGGTGTGCGAACCGGGTGACGGGCTTGAACTCGCGGACGAGGAGCCAGGCGCGCGCGGTGTCCAGCCTTCCCGCACGAGTCGCGGCGAGGACCGTCTCGTATGCGCCTGCGAGCGCCGCCGCGCGTGCTGTCGCGGCCGCGACAGCCAGCCCGACGCCGTTGCGCTCCGACGCGATACCGCCGCTCGCGCGGCGCAGGCGTACCGCGCTCGTC
>JBKPNM010000126.1:0-10872 GCA_046732615.1 Actinomycetota bacterium | reverse complement strand
GCCCAGGACGGCGGCGCTCGCCGCCGACCGCGGGCGACTCCTGTCGACCCCGCGCTGGCCGAGCGGGCCCGCGCTGCGGCCGAGCGCCTCACGGGCCTGCCCAGCCGGGTGGCGGCGGGGAAGCTCGAGCTCCACTTCGGCGACGAGACCCGCCTCGCCGAGCTCGTCGAGGCGCTCGAGGCGCTCTAGTGCGATCGAGCGCCGTCGCTTAGACTCCGCCTCCGTGGCGGCGCAGTGAGCGCGGACCTGGCCGACCGGCACCGGCTGGCGGCGGCATCGGCGATGCCCGACCTCGCCGGCCGGTCAAGGACGTCCGCCGGGCCCACGACCCGGCCGGCGCGGTGGATCGTCCTCTTCGGACTTGTCGCCGTGGCCGGTCTCGCACTCCGTGTGTGGGTCCACCGTTCCGCGCTCGGGGTCCCCGACAGCGACGAGGCGGTCGTCGGGCTGATGGTCCGCCATGCCGTGGACGGCGAGCTCGCGACGTTCTTCTGGGGGCAGGCCTACGGCGGGTCGCAGGAGGTGCTGTTGACGGTTCCGGTCTTCTGGATCGCCGGCAGTAGCTGGGTCGCGCTGAGACTCGTTCCCGTCGCCCTCTCGGCGCTCACAGCACTGGTGATCTGGCGCGCGGGTCGTCGAACGATCGGCGAGCCCGCTGCGGCCATCGCCGGCTGCCTCTGGTGGATCTGGCCGCCCTTCGTGGTCTACAAGCTCACGCACCAGTGGGGGTTCTATGCGAGCGGGGCGCTCTACGCAGCGCTCCTGCTCCTCCTCGCGCTTGGCGTCGTCGAGCGTCCCTCCAAGCAGCGGCTCGGGGCGTTCGGCCTCGTCGTCGGGCTCTCGTTGTGGGAGAGCGCGCAGCTCGTGCCGATCGTGGTTCCGGTGGTCGCGTGGATGATCTGGCGGCGGAGATCCGTCCTGCGGCATGCGTGGGTCGCCGTGGTGTTCGCGATCCTCGGAGCGCTCCCCTCGATCGTCTGGAACATGCGCAACGACTGGGGATCGTTCATGTCGCCGATCGAGGACACCACGACCTACCTGCACCGGCTGCGCGTGTTCGTGTCTCCGCTCGTGCCGATGTTGCTCGGCTTGCGAACGCCGTTCACCCAGGAGCGGCTTCTCCCGGCGATCCCGACCCTTCTCCTGTACGCGGCCGTCGTCGGCCTCGTCGCCTACGGCGCCTACAGGACGAGACGCGAAGCGACCTCGCTGCTGTACGTCGTTGCACTGAGCTTCCCCTTCGTCTACACGATGGCCCCTGCAACGTTCTTCAGCCAGGAGCCGAAGTACCTGGTCGTGTTGAGCCCCGTACTCGTGCTGCTCGTCGCACAACTGGCGACGACGTACTGGCGTGCGTGTGCCGTGCTGGCGGTTGCGCTCGTCGTGTCGATCGCGACCCTGGACCGGATGGAGACGTACTTCCAAACCGTCCCAGCGCAACCGCCGGCGGCGCCGCGCGACCTCGAGCCGCTGATCTCGACGCTCGATCGGCTCGGAGTCAACCGCGTCTACGCCGACTTCTGGCTCGCGTACCGGCTCGTCTTCGACACGGACGAGCGCATCATCGCAGCGCAGAACAAGTTCACGGGGCTGACGTTCGTCGACGGGCAGGCCGTGGCGGCGCGCCATCCGTTCATCCGGTACCCGCCGTACGAACGGAAGGTGGAGGCGGCGCGCCACGGCTTTGTCCTCTTCCGCGAGTCGATCGCCCACGGTGCAGATCGGCAACCCGGGCCCGAGGCGGTGGCGCGCAAACGTGAGCTTCGGCGATTCGTGTCGCAGTTGACCGCACACGGCTACCAACGCCACGTCGTCGGGCCGTTCGTCGTCTACGCACCCGGCGCGTGACGGCGACGACGATCCCGGCGGCCGCCGAATGGCCGCGCCCGGTCGGGCTGCGGGCGGTCCTCCTTCTCGGCCTTCTCGCCGGGACCGTGCTCCGGGTCGCCGTCTATCGCTCGTTGCTCGGCACGCTCGACGGCGACGAGGCGGTGTGGGGGCTGATGGCCCGCCACTTCCTCGACGGGGACTTCTCGGTCTTCTTCTGGGGTCAGGGATACGGCGGCACGCTCGAGGTATTCCCGACCGCCGCCCTGCTCGCACTCCTCGGGACGAGCACCTTCGCGATTCGCATCGTCCCGATCACGCTCACGGCCCTGGCGGCGGTGATCGTTTGGCGGGTCGGTCGGCGGACCGTCGGGGAGCCCGCAGCACGGGTCGCCGCCGTCCTGCTGTGGGTCTGGCCGCCGTACCTCGTCTGGAAGTCGGAGAGGGCCCATGGGTTCTACGGATCGGGCCTCGTCCTCGCGTCTCTCATCCTGCTGCTCGTCGTCCGCCTCGCGGAGCGACCATCCCGGGTCGACGCTGCACTACTCGGGCTCGTGCTCGGCCTCGGCTGGTGGCAGACGCCGCAGATCGTGCCGATCGCGATTCCGGCTTTCGTCTGGCTGCTGTGGCGGAAGCCGACGATCTGGCGTGACGCCTGGCCCGTCGTCCCGACCGCCCTCGTCGCGGCGTTGCCGTGGCTGGTCTCCAATCTGCAACACGACTGGTGGTCCTTCGACGTCGCCTCCGGGCAGACGCCCTACCTGGCAAGGCTGCGCGGCTTCGTCTCGGCGACCTTCCCGATGGCCCTCGGCATCCGCATCCCGTGGACGTCCGAGTGGCTTTTCGGCGTGACGCTGTCCGGGCTCGTGTACGTCGGCCTGGCGGTGCTCTTCGCGGTGGCGTGGTGGAGGCGGCGAAGATCCCCGGCGGCGCACCTGCTATTCGGCACTGTCGCCGCGTTCCCGTTCCTCTACGCCCTCTCGCCCTCGACATGGCTGGTCGACGAGCCGCGTTACGTGGTCGTGCTCCTGCCGGCGCTCGCGCTTCTGCTGGCGCAGGCGTGCGCGACGCTCGTTCGCGCCTCGGCGCTCGTCGTCGCGGCGGTTGTCCTGTCGACGTCGGTCCTCTGGCACCTGTCGTCCTCGCCGGTGTTCGTCGAGCGAGCCGACGGCCTCTTCGTGCCCCAGGATTTCGCCCCGCTCGTCGCCCATCTCGAGACCCACGGCCCGCGTCGAGTGTTCGCCGGCTACTGGATCGCCTACCGAACCGACTTCGAGAGCCGCGAGCGACTCGTGGCCGCCGAGACGAGTCTCCGTGCGGTCTCGATCCGCGACGGCAGGGTGATCCCACGCGCCCCGCGGGAGGCCGACGACAGTCGTCACCCGGAGTACTACGCGGAAGTCCGTGCCGACCCTGACGCGGGGTTCGTGCTTCTCCGAGAGAAGCCCCGTGACGCGCGACCGTCGTCGCTCCGAAGCCGCACCGAGTACGAGCTCGAGGACGCACGAACGAGAGCCCTCCTCGAGCGAGCAGGCTACGAGCGAACCGCCGTGGGAGACTTCGTGATCTACCGGCGCGGGTTGCCGTGACCGCAGCGCCAGTGCCGTGCAGGTCGACGCGCGAGAACGGTCGATGGGCGATCCTGGATTCGAACCAGGGACCTCCGCCTTATCAGAGCGGCGCTCTAACCGACTGAGCTAATCGCCCGCGCGGCTGACGAGTGTAGCGAGAGACGCGCTTCGCCGATCTCGTTTTTCGAGCCGCGACGGCGCCGGAACCCGTGCCTCCGCGGCGACGGACGCTCGGTTTTCACCGGTAGGGCCAGGGCTACACTGCGAAGCAGGTCATGCAGGAGATGACGGTCTACGGGGTAAGCTTCGACCTCGCCGGCAAGCAGCCGATCGTGCTGCTCCGGACCGCCGAGGGACGGACCTACCTCCCGATCTGGATCGGGCACCCGGAGGCCGCGGCGATCCTGATGCGGCTCCAGGGCCAGGAGCCGCCCAGGCCGCTGACGCACGACCTCGCCTGCTCGATCATCGACTCGCTCGACGCCGAGGTCGAGCGGGTCACGGTCACCGAGCTGCGCGACAGCACCTTCTACGCCCGCATCACGCTCGTGCGCAACGGCTCGGAGATCGAGATCGACTCGCGGACGTCGGACGCGATCGCGATCGCGCTGCGGGCCGAGGCGAAGATCTTTGCGGAGGACGACGTGATCGAGGAGTCGGGCGTCGAGTTCGAGGGCGACGAGCCCGACCTCGACTACGCCCACCGCGTCAGCCTCGGCGAGGTCGACATGGACGAGTTCCGCCAGTTCCTCGACACCGTCTCGCCCGACGAGTTCGCGACCGGCCAGGACGAGCCGCCCGCCTGAGAACCCTAGGCGCCGCCGAGCTCGTCCTTCGTGAGGGCGAGCAGCTCGGCGACGAGCCGGTCGAGGCCGGCAGGCGTGAGCGGTCCCTCGTTCGCCGCGACGAGCGCGTCGCGCAGGCGCGTCTCACGGTCGGGGTCGAGCCGCGGTGCGCCCTGCTCTTCCTTCAGCCGCCAGAGCTCGGCCACGAGCCGGAGCCGCGCGTTGACGCGCGCGACGATCTCGCGGTCGTTTTCGGCGATTCGCGCCCGAAGCTCGTCGAACGAGCCGCTCATACCGTCACCGCGGCGATCAGTGCGATCCCGTTGAACAGCGCATGCAGCATCATCGTCGGATAGACGCTGTCCGTCCGCAGGCGCAGCCAGGCGAGGATCAGGCCGAACACGGTGAGCACGGGGAGCGCGACGACGAGCCCGTGCGCGAGGCCGAACGCGAGCGCCGTGACGACGACCGCGACGGCCGCCCCGTGTGCGTCGCGCACCGCGGCAAACCCGAGGCCTCGGTAGGTCAGCTCCTCGACGAAGGGGGCCACTCCCGCGACGACGACGAAGTTCGCGACGAACGGCACCGCGCGGCTCGAGTCCCAGCCGTCGGGTACGAGGCCCTGCTCCTCACCCGCCTTGAGGAAGAGGTTGAGGATCGCGCCGATCACCCAGATCGAGACGAGCGCCGCGAGGATCCACCCGGCTGCGCGCGCCCACGAGTCGGGACGCCGCAGGCCGAGCGTCGCAGGCGCGATGCCCCGTGAGAGCAGGAGCACCACCGCGAGGATGATGCCGTACTGGACGAGGCCGCCGACGGCCGTCGTCCACTGGTACAGCACGTCCTTCGGCGGGTCGCCGCCGGCGATATTCGCCGCGTAGGAGAGCGCGGCGAGAACCGTCACGAGGATGGTCCAGCCGAGCAGCCGCGACCGCGGGACCTCCGTCAGGCGACCCAGTACCACAGAGCCCATCGAACCACGCCGACCGCGAGACCCGCGCAGAGAACCACGACCACGGCGACGTGCACACGCCGGTCGCGCGCGACCAGCGCCAGCGCCACGAGGCAGGGGAAGGCGGCGATCGCGAAGCGCGGAAACGAGTACAGCCCGCCGAGCCGCTCGGAGGGGAGCGCCATCGGGATCGCAAGGGCGGCGAGCGCGTAGAGGCCGTACGGCGCGCCGAGCCGTTGCCACGCGACGACGGCCAGCACGAGCATCGCGAGGGCCAGCACGGGCCCGACGACGTCGCCCTCGCCGATCGCCTGCACGAGCCCGCCGAGCGGACCGAGCGGCGCGAGCGAGCGCTCCCAGAGCCGCTGTGCGTCGAGGAACGCGAGCCCGCGACCGATCCATGCCTCGAGGACGGCGGGAAAGACGAGGAACATGGCAACGGGTACGGCCAGGAGGGCGAGGTTCCGTCCCCGGCGCTCCGATCGCCAGCCGTACACGGCGAGGGCCGGAAGGAGCGCGACGCCCTGGGCACGCGTGAGGAGCGCGAGGCCCGCCGTGACAGAAGACCAGCCGAGCCGCCCGCGCTCGGCGAGCACGAAGGTCCCGATCGCGAGCGCGAGGAAGAGGGACTCGCCGTAGACGGCGCCGAGGAAGAAGGACGTCGGGAAAAGCGCGAGGTAGAGCACCGATTGCCGCGCGACGAGCGCCCCGAGCCGCTCGCGAACGAGGCGGTGGAGCAGCACGAAGGCGACGGCGCAGGCCGCGAGGGAGACGACGAGCCCAGCGAGCAGGAAGTGGTCGCCGAGGACGCGGCCGAGGCCCGCGACGAGGACGGGGTAGAGCGGGAAGAAGGCCGGCGTGCTCGAGGGCCAGCTGTAGCCGCTCTCCGCGATGCGCAGGTACCAGTTGCTGTCCCAGCGCGCCCACACGTCGATCCCCGAGCCGAGCTCGTGCAGCCGTGCCGTGTCCCACGGCCCGCGACGCGGGTTGAGGTGGTCGTCGAACAGCAGCACCGTCCCCGCCGCGACGACCCAGAGCGCAGCCCTGCTCCAGAGGAAGATCCAGAGAGCGCCGAGCGCCGGCCTCGACGATGCGGGCGCGGCGCGCACGGTGCGACGATAACCGCGTTGCGTCGCAAAGGGGTCGGGGCGCGCGGACGGAACCCCGTCGGAGACATGGCTACCATCGCCGCATGAGCCGCTCGAGGCGCCCTCCTCCGGGCCGTCGCCCGGCCCCCGCGGTTCGCGTCCGCCGGCGCCCGAAGCAGAAGAGGGGCCGGAAGCTCGCGTTCGTGGTCGTGGCGCTCGTGGTGGTGTTGGCCGCCGCGGGGATCGCCGCCGGCGCCGCGGTTCTCGCGCTCGGCCCCCGGTGCGACCTCGACGCGCTCCGCCCGACGCGCATCGGCCAGAACACCTTCGTCTACGCCGCGGACGGGTCGCTCCTCGGCGTGATCCCCGCCGAGCGGAACCGCCAGGTCGTACCGCTCGGCCACATCTCGCCGTGGCTGACCAGGGCCACGGTCGCGATCGAGGACCGGCGCTTCTACGACCACGGCGGGGTCGACGCCGAGGGAATCATGCGGGCGCTCTGGCGCGACCTCAAGGCAGGCAGCGTGGTCGAGGGCGGGTCGACGATCACGCAGCAGCTCGTGCGGACGCTCTACATCTCGAACGAGCGGACGGTCGAGCGGAAGGTGACGGAGGCCTGCCTCGCCGTGAAGCTCGACGACGCGTGGTCGAAGGAGCGCATCCTCGCGAGCTACCTCAACTCGGTCTTCTACGGCAATCTCGCCTACGGCGTCGAGGCCGCCTCGCGCACGTACTACTCGAAGTCCGCCCGCTGGCTGACGCTTCCCCAGGCGGCGCTGCTCGCCGGGCTGACCCAGGCCCCCACGACGTACGACCCGCTCGCCGATCCGGTGCGCGCCGTCCAGCGCCGAAACCAGGTGCTCACGGCGATGCTGCAGGAGGGGATGATCACGAAGGGGCAGTACGCCTGGGCCCGTCGCCGGCCCGTCGGGCTCCGGCCCGGAAAGCTCTACGAGCAGATCCGCGAGCCGTACTTCTTCGGGTACGTGCGGGACCAGCTCGTGAAGGCGTACGGGGCGGAGACGGTGCGCTCGGGCGGGCTCCAGGTCTACACCACGATCGAGCCGCGCTGGCAGCGCCTCGCGCGGCAGGCGATCGGCGGGACGCTGACGCGGAAGACCGATCCGGCCGCGGCGCTCGTCTCCATCAACCCGGCCAACGGTGCGATCCGCGCCATGACGGCGATCGTCCCCGGCCGGGCGAACAACCAGTTCAACCTGCTCTCGCAGGCACGGCGGCAGCCGGGGTCGACGTTCAAGACCTTCGTCCTCACCGCGGCGGTCGAGCGCGGCATGGACCCGTCGTCCACGTACTACGTCTCGGCGCCGTTCACCTATCGCCCGTCGTCGGCCGGGAACTGCGACGACGGCAGCTGGTGGTGTGTGCGGACGTACGACCAGAGCTACACCGGCTGGACGTCGGTCGAGCGCGCGACGCTCCGCTCGGACAACTCCGTGTATGCGCAGCTGACGCTCGACGTCGGCCCCGCGCGCGTTGCCTCGCTCGCGCGCCGGCTGGGCGTGAGGACGCCGCTCGAGGTTCGGGGCCATGTCCCGCCGGCCCTTGGGCTCGGCTCGGTCGCCGTGTCGCCGCTCGACATGGCGTCTGCGTACGCGACGCTTGCGGCCGGTGGCATCTACAGCGAGCCAACGGCGATCCGCCGGGTCGTCGTCAAGGGAAAGCCGGACGACCGGTGGGCGGCGCACCATCGGCGCACCCGGGTCCTCTCCGACGGCGTCGCGTCCGTGGTGACGCGCATCCTCGAGGACAACGTCCGCTACGGAACCGGCACTCGCGCAGCCCTGAGCCGACCGGTCGCGGGGAAGACGGGAACGACGGACAAGCACGCCGACGCGTGGTTCGTCGGCTACACGCCAGGTGTCGCGACAGCTGTCTGGATGGGCTACACGCGTGGGGAGGTCCCGATGGAGAACGTCCATGGCATCTCCGTCTCGGGCGGCTCGTTCCCGGCGGAGATCTGGCGCCGCTTCATGGACCCGGCGCTCGCCGGGCTTCCGGCGCGTGACTTCCGGGCTCCCACCCAAGCCGTCTCGTTCCGTTCCTGGCAACGGGGACCGTGGGCGCTCTCCTACGACCCGTACTACGTCGCACCCGTCGCACCCGCACCGACGACCACCGAGGAGACGCCGCCTCCGAAACCGGCGGACACCTCGACGCCAGCCGCAGCCGCGACGCGCTCGGGGGCTGCAAGCCGCTCGACCGACAGCGGCCGTCCCGCCGACCCGTGAGGCGAGGAGGCTCGGCGGCGCTCGCCGCCGGGTGCTCGACGGCAGCTCTCGTCGGCGTCGCGAGCGCGCTCGCCTGGCGAGACGCCTCTCCACTCGTCCCTCGGGACGGCGGCCTCACGCGGAGCGGATCGGCGTGGGCGTTCCTCGCTCTCCTCGTTGCGGCGTTCTGCGCCTACGTCGCCGGGCTCGCGCTCGTCCGCCGCCGGAGGCTCGCGCTGCGCGCGGCGATCGCAGTCGCCGTCGCGGTGCAGCTCCTCCCGCTGGCCTCCCCGCTCCTCCTCTCGACCGACGCCTGGACGTACTGGGGCTACGGCTGGATCGCCGCCGAGAGCGGCGGAAACCCCTACGTCGATCCGCCGGAGGAGTTCCCCAAGAGCCCGGCAGCTGGATACGTCGGCGCGGACTGGCGTGACACGACGAGCGTCTACGGACCGGCGTTCACGATCGTCTCCGAGCCGGTCGCGCGGCTGGCGGGGTCGTCGCACGACGCGGCGGCGTGGATCTTCAAGGGCCTTGCCGCGCTCTGCGTGCTCGCGGCGACCGTGGCCGTGGCGCGATCGTCCCGGCAGCCGGCCTTCGCCGCGGCGTTCGTGGGCTGGAATCCCGTGATCGCGGTCCATGCCGGCGGCGGCGGTCACAACGACGCGCTCGTCGGCGCGCTCGTCGCAGGGGCGGTTGCGCTCGCCGCCCACCGGCGCACCGCGCTCGGCGGCTCGCTGTGGGCGCTCGCGACGTCGGTGAAATGGGTGCCGCTCCTCTTCTTCGCGCTCGCCGCCCTCGCCGACGGGTCGCGTCGCCGCGCGACCGGAATGCTCGGGTTCGCGGTGACGGCGATCGTCGTCGCCGTGCTCTGCAGCGTGCGCTACGGGCTCGAGTGGCTCGGCGCGCTGGGGCCGCTCGCCGACAACGCCGCACGGCAGACGAGCTATGCGCTTCCTTCGCGCCTCGAGGAGCTCGGCCTTTCGCATCGCGTCGCGCTCGGGGTGGCCTTCACCCTGCTCGCCGCGGGGCTCGCCTGGCTCGCCGTCGAGGCTCGGCGCGGTCTCGCGCGCCTCGGCCGCGCCGCCTGCCTCGTCCTCGCGACGACGCCCTACCTCGTCGTCTGGTACCTCGCATGGGCCGTTCCGCTTGCCGCGCCGGACGACGACGATCGCGCCGCGAGGCTCGCCGCGCTCGCGCTCACGGCGTACCTCCTGCCGCAGACGATTCCTCTCTAGGGCTCTTGCGTAGGACGAGGATCCCGTCCTCGTCGAAGACGACGGTGAACACGCCGCGCGCACGCAACGCGGCGAGCGCGCGTTCGAACCGGACGGGAGCGTCCATCGCGTCGCGGTAGCTCGGCCGTTGGCGGTCGACCGCGACCCACGTCGCCTCCGCGAGGACCGGGAAGCTGAACACGCGCCGTCGCGCGGAGAGGTGGGCGCCGAGGGTGTTGCTCGCGCTCACGGCGGCCGCCGGCGGGACGAGGGCGAGCGCGCGCCGCGCGACCGCGGCGTGGTGCCCGACGACGTGCTCGTGCGTCCCGAGATCCGAGCCGAACGGAACATGACGCCACAACGGCAGCGGGCCGAGCAGCACGCCCGCGAGAAGGGTCGAGAGCACCACCGCACGCCCCTCCGGGCGTCGCGCCCATGCGACGCGACGCCGCAGCCGCGCCGCGCCGAGGATCGCCGCGACGAAGAGGCCAGGGAGCGCCCCGGCGGTGTAGTGGAAGTGGATCGACGTCTGTGTCCGTGTCCCCGAGAGGAGGTTCAGAAGGAGCTCCGGTGCCGCTGTCAATGCGGCCAGCGGCGCGAGCAGCGGCAACCCGAGCAGCGGCAGCAGGAGGTCGCCGAGGTAGGCCAGGTCGTGGCCGCGGGTGATCTCCGAGACGACCGCGCCGGGGTCGGTCACGGCCGTCTTCACGATCTTGCCGGGCGACCCTCCCACGGACTCGTAGCGGCCCTCGAACGGCGACCCGCCGCCCGGCGCGAAGTGCGGAACGACGACCGTCACGGCGACGAGCGAGACGACCGCGCCGGCGACCGCGATCGCGATACCCGCCCGCCGTCCCTCCGGCCGCAGGGCGTACCAGAGGCCCATGGCCGCGACGACGAGGCCGATCTGCTCCTTCGTCAGGCACGCGGCGACCGCCACGAGCGCGAACGGGAACAGGCGGCCCGCGTCGAGGAACCAGAACCCCCAGAGCAGGAGCGGCGTCGCGAAGGCGACGCGATGGAAGTCGTCGAGGACGAGCCACTGGGTCGCCGGATGCAGGAGGTACGCGAGCGCGAAGCCGGCGGCCGCCCAGTCCGAGCCGAGGTGCCGCTTGCCCAGCAGGTAGACGGGCACCGCGCCCGTCGCGACGGCGAGGGCCTGGGAGACGAGGAGGAGCGAGGCGTCGGGCCACACCCACCAGAG
>JBKPNM010000125.1:0-6880 GCA_046732615.1 Actinomycetota bacterium | reverse complement strand
CGTCGAGCTTCGCCTTCTCGGCCTTCCGGTGCTCGCGCGCGGCCGTACGCGCAGGACGTCGAGCCGCCCGGACCGCGCCGGCCATCGCCTCGAAGCCCGTCGCCTCGACCGGCTCCGTGAGGCGGCCGCTCGCGAGCAGCTTCGGGTCGGCGGCGGCTGCGGAGCGGAGCGTCGTCGCGACGTCGCGGACGACCGCATCCGTCGCCTTTCGTCCCTCGCCTGCGAGCACGTCGCGTGCCGCGCGCACGAGGCCGTCCGCAGTCGCGCGGAACCGCTCGTCGGCATCGGGCTTGCCCTTCCTGACCGCCTCCGCGGCCTCGACGAGCGCCTGGACGTCGTCGCGCCGCTCGCGCGCGAGCCGGTTGACGACCCATGCCGCGAGCACAGGCTTGCGCAGCGCGCGTACGGCGGCCGCCTCGTCGCCGCGCCCGTCCGCCTTGAGCCGCCGCGCGAGCGCGTCGCGCCCCTTCGTGAACTCGCCGAGCGACAGCCCGTAGAGCCGGTCGATCTCGCCTTCGAGCGCCTTCGCGGCCACGCGAGGAGCGTAGACGGCGCGGGAAACTACGCAGCAGCTGCCGCGGAAGGCCGGATGCCGCGCACGCACCGACGCGGAACGATGGCAGCGTGTTCGAGATCCGCATCCACGGCCGCGGCGGACAGGGAGTCGTGACGGCAGCGGAGCTGCTGTCCGTCGCCGCGTTCACCGAGGGCCGCCACGCGCTCGCCTTCCCGACCTTCGGGTCGGAGCGGACGGGGGCGCCGGTGACGTCCTTTTGCCGGATCGACGACCGGCCGATCCGCTCGCGCGAACCGATCGTCGAGCCGGATGCGCTGATCGTGCAGGACCCGACGCTTCTCCACCAGGTCGACGTCTTCAGCGGCGCCGGTGGCGCGGCATACGTCCTGATCAACACCGCGCGGACGCTCGAGGAGCTCGGGCTCGGCGACCTCGGCGAGCACTTCCGGCCGGAGCGCCTCGTGACCGTGCCCGCGAGCGAGCTCGCGCGGGAGCACCTCGGCCGGCCCCTGCCGAACGCGGCGCTCCTCGGCGGCTTCGCGGCGCTGACGGACGTCGTCTCCATCGACGCGGTCGCGGGCGCCATCCGCCGGCGCTTCTCCGGCGCGACGGGTGAGGGCAACGTCGCCGCGGCGCTCGCCGCGTACGCCGCGGTGCGCGAGGGCTCGGGGGTCGCCCATGCGTGACCAGCTCGAGGGCTCCCTCGCGATCGGGCAGGCCGTCGCCCGCTGCCGGCCCGAGGTGATCAGCGCCTATCCGATCTCGCCGCAGACGCACATCGTCGAGGCGCTCTCGGACATGGTGAGGACAGGCGAGCTGACGCCGTGCGAGTACCTGCTCGTGGAATCCGAGTTCGGTGCGATGTCCGCTGCCATCGGCGCGTCGGCCGCGGGGGCTCGCGCCTACACGGCGACGTCCAGCCAGGGCCTCCTCTACATGGCCGAGGCGCTCTTCAACGCCTCCGGCCTCGGCTTGCCGATCGTCATGACGCTCGCGAACCGCGCCATCGGCGCGCCGATCAACATCTGGAACGACCACTCCGACGCGATGTCGCAGCGCGACTCCGGCTGGATCCAGCTCTACGCCGAGTCGAACCAGGCGGCGATCGACCTCCACGTGCAGGCGTTCAAGCTCGCCGAGGAGCTCTCGCTGCCCGTGATGGTCTGCATGGACGGGTTCGTCCTCACCCACGCGGTCGAGCCGCTCGAGGTGCCGTCGGCGGAGCAGGTTGACGCGTTCCTGCCGCCGTACGAGCCGCGCCAGGTGCTCGACCCCGACGACGCCGTGACCATCGGTGCGATGGTCGGGCCCGAGGCCTTCACCGAGGTCCGCTACCTGGCCCATGCGAAGCAGATGCAGGCGCTCGACCTCGTGCCGGAGATCGCGGCCGAGTTCGCGGCTGCGTTCGGCCGCCCTTCCGGCGGCCTTCTCCGCCGCTATCGCACGGAGGGCGCGAAGACCGTGGTCGTGGCGCTCGGGTCGGTGCTCGGCACGATCGAGGACGTCGTCGACGAGCTGCGGGACGACGGCGTCCACATCGGCGCTGTCGGGATCACGTGCTTCCGGCCGTTCCCGCTCGAGGAGATCCGGGCTGCGCTCGCGGACGCCGACCGTGTCGTCGTCGTCGAGCGCGCCTTCGCGGTCGGCGTCGGCGGCATCGTGGGCCAGAACGTCCGCCTCGCGCTCGCTGGCGTGCCCCCCGTCGTCTACGACGTCGTCGCAGGGCTCGGCGGCCGGCCCGTGACGCGCCGCGCGCTCCGCGCGCTCGTCGACGACGTCCACGAGGGGTGGATCGAGCCGAACCGCCTCCACTTCCTCGACCTCGATGCGCAGCTCGTCGAGCGCGAGCTCCAGCGTCTCTCGGAGAAGCGCCGCTCCGGGCCGCACGCCGAGAACATCCTCCGCGACGTCGGCCTCGTCGGCGGGAGGTCGCACTGATGGCGCACCGGCCGGTCAAGTTCTTCCAGGTCGGCAGCTTCGCGGCCGGCAACCGGCTCCTCGAGCCGGAGGAGCGGTCGGTTCAGGCCGACCGAGAGCGGTCGAACGCGCTGACGAAGGGGCATCGCGCCTGCCAGGGGTGCGGCGAGGCGCTCGGCGCCCGCTACGTCCTCGACGCCGCGATGCGCGCGACCGAGGGCCGCTTGATCGCCGCCAACGCAACGGGCTGCCTCGAGGTCTTCTCGACGCCCTACCCGGAGAGCTCCTGGCAGCTCCCGTGGGTGCACTCGCTGTTCGGCAACGCGCCGGCGGTCGCATCCGGGGTCGCGGCCGCGTTCAAGGCGAAGGGCCGCACCGACGTACGCGTGATCGGCCAGGGCGGGGACGGCGGCACGCTCGACATCGGCTTCGCGTGCCTGTCCGGCATGTTCGAGCGGAACGACGACGTGCTCTACGTCTGTTACGACAACGAGGCGTACATGAACACGGGCGTGCAGCGCTCGGGAGCGACGCCTCCCGCCGCGCGCACCGCGACGACGAAGCCCGTCGGCCCCGAGCCGGGCAACGTCTTCGGGCAGGGGAAGAACGCCCCGCTCATCGCGATGGCCCACGAGATCCCGTACGTCGCGACCGCGACCGTCGCTGAGCTGCACGACCTGGAGGCGAAGGTCGAGCGCGCCATGGAACTCCACGGCGCGCGCTACCTCCACGTCTTCGTCCCCTGCCCGCTCGGCTGGGGGGCGGCCTCGAAGGACACGATCCGGATCGCGCGACTCGCGAAGGAGACCGGCCTCTTCCCCGTCTTCGAGGCCGAGCACGGGGAGGTCGTGTCGGTCTCCAAGATCAGGCGGCAGGCGCCGGTCGAGGAATACCTGCGCCTCCAGCGCCGCTTCGCGCACCTGTTCGGCGACCCGCCGCGGAGCGACGTGATCGAGCGGCTGCAGGCGATCGCCGACCGGAACATCCGCCGGTTCGCGTTGCTGGAGGAGGCAGCCGTCGCATGAACAGGCCGTTCGCGATCACGCTCGACGTCGGCTCGAGCCTCGCCAACAAGACCGGGAGCTGGCGCACCGAGCGGCCCGTCTACCGCGACCTGCTCCCGCCCTGCAACGACGCGTGCCCGGCGGGCGAGAACATCCAGGCGTGGCTCTACGAGGCCGAGGAAGGCGGCGCGGGGTACGAGCGGGCCTGGCGCAAGCTGATGGAGGACAACCCGTTCCCGGCGATCATGGGGCGGGTCTGCTACCACCCATGCGAAACGGCCTGCAACCGCGCGCAGCTCGACTCGGCGGTCGGCATCAACGCCGTCGAGCGGTTCCTCGGCGACGAGGCGATCGCGCAGGGCTGGACGGTGACCGCCGACGCCGCGGCGTCGGGCAGGCGCGTCCTCGTCGTCGGCGCCGGCCCTTCCGGCCTCGCCGCGGCGTACCACCTCGCCCGGCTCGGCCACGACGTCACCGTCCGCGACAGCGAGGAGCAGGCGGGCGGAATGATGCGCTTCGGCATCCCGCAGTACCGCCTCCCCCGCGAGATCCTCGACGCCGAGGTCGCCCGCATCGTCGGACTGGGCGTGACTCTGGAGCTCGGCGTCAAGGTGACGGACGTGCTGGCGGCGATGCGTGACGAAGGGTTCGATGCCGTCTTCCTCGCGGTCGGCGCGCACCTCGGAAAGCGCGCGTACGTCCCGGCGGGGGAGGCGGCGCGGATCCTCGACGCCGTCGCGGTGCTGCACTCGATGGAGGGCGAAGAGCGCCCCCTGCTCGGGCGTCGCGTCGCCGTCTACGGCGGCGGCAACACCGCGATGGACGTCGCCCGGACGGCGAAGCGGCTCGGCGCCGAGGAGGCCGTCGTCGTCTACCGGCGCACGCGCGACCGCATGCCCGCGCACGACTTCGAGGTCGAGGAGGCCGAGGAGGAGGGCGTGCGCATGAAGTGGCTGTCCACGGTGACGCGCGCCGAGGCCGGCGTCCTCACGATCGAGCGGATGGAGCTCGACGAGACCGGCTTCCCGCAACCGACCGGCGAGGTCGAGGAGCTCGAGGCCGACTCGCTCGTGCTCGCCCTCGGCCAGGAGTCCGACCTCGCAGTGCTCGACGGGGTCCGCGGCATCGAGGTCGACGACGGCGTCGTCCAGGTCGGTCCGAACCTGATGACGGGTCACCCGGGGGTCTTCGCCGGGGGCGACATGGTGCCCGCCGAGCGGACGGTGACCGTGGCGGTCGGCCACGGGAAGAAGGCCGCGCGGCACATCGACGCCTGGCTCCGCTGCGGCGCGTACGAGGCGGCGCCGAAGCACGACCTGGCCGCGTTCGAAGCGCTCAACACCTGGTACTACACGGACGCGCCGCGCTCGGTGCAGCCGAAGCTCGAGCTCGCACGGCGGCGGTCGACCTTCGAGGAAGTCGTCGGCGGCCTGGACGAGACGACGGCCCTCTTCGAGGCGCGCCGCTGCCTCTCCTGCGGCAACTGCTTCGAGTGCGACAACTGCTTCGGCGTGTGCCCCGACAACTCGGTGCTCAAGCTCGAGGGTTGCGCCCGCGAAGCCGCCGGACGGGGCTACGCGTTCGACTACGACTTCTGCAAGGGCTGCGGGATCTGCGTCGCCGAGTGCCCGTGCGGCGCGATCGAGATGGTGCCGGAGACGATCTAGCCGTGTCGCTTGGTGTCCGACTTGAAGTCGGACACCGCCCGCTCCGCTACACCGCCTCGTCGTTCGGTGTCCGACTTCAGGTCGGGCACCTCCGCCCCTCTACTCAGACGTTTGGTGTCCGACTTAAAGTCGGACACCAGGCGCCCCGGACACCAGGCGCCTCCTACACCGCCTCGAGGGCCTCCACGAGCTCGTCCTTCGTCATCGACGAGCGGCCCTCGATCCCCGCCTTGCGCGCGCGCTTGTCCAGCTCCGCCTTGCTGAGGTCCGCCAGCGACCCGTTGCCGCGACGAGCGCGCTTCCCGTTCTTGCTGTGCGCGGCGACGCTCGCGCGGAGCGCCTCGAGGAGGTCGGTCGGCTCCTCGCGCTCGGCCTGCGGCTCGACGTGGACCTCCTTGCCCTTGCGCTTGCGGTCGATCACACGGAGCAGCGCCGCACGGTAGGTGTCCTCGTACTTCTCGGGCTCGAACGGCCCGCGGAAGCGGTCGATCAGGTCGAGCGCCATCTCGAGCTCCGGCTTGCCGACCTTCGCCTTGCGCGGAGCGATCTCTTTCGTCGGCCGGATCTCGTCGGCGAAGAACATCTTCTCGAGCACGATCAGGCCGTCGCGGACGCGCAGGCACCCGAGCTGCTGCTTGTCGCGCATCACGTACGTCGCGATCCCGACGAGCCCCGAGTCCTCCATCGCCTGGACGAGCAGCGCATACGTCTTCTCGCCGCCCTCCGCGGGACCGAGGTAGCTCGACCGCTCGAAGTAGATGGGGTCGACTTCGTCGACGTCGACGAAGTCCTGGATGTCGATCGTCCGGTAGGTCTCGCCCGCGGCCGCCTCGAGGTCTTCGTCCGTGATGTAGACGTACTCGCCCTCGGCAACCTCGTAACCCTTGACGATCTCGTCGTCGGGAACGGGCTTGCCCTCCTCCTTGCAGACCTTCTCGTAGCCGATCCGCGAGTCGTCCTTCTCGTGGAGCAGGTGGAAGCGCACGTCCTGCTCGTCGATGGCGCTGTACATCCGCACAGGGACGTTGACGAGACCGAACGAGATCGAGCCGGACCAGATCGCGCGGGGCATGGCATCACCTCACGGTCGACGACGCTTGACGGCGGTCTACCCGCGGCGCCCCGGCGGGGAAACGCCCGGCCGAGGCGGCCGTCTCGCCGACGAGGTCGTTCACGACGCCCGACATCCCCCCGGCCGCGTACGCGGCGCGCCGGCGTCCTGCACCGCCGGCCTCGGCGAGCATGGCAACGCCGTCCAGCGCGTCCTCGTCCCCGAGCGCCCTCGCCACGGGACGGAGGCGTGCGACGGTCTCGCGTGCGACGTCGGCAAGGGCCCGCGGCGCGTCGCCGTCGAGCACCGTCGCAGCGGCGCCGTCACGCGCGGCGCGAAACGCCGACCACGCGAGCGCCTCGCTCGGCGGGTCATCCCCGTCGGGCGCGCGCTCCGCCGACTCGACGACCAGCGCCCGCACGAGCGCGGCCAGCGCCGCCGCATGCTCGAGCGTCGCCTGGCTGTCCATCTCGCGCAGCTCGAGCGTCCCGTAGCGCGGGTGGAGGCGGAGGTCCCACCAGAGGAAGGTCGAGTCGCCGAGCCCGGCTGCCGTGAGCGTCGCGTCGGCGAGCTCCTCGAGGTCGCGCACGTCGCGGAGCGCGCGCGGGATGCCCTTGCCCGGATACGCGCGCGCAAGCGCAAAGCGCGCGCTCGCAAGGCCCGAGTCGACGCCGAACCAGAACGGGCTGTTCACCGCGAGGCCTACGAGGAGCGGCACCTGCCG
>JBKPNM010000124.1:0-4734 GCA_046732615.1 Actinomycetota bacterium | reverse complement strand
GCTTCTGCGTGTTCAACGACGTCGTGACCGCGATCCGCGACCTCCGCGTCGCAGGCACGGTCCGGCGCGTGCTCGTCGTCGACGTCGACGTGCACCAGGGCGACGGGACGCACTCGCTCCTCGCCGGCGACGCCGACGCCTTCACCCTCTCGGTCAACGGCTGGCGGAACTACCCGTTCCGGCGCGTCGCCGGCGACCTCGACGTCGACCTCCCCGACGGGACCGGGGACGAGCGCTACCTCGAGGAGCTCGGCGCTGCTCTTATGCAGGCGCTCCGCCGCGCTCGGCCCGAGCTCTGCTTCGTCCTCGCCGGCGCCGACCCGTACGAGGGCGACCGGCTCGGCCGGCTGGCGCTGACGAAGCGCGGCCTCCGCGAACGCGACGTGCTCGTGCGGGACGCGCTCGCGCAGGCGGGCGTAGCGGTCTGCCTGACGCTTGCCGGAGGCTACGCGAAGGACATCCGTGACACCGTCGACATCAACGTGACCACGCTCGGCGTGTTCGCTTAGTGTCCCGCCGATGACGACGGCTCCGACGAGCGCGCCCGACGGCGCACCGCGCAGGGTCGCCGTCGTCACGGGCGCCTCGTCCGGGATCGGCGAGGCGACAGCGCGCCTGCTCGCGAGCAGCGGGTGGCATTGCATCCTCGTCGCTCGCCGCGAGGACCGTCTCCAGGGAATCGCGGCCGAGATCGAGGCGGAGGTGGAGGTCTGTGACGTCGGCGACCGCGAGGCGGTCGACGCGATGGCCGCCCGCGTCCTCGAGCACCACCCAGCGATCAACCTGCTCGTCAACAACGCGGGAATGCCCGGGCGGGGGACGATCCTGACGATCGAGCCGGAGCTCGTGCGCCGGGTCACGGAGGTCAACTACCTCGGCGGCGTCTGGTGCACGCGGGCGTTCCTGCCCGGCCTCCGCTGGGCCGCGTCGGCAGGGGGTGGCGCGCACGTCGTCAACATGGTCTCGGTCGCCGGGACGGTGGCGGGCGGGGCCGGAGCGGCGTATTCGGCGTCGAAGCACGCGCAGCTCGCGTTCTCGCGTTCCCTCGCCACGACGCTGAGGGGCAGCGGCATCGCCGTCCACACAATCCTGCCGGGCTTCGTCGAGACGGAGGGCTTCCCGCAGAAGGGCGTCCTCAGGAGCCGTCTGCTCGGCCGGTTCGTGATCCAGCCGTCGCAGGTCGCCGACACCGTCGTCAAGGCGATCGAAAAGGGACGGGGCGAGGTGACCGTTCCGTGGTTCCCCTACCGCCCCGCGTCGGTCCTGCAGGCGCTCGCGCCGGGGTTGGTCGGACGCTTTGCGGGCATGTCCGGTCATCGGCCCGGATCGGCCTGAGGCTCGTCGACGCCCGGAGGATCGTTGAGCCGCGCGACCCAGGCGGCGAACAGCGGATCGACGATCGCGTACCCGCCCTCGTCGCGCTCCTCGATCTCGGCCGTCGCCGCAAGCCGCGGCAGCGCCCGCCGGACGACGTCCTTCGTCAGCTCGAGCCGTCGCAGGACAGGCGCGCGGTATGGAGACCCGGAGCCGAGCAGGAGGGCGCGTAGCGTCTTCTGCTCCGAGACGTCGAGGCCGCGCCACTGCGCGTCGAACTCCGGGTCGAGCTCGTTCATCGCGGCCGCGTGGGCGTCGTCCCAGTCGTCGAGCGTCGCTTCGGTGCCCGGCTCGACCTCCTCCCACAGCCTGTGCGCGAGCAGCATCGTCCGCTGCGGGTGGCCACGACCCGTCAGGAGGAGCGGGTTGAGCGCCTCGCCGACCGCGCGACGCGTCGATTCGAAGCGCTCTGCGACGTACGCCGCGACGTCCGCGTCGGCGAGCCGTCCGAGCCTCATCGGCACGGCGGAGCCGTAGAGCGGGCGGTCCTTCGTCTCGAAGAGGAGGCGCATGAGGCCGGGCTCGGAGCCGGCGAAGACGTACGAGGCGACCTCACCGTGGTGCTGGATGTGGCTCCGCAGGAGCCCGTCGAGGCCGTCGATGCGGCCGATGTCCTGGAACTCGTCGAAGGCGATCAGCGCCCGGTAGCCGCCCGCGGACTCGAGCCGCAGCGGCAGGTCGAGCAGAGCGTGGAGCGCGGGAAGCGGGTCGCGCGTCGGCTCGAGCTGCAGGCGCGCGCTGATCCCGAAGGCACCGAGCGAGAGCCCGACGCCGGTGCGCTGGAGGAACGACTCGACGCGGCGTCGCAGCTCGCCCTGCAAGTGCTTCGCGTAGGCGCGCTCGAGGCGGACGGTCACGTCGGCGATCGACGAGACGCGGTAGAGATCGACGAGCACCGGGACGAGGCCCTCGTCGCGACCGCCGTCGTGCAGCGCGCGCGTGAGCAGGCTCGTCTTCCCGTACTTGCGCGGCGCGTAGAGACGGACGTAGTGGCCGCCCACCGCGTGGCGGAGCAGGAGCCGCACCTCGTCGTCGCGGTCGACGACGTCCTCGGGCGGGACCGGTCGGGAGTAGACGAACGGGTTGACGTCCACGATCATGCGTCACTCAGACTATCGATCAGTAGTCTGTGTGACTACTACACGGCCGCCTCGGGAAGCCCGTCACGGCTTGCGCGCGACGTACCAGCCGATCTCGACCTCGATCACGGGTGCCGCCATCCGGGCGAGGCGTTCCCGCTCCTCTCCCTCGAGCCCGGCGATCGCCAGGTAGGTGTCGATGTCGCGCCGCTCCCTCACGATCTCGTTCGCCGTGACGACGACGTCGTTCGCGTCGAGGTAGCCGCGGATGTCGGCGTCCGGGAGCAGCCGCGTGTGCGACGGGTCGCGCGCGCGCTCGAACCGGTCGAGCTCGAGGCTCCGCATCGGATCGACGTCGCCGAGCTGATCGGCGATGAGGATGCGGCCGCCCGGCCGCGTCACGCGCACGATCTCCGCCACGACGAGCTCGGGACGCCCGACGTGGTGCAGGACGCGGAGGCAGCCGACGAGATCGAAGTCGCCGTAGTCGAAGTGCAGCGCCTCGGCGTCGCCGACGACGAAGCTGCAGTTGTCGGGAGCATCCTCGCGCGCGGCGGCGAGGTACTCCTCAGACGAGTCGACCCCGACCACCTCCCCGACGAGCGGCGCGAGCGCGTACGCGAGGGCGCCGGTCCCGCAGCCGACGTCCAGGACCCGCTCGTCTCCGCGGAGCGGAGCGAGCAGGCGCGCGATCTGCGCCGAGAGCGCGTCGTGCCGCTCGGCCTGGAGCGCACGGCGGAGCCGGGCCTTGTCGCTCACCCGACCACCTCTCGCGTCCCGCGCCCCGGTGCGACGCGGATCCCGCAGGCGAGCTCGTAGCCGATCGTGTCCGCGACGGCAGCGTGGGCCTCGAGGGTCACCCCGTCCCCGACGAGCGTCACGCGAGCTCCGCGCTGTATGCGCCGCGGGAGAAGCACCGCGAGGGCGTCCATCGAGATCGCCCCGACCACGGGGGCGCGCGCGCCGTCGACGACGACGTCGGTTCCCGTCAGGTCGCGCCTGAAGCCGTCCGCATACCCGACCGGGACGATGCCGATCCAGCTCTCCTCGCTGGCGACGAACTGCCTGCCGTAGCCGGTGGAGTCTCCGGGGGCGAGCCGTCGGACCTGGGCCACCTCCGACTCCCAGCGAAGCGCGGGCCGCAGTCCCCATCGGGTCGCGTCGTCGCCACGCGGATCGATCCCGTAGACGGCAATGCCGCACCGCACGGCGTCGAGCCGCGTCTCCGGCATCGTCAGGGCCGCCGCGCTGTTCGCGGCGTGCCGGACGTACCCGACGGCGTAGGGCTCGGTCGCACGCAGGAACAGCTCGAGCTGCTTCTCGGCGAACGAGCGGTCGCTGTCCGCCGTCGCGAGGTGGGTCATCAGCCCCACGACGGAGCGGCCGGGAGCCGGCAGCTCCTCGAGGCCCCACCGGCCCATCCCGGTGTCGAGCTTGAGATGCACCGGGATGTCGTCCGGGACGTTCTCGTCGGAAACGGCGAGCTCGAGCCTGGCCTCGCGCGCGGTGACAACCTCCTCGGGCGCGGTCGGGCCGAGGACGAGGATGCGCGCGGTCGGAAGCGCCTCGCGTAGGCCGACCGCCTCGCCGACGGTCGCCACGCACAGCGCGGTCGCACCTCCCTCGAGCGCGGCGCGGCCGGCGTCCGCCGCCCCGTGCCCGTAGCCGTCGGCCTTCACGACCGCCCAGAGCTCGCTCGGTCGCTGCATCGCCGCGAGCGTGCGCGCGTTCTCGCGGATCGCGCCGACGTCGATCGTCACGAGCGAGCGGGCCACGCGTGCATTCTCCCGAAGTCGCTCTGCGTCCGGTCAGCCGAGCACCGACGGGAGCGCCTCGACGACGTCCGAGGCGACGAGCCCCGCCCGGTGCGGCACCGCACGGGCAGCGAGCCCGTGCGCGACCGCCGCCGAGGACGCCGCGTCGATCGGGTCGAGCCCTTTCGCGAGAAACGCCCCGAGGACCCCGGTGAGCACGTCCCCCGTCCCCGCGGTGGCGAGCGACGGCGGACCCGTGTCGCAGATGATCGTCCTCCCGTCGGGCGCGCGGACGATCGTGTCGGCGCCCTTGAGCAGGACGACGGCACGGAAGCGGTCAGCGAGGCGCGCCGCGGCGTCGAGCCGCCGGGCCGACACCGCTCCGGAGTCGGCGTCGAGGAGCCGTGCGGCCTCGCCTGCGTGCGGCGTCAGGACGAGCGCGCCCTCGCGCTCGACGGGCTCGAGCCCGAAGAGGCCGTCCGCGTCGACCACTGCCGGAAGCCGCGAGCGCTCGAGCAGCCCCCGGA
>JBKPNM010000123.1:0-6286 GCA_046732615.1 Actinomycetota bacterium | reverse complement strand
TCGCATGGCCGGTGACGGTGAGCCGCGAGACCCTTCGAGCAGGCGCGGGCGCATGCGCTCGTTCGTGCTCGGCGGCGTCGTCGGCGCATCGGCCGTCGCGGCGGCGATCCGCCGCGGTCGCCGCCGCCGGGGTCGCCCCGTGCAGGCCGGGCTCGGCGCGTTCGAGAGCGCGCCGTGCTACCGGGAGTTGCTCGAGCGGGAGCGCAGGGACGGCCCGTAGCCGCGACGCACGCGCTCCGCAAGAACGGCGGTGCGGATGTTGACGTCGGCGTCGCCGATCCCAAGCTGCTGGCCGACGAGAAACGCGCGCGCGGAGTAGTAGAGGAAAGCCTTCGGCGTCAGGACGCGGTCGATGGTCCTGATGACGAGGAAAGGCCCGAAGACCCGCACCTCGTACGGTGCGGACGGAGTCGGAGGCCGCCGCTCGATCTCGAGCCGGGGCCGCAGGTTGTTCCGGCGGCTCGCATCGAGCACCCACACGCCGCGCCCGAGCTCCCCGGCACGCCTGAGCACGCGCAGCGCGAGGCCGTCGTCCGCGCGCGGAACGACGGTCGTCGCGAACGATCGGTTGCGCTCCCACGCGCCGAGGAAGAGCGGCTCGTACCCGAACAGGACATCGTCCGGCCGGCTCGTCGCCGCGAGCCAGGCCTCGGCCTCGGCGCGGGCAGCCTGCCGTGCGTCGGGCTCCCATTCGAAGAGCGGTGAGGTGCGATGCCAGGCCCATGCGACCTCCACGAGCACGAGGCCGACCGTCAACGCAACGGCGATCGTCGGGGCGCGTCGCCCGATCCGGACGAGCGTTGCGGCCACCGCGATCGCAAGGAAGGGGAGCAGGAAGATGAGATGCCGTGACTCGGGCGAGGCCGAGCCGCCGAGCTTCGCCACCGTGAACGCCGCGAGGGTGAAGCCGACGAGGCACAGGACGAGCGTCCGCCCGGACCGCCGGAGCCACTCGAGCCCGAGGGCGCCAGCGAGGACGACGGCCAGCGTCACCGGCCACCAGCCCGCGCTTGCGTCGCCGGCCGAGCGCCAGAAGTAGCGGAGCACCGCGGCCGGCCCGGCGAGCTTCTCGCCGCCGCCGCCGACCCCGACGTCGAACCGGTCGGCGAGGACGAGATCCGTCAGCCAGAACGGGATCCCGAGCACGAGCACGGCCGCGCCGGCGACCACGGCGGCCCGCAGCCGGTCGCGCTGCGCGACGAGCACGTACGCCGCCTGGCCGCCGAGGAGCAGCACGCCGTACGGGTGCGTCGCGACCGTGAGGAGCGCGGCACCGACCCAGAGCGCCCACCGCCCGCGGCCGCCGCGCTCGAGCGCCTCGAGCAGCGCGAGCGTGCAGAGAAGCGAACAGAAGAGGAAGAGGCTGTACATCCGTCCGTACACGCCGTGGAACAGGAACAGCCAGCTCGGCGCGACCAGCACGGTGGCAACGAGGGCGACCCGTCGCCCCGCGAGCCGCACGCCCAGGAGCGCGACGAGCGGCAGGCTCGCGAGCGCGAAGAGCGCCGACGCGAGCCGCAGCCCTCCGAGCCCGAACCCGAGGTGTGCGACCGCCCAGGCGACCAGGAAGTGGAGGGGCGCGCCTCCGCGGTCCCGCGTCACGTGCTCGACGACCCCTGGAAGCGAGTCGCGGCCGACGAACAGCGCGAGCGTCTCGTCCTCGTGCGGGGGCCACGCCATCAGCTGGTGGAGCACGAACGCGGCTGCCGCGACCGTCACGCCGCCCACACCGAGCCAGAGCGACCACTCCGCGAGCCGGACGTGCGGCGACGTCCGCGCGGCCCCCGCCGGAGTGGCTTCGACTCGTGCCTCGATCCCTTGCGTCATGGGGTTTTGGCCATCCTCGCTGGTAGATTGGCCGCCCGATGCCGATCTACGAGTACCGCTGCCCGAACGGACATACCTTTGAGGTTTTCCAGCGGATGAGCGACCCGCCGGCGTCGAGCTGCGAGGTCTGCGGCGCGAGCCCCGTCGAGAAGGTCCTGTTCCCGGTCGCGGTGCATTTCAAGGGATCCGGTTTCTATGCGACGGACTATGGCCGCGGCTCGCGCAAGGGCGCGAAGGAAGGCGAGTCGGGGGCGGCGTCGACGGACGGCGCGGAGAAGAAGCAGACGCCGGCCGCGGCCGCTGAGTCGAAGAAGGGCTCGGACGCGAAGTCGTCCGACGGGTAGCGCTACAGGCGGCGGTCACCGATCACGCACCCTGGTGCGTACGGCACGCCACGTGGCGGCGGCAACGGGGCGGAGCGCCCGGTGAACATCGCGATCGTCGGGACGTTGTCCTCGGTGCCGAGGATCACCGATTCGCCGCCGACGGTTGCCGGATCGCCGCCGAGCCGACAGTGGAGGGCCTGGCCCGTGTCGGCCCGGAAGTAGACCCAGCCCAGCTGCATGAGCTCCCAGGCCGTGAGGTCGGTCGCGAGGGGCTTCACGAGATCGCCTCCGACGAAGGGCAGCTTCAACGAGGTTCCGAAGCTCGTGACCTTGTCGAGGGTCGCGGCGACGACCTGCTGCTGGCGGCGCGCGCGGTCGAAGTCCGTCTCGGATGGATGCAGCAGGTTGTGGCGGATCCGCGAGTAGACGAGCGCGCGGCGCCCGTCCATCTGCTGGTCGCCGCGCGCAAAGCGCCAGCCCTTCCAGGCGGAGCACTGCGCGGCGGTCTTGTAGGGGCAGTCGAACTTGTTCGACCGGATCCGGCGCGGCACGTTGACTTCGATGCCGCCGACAGCGTCGATCAGCTCCTCGAACCGGTCGAAGTCGACGAACACGACATGGTTGACGTCGAGGCCCGTCAGGTCCTTCACGGTCCGGAGAGCGAGTGCCGGCCCGCCGAGCTGGTTCGCGGCATTGATCTTCGCGACGCCGACTTCGGGGATCTCGACCTGGAGGTCGCGCGGGATCGAGAGGTACGCGAGCCTCTGCTTCCCCGGATCCGTCCGGAGCAGCATGATCGAGTCGGACCGGTTCGCTCCCTGGCGGCCGGCCCGGTCGCCGCCATCCGTGCCGAGCACGAGAATCGTCGTCGGGGTCGAGACGAGGAGCCCGTCGCGGTTCGTGAGGAGCCGCCCGACGCCCGCGGGCACCCGGTCGTTCGCCTCCGAGACGCCGCTCGCCACCGACAGGTAGCTCCCGACAGCCCAAGCGACGAGCACAACGAGCAGCAGCACGAGCCCGAGAACGATCCAGCGGCCGATCCGGCGGCGTTTCGGCGGCGACGGCTCGGGCGCGGTCGAAGGCGCCGGCGGCGCCTTCTTCGAGCCGGGTGACCCGGTGCGCGTGAGGGGCACCCGCCCCTTGACCCTGCCGCCCCGATAGAGCCGGTACGGCTTGTCCTGAGCGGGCATGAGGCCGGGTATGGTAGCCCGCGTCGTGCCGACCGACCTGGTCATCGGCGTGGATGTCGGCGGGACGAAGATGCTCGCAGGGCAGGTCGCGCGCGACGGAACCGTCGCGCGCACCACCGAGGTGCCGACACCCACGAGCGGCCAGGAGGAGCTCCTCGCCGAGCTCGACGCGCTCGTCGAGAACCTCGAGGTCGACCGCGCCGGTGCGATCGGCATCGGCGTCCCGATGAACCTCGACCGGAAGACGGGTATCGGCCTCGGCGCCGTCAACCTGCCGCTCCGCTCGCTCGACCTCGCAGGCCATCTCCACGAGCGGTTCGGTCTCCCGGTCGGCGTCGAGAACGACGGAAATGCGATCGCCCTGGCCGAATGGCGTGTAGGGGCCGGCCAGGGGACGACGGATCTCGTGGCGCTGGCGCTGGGCACGGGAGTCGGCGGCGGCGTCGTAATCGACGGGAGGCTGTACCGCGGCTGGGCGGAGCTCGGTCACGTCGTCGTCGACGCCGACGGGCCGGCCTGTCAGGGAAACTGTCACGGCCGCGGCCACCTGGAGGCACTGGCGACGGGAGAGGCCGCGGAGCGGGCGGCTGTCGACCTGTGGGGTCGGGGCGCCGACTCCCACAGGCTCGTGCGTGAGGCGCTCGACGGCGATGCCGCGGCCCGTGGCGCGCTCGAGCGGATCGGGCACTACCTCGGGCTCGCGATCGGCTCGTTCGTGAACATCTTCGCTCCCCAGCTCGTGATCGTCGGAGGAGGGTTCGGGCTCGCAGCCTGGGAGCTCCTGCGCGAGCCGGCGGTCGCCGCCGCCCGTCGTGAGGCTCTGCAGCCGGCCGACGAGGAGCTGCGCATCGTCCGGGCCGCGCTTGGCGACGACTCCGGCCTCGTCGGCGCTGGTCTCGTCGGCTTCGAGGCGCTCGACCAGGTCCGTTAGTCGTGCCCCTTCACGCAATGCAGTCGACGTCCGGGCGACATCACCCGACGAGGCACACATGCCGCTCCTGATCTGCGCGACGCCGATCGGGAACCTCGAAGACGTGACGCTGCGCGTCCTCGAGGCGCTGCGACGGGCCGATGCCGTCCTGTGCGAGGACACGCGGCGGACGAAGATCCTCCTCGACCGGTACGGGATCCGCAGTGGGAGCCTCGTCGCCGTGCACCGCCACAACGAGCGGCGCCAGGCGCAGGAGCTCGTGCCTCGCCTCGCGTCGGGCGAGACGCTCGCGCTCGTGTCCGACGCCGGCCTGCCCGCCGTCAACGACCCGGGCGGCCGGCTCGTCTCGGCCGCGCTCGAGGCAGGGCTGGAGGTCACCGTCCTCCCGGGCCCGAGCGCCGTCGAGACGGCCCTCGTCGCGAGCGCGCTCGGAACGTCGCAGTACCGGTTCCTCGGGTACCTCCCGCGCCGCGCGACCGAGCTGGAGGCGCTCTGGAACGAGTCGCTCGGCTGGCCGTATGCCGCTGTGGCGTTCGAGTCCCCCAAGCGCCTACCGACGTCCCTCGCCGCGCTGGCGCGGATCGACCGCGATCGTAGCGTGGCCGTCTGCCGCGAGCTCACAAAACGCTTCGAGGAGGTCGTTCGCGGTACGGCGGCCGAGGTCGCAGACCGGTTCCGCGAGGCGCCGAAGGGCGAGATCACGGTCGTGCTCGGAGAGCCCGCCGAGCGGCGCGGCTCGCTCGACGAGGCCGCCGGGGCCGTCGGGGCGGTGCGCGAGCTGGTTGCTGCCGGTGCCTCTCGCGGCGCTGCGGCGGAGGTCGTCGCCCGTCTCTCGGAGCTCCCTCGCAACGAGCTCTACCGCCGCTCGCTCACGGCGCCCGATTGACTCCGTCCGGCGGCCTCGCTACCCTTCCCACTGCCGCGTTGCCCGCGCAGGAAATGAGGGAGGTGCTTCGTGCATCGTCTTCTCTTGCTCGGCGCGACGAGTCTTGCGGCTCTCGTTCTGTCCGGTCCGGCGGCCGCATGGTCGTGGCCCGCCGACGGCGACGTGCTCCGTCCGTTCACGCTCGGGGGCGACGCCTACGCCGCAGGGCAGCACCGCGGCATCGACGTCGCGGGCGCCGAGGGATCGACGATCCGCGCGCCCGCGTCGGGCACGGTGAGCTTCGCAGGCTCGCTCCCGACCTACGGGCGCAGCCTCACGATCCTCACATCCGACGGCTACGCCGTCACCCTCGTCCATCTCGGGTCCACCGGGGTCGGCAAGGGCGATGCGGTCGAGGAGGGCTCCTCCGTCGCGACGATGGGCTCGAGCGGTGAGCCCGAGCACGCCGCGCCGAGCGTCCACATGGGCGTTCGCATCGCGTCCCAGGAGGAAGGGTATGTCGATCCGCTCGGGTTGCTTCCACCGCGTGGCACGCCGCGCTCGTCCGCCCCGGACTCGCCGTCGCCGGCCGCGTCCACGGCGCCCGCATCGACACCATCGCCCGCGGCGGCCGCCAGCTCTTCGGCGCCCGCCCCGTCCGCGACCGCACCTGCGGCGAGCCAGCCGGCAGCGGGTCCGACTACGTCCGCTCCGCCAGCTCCTGTTGCGACGTCCGCCCCGCGTGCGCCCGCGTCACCCGTTCCTGGGGTGCCGCCCGCGTCGGCACCCGCAACAGCTGCGCCCGGCGTCTCGGCTGAGCCCGGTTCGGTGGTCGGAGGATCGGAGCCGATCTCGTCCGGCACGGGACCCGCGACCGAGGCGGCCGCGTCGTCGGCGACCGGCGGGGAAGGACCGGCGGGAATCACCGTGTCGTCGCCCGCACGCGGGCGGACCGACGGCCCCACGCGTGCGGCCCCGAACGGTGCGACTCGGCCCGTCCGGGACGAGCCGCGCCCCGAGCGATCGGCCGCGCCGGCGGTCGCTCGCAGCCGTGGCGGCCCCGCCGACGGCCGAGTCGGCGAAACGCCGGTGGCAGACGGGACACCTCTTGCGCACGGAACCCCTCTCGCGAGTGGTCGCGCGGAGG
>JBKPNM010000122.1:0-4442 GCA_046732615.1 Actinomycetota bacterium | reverse complement strand
TTGTGTATAAGAGACCGGACTACTACGGCTCGACGCCGGCCCGAGCGCTCGAGCTGGTCGCGCCGCTGCGCCGGGCCCCGCGCGGAGAGCGACCGTCTCCCGCCGAGCGCGAGTCGCTCGGCGGCGAGGCGGAGCCGGAGGAGCTGACTGCGGACCAGCGCGCCGCCGTCGTGCGCGTCGTCGCGGCGCTCGACGAGGGCGTCGGCGACCACGTGCTCCTCGCCGGGCCGACGGGGAGCGGCAAGACCGAGGTGTACCTCCAGGCCTGCGCAGCGGCGCTCGAGCGGGGCCTGGGAACGATCGTGCTCGTACCGGAGATCGCGCTCGCGCCACAGACGGTCGGACGCTTCCGCCGCCGGTTCGGCGACCAGGTCGCGATCCTCCACTCGTCCCTCGGCGACGCCGAGCGGCGCGACGAACGCGACCGCATCGCGCGCGGAGAGGCGCGGATCGTCGTCGGCGCGCGCTCGGCCGTCTTCGCGCCGATGCGCGGCGTCGGGCTGATCGTCGTCGACGAGGAGCACGACACCGCCTACAAGCAGGAGTCCGACCCCCGCTACGACGCGCGCACCGTCGCCGCGAAGCGCGCGGCCCTCGAGGGCGCGGTCGCCGTGTACGGCTCGGCGACGCCGCGACCCGAGAGCTGGGCCCGGCTGACGCGGCTCCCGCTCGCCGCCAGGATCGGCGCCCCGCTGCCGTCCGTGAAGCTGGTCGACCTGCGTCGCGAGGCGGGCTACCCGCTCTCGGCTCCCCTCCTCGAAGCGCTCGGCCGTGTCGCCGACGAGCGCGGCCGCGCCATCCTCCTCCTGAACCGCCGCGGTGTCGCGCCGGCGATCCACTGCCGCGCGTGCGGCGTCTCCCGGCGCTGCGCGAACTGCGACGTCGCGCTGACGCTGCACACCGACGAGCGGCTCCACTGCCACCACTGCGGCAGGGTCGAGAACGTTCCACCCCGTTGCCCGGAGTGCGGTTCGGTCGAGCTCGCGCGGATCGGCGCCGGCACGCAGCGGCTCGAGACGGAGCTCGCGAAGCGCATCCCGGAGCTCGAGCGCTTCCGCCTCGACGCCGACGTGTCGCGGCGCCCCGGGGCGGTGCACGACGTCCTCTCGCGGTTCCGCGTGGCCGAGCGGGCGGTGCTCGTCGGGACGCAGATGGTCGCGAAGGGGCACCACGTGCCCGGCGTCGCCCTCGCCGCGGTCGTCGACGCCGACACGGGCCTCTCGCTGCCCGACTTCCGCGCCGAGGAGCGCACGTTCCAGCTCGTCACCCAGCTCGCCGGGCGGAGCGGCCGCGACGCACCGGGCCGCGTCGTCGTCCAGACGTTCCAGCCCGACGCCACGCCGCTCCGGTACGCGCAGAACCACGACGTGCCCGGCTTCCTCGCCGGAGAGCTCGAGCGCCGCGAGGCGCTCGGCTACCCGCCGTACCGTCATCTCGTCTCGATCCTCGTGTCGGGCCCTGCCGCCGACGCGCCGCTGGCGGCGCTCCGCGAGCTGCGCGCGCGGCTCGAGGCGGCGGGGGTCGAAGGAGACCTCCTCGGACCGGCGCCGATCCTTCGCCTGCGCGGGCGCCACCGGGCACAGCTCGTGGCGAAGACGACGCAGCCGCGGTCGGTGGCGCGCCGTGCCTCGGCGCTGCTCGCCGCGGCGGTGCGGACGATGCGGCGGGACGGTCTCACGGCGGTTGTCGACGTCGATCCGCAGTCGCTGTAGAACACGGTCCGTTGAACGAGCCCGTCACCGCCCTGATCCGCGATGCGATGCCCCTTGCCGCGCTGCTCGGCTTCGAGGGCGTCGAGGCGGGGCCGGCCGTGGTCGTCGTGCGCGGCGCCTGGGCGCCGGAGCGTTGCACGGCCGCGGGCGTCCTCCACGGCGGCTACCTGATGGCGCTCGCCGACTCGGCCGCGGCCACGCTCGCATACCTCAACCTGCCTCCGGGCGCCACGACGGCGACGATCGAGTCGAAGACGAACTTCCTCGCCGCGGTTCGCGACGGATCCGTCACCGCGCGGGCGGAGCTCGTGCACGCCGGCCGGAGGACGGTCGTCGTTCAGGTCGACATCAGCGCCCACGACGGCAGGCACGTCACGCGGACGCTCCAGACGCAGGCCGTGATCTCGGAAGACGGCGGCTAGACTCGGACCGATGGCAGAGCACGATCACGACCACGAGCACGACGAGGAGCACGAACACGTCGAGCTGACCGAGGCCGAGGCGCAGGCGGAGGCCGAGCGGCTCGTCCGCAAGGAGATCGCGCTCTCGCAGATCCGCCAGTACGGCGACCCCGTGCTGCGGATGCGCGCCGACGACGTCGAGGAGTTCGACGACGAGCTGCGTGCCGTCACCGAGCGGATGATCGGCGTGATGCGTGACGCCGAGGGCGTCGGGCTCGCGGCGACACAGGTCGGGATCTTGCGGCGCTTCTTCGTGTGCACGATCGACGGCGAGGATCGGGTGCTCGTGAACCCGTCGGTCACGCCGCTCGGCGAGGACACGGACGTCGACGCCGAGGGCTGCCTCTCGCTCGCCTCGGTGCGCGTCCCGGTCGAGCGCGCGACGAAGGTCGTGGTCGAGGCGCGCGACGCTGCCGGTGAGCCCGTCTCGCTGGAGCTCGAGGGCTACCCCGCCCGGGTCGTGCAGCACGAGCTCGACCACCTCGACGGCCGGCTGATGCTCGATCGCACCGACGACGAGTCGAGGCGCGAGGCGCTCCGCGCCCTGCGCCCGCGGCTCGTGCTCTCCTCGTAGCTTCGCATCCGTGGCACGGATCGCCGTCGCCGCGACCGCGCCGTTCGGCGCGGACGTGCTCGAGCGGCTCGCCGCGCGGCACGACGTCGCGGCGGTCCTGACACGTCCCGACGCCCCGGCCGGACGCGGCCGTCGCCTGGCTGCGCCCCCGGCGAAGCTCGCCGCCGAGCGACTCGGTATTCCCTTGCTCCAGCCCGAGAAGCCGCTTCCCGGGCTCGAGCTCGACGCGCCGGTCGTCGTCGTCTGCGCGTACGGCCTCCTCGTCCCGCCGGAGACGCTCGTCGAGCGGCTCTGGCTGAACGTCCATCCGTCGCTGCTCCCGCGCTGGCGCGGCGCGGCCCCCGTCGAGCGCGCGATCATCGCCGGCGACACGGAGACGGGAGTCACGATCCACGAGACCGTCCGCGAGCTCGACGCAGGGCCGATCGCGGCGCAGGAGGCGTTCCCCATCGGCCCCGAGGACGACGCCGGTGACGTCTTCGCCCGCTCGGCCGAGGTCGCCGCCCGGCTGCTCGACGCCGTCCTCGCCGAGCCCGAGCCGCAGTTCCGGCCCCAGCTCGGGGAGCCGACGTACGCGGAGAAGATCCGGCCCGAGGACCGCGTGCTCGACCTCGAGCGCCCGGCGGACGAGCTCGTGCGGCGCGTCCGCGCGCTGAGCCCGCACATCGGCGCGAAGGCAGAGCTCGAGGGCCGCCGCGTCACGGTCTGGCGGGCTCGCGTCGGCGACGACGGCGCGTTCGAGCCCCTCGAGCTGCAGCCCGAGGGCGGCAGGAGGATGGAGGTCGCGGAGTGGCGCCGCGGCCTCAGGTGAGCCCGGCGCGCCGCGCCGCGTTCACGGTGCTGCGGCGCGTCTTCGAGGAGGGCGCCTACGCCGACCCCGCGCTCCGCTCCGCGTCGGACGGCCTGGACGAGCGCGACCGCGCGCTCGCACGGCAACTCGCGTACGGCTCGATCCAGCGGGCGCGGACGCTCGACCACGCGATCGAGGCGCTCGGCCGCCGCCCGGCGCGGAAGCTGGATCCTCCGGTACGAAACGCGCTCCGGCTCGGCTGCTATCAGCTCGCGTTCCTCGACGGCGTCCCGCGCTACGCGGCGGTCAACGAGTCGGTCGAGCTCGTGCGGCGCGCGCGGCTCGAGCGGGCGGTGCCGTTCGCGAACGCCGTGCTGCGCCGGCTCGCCGACGGCGCACGGGCCCTGGTTGCAGCGCTTCCGGAACAGACACCCCAAGAGGCGGCACTTCGCCACTCGTATCCCGACTGGATCGCGGAGACGTGGTGGCGAGAGCTCGGTTCCGAGGAGGCGCGGGCGCTGATGGCGACGCAGAACGAGCAGCCCGAGACGGCGGTGCGCCTCGTCGGCGGCGAGATTGCGGGGCGTCCCGACCCGGTCGTCCCGGGGGCGTGGGTCGTCGAGCGCGTCGACGAGCAGGCGCTCGCGGAGGGATTCATCTGGCCGCAGAGCCGCGGGTCGCAGCTCGTCGGCCACGTCGTAGGGTCGCGGCCCGGGGAGCGGACGCTCGACCTGTGCGCCGCGCCCGGCGGCAAGGCGACGATGCTCGCGGGCGAGGTCGTGGCGGTCGACGTGCACGAGGGACGCGCGCGCCGGCTCGAGGAGACCGCGCGGCGGCTCGGCGCCACCAACGTCCGCGTGGTGCACGCCGATGCCCGTCGGCTGCCGGAAGGTCTCCACCGCTTC
>JBKPNM010000121.1:0-2709 GCA_046732615.1 Actinomycetota bacterium | reverse complement strand
TCGGGGTCGTCGGCCTCATCACCCCGTGGAACTTCCCGATCGCGATCCCCGTGTGGAAGCTGGCGCCGGCGCTGATCCACGGCAACACCGTCGTCCTCAAGCTCGCTCACGACGCCCCGCGCACGGGGCTGCACGTCGCCGAGTGCTTCGCCGAGGCCGGCCTGCCCGCCGGTGTCCTCAACGTGCTCACCGGCTCGGGCTCGGTCGTCGGCTCGGCGCTCGTCGAGAGCCCAGACGTGAAGGCGATCTCGTTCACGGGCTCGGTCGCCGTCGGAAAGGGCGTCCGCGAGGCGGCCACCGCCCGGGGCTGCCGCGTGCAGCTCGAGCTCGGCGGCCAGAACCCGCTCGTCGTGATGGCCGACGCGGAGCTCGACCGTGCCGTCGAAGCGGCGTACGCCGGCGCCTTCTGGTCGGCCGGCCAGAAGTGCACCGCGACGCGGCGGATCCTCGTGCAGGACGGCGCCTACGACGCGTTCCGCGAAAGGCTCCTGGCGCGCGTCGCGTCCGGCAAGGTCGGCGACCCCGCCGATCCCGACACGGAGGTCGGCCCGCTCGTCACCGAGAGCGCCTTCGACGACGTCCTTGCCGCCATCGAGCGCGGTCGCGACGAGGGCGGGGCCGTGGCCGCCGGCGGTGGGCGCGGGCCGGGCGACGGCTACCTCGTCGAGCCGACCGTCTTCGAGAACGTCGCCGAGGACGCGCACCTCTCGTGCGAGGAGGTCTTCGGCCCCGTGACCTCGCTGTACCGCTTCGCGACCCTCGACGAGGCGCTCGAGCGAGCGAACGCGGTGCCGTACGGGCTCTCCGCGTCGATCTTCACGCGTGACCTCCACGCAGTACAGCGCTTCTCGGAGGAGCTCCAGGCGGGCATCCTCCACGTCAATTCCCAGACGGCGGGGGCCGACGTCCACGTGCCGTTCGGCGGGATCAAGGGCTCGGGCTTCGGGCCGCACGAGCAGGGTCGCGCGGCGCTCGAGTTCTTCACGGACGCGGTGACCGTGTACCAGGATGCGCCGCTGGCGTGAGCGAGCGGTTCCTCGTCACCGGCGTGCTCGGCTGCCTCGGCGCGTGGGTCGCGCGCGCGGTGCTGGCCGAGGGCGGCGACGTCGTCGGCTACGACCACGGCCACGACACGGCGCGGCTGCGACTCGTGCTCGGCGACGAGGACGCCGACCGGGTCACGCTCGTCCGCGGCGACATCACCGACCTCGAGGCCCTCGAGCGGGCAATCGACGACCACGCGATCACGCGGGTCGTGCACCTCGCGGCGCTCCAGGTCCCGTTCGTGCGCGCAGACCCGCCGCTCGGGATGCGCGTCAACGTCGCGGGCACGGTCAACGTCTTCGAGGCTGTCGCGAGCCGCCTCGAGCGGATCCCCGGCGTCGCGTACGCGAGCTCGACCGCTGTCTACAGCGCGTACGACCCCTCCCCCGCTCCCGAGTCGGGCGGGACGGCGCCGAGCACCCTCTACGGCGTCTCGAAGCTCGCCGACGAGGGGATGGCGCGTGTCTACGCGGCCGACAGGGGACTCCCATCGGTCGGCCTGCGGCCCTACGTCGTCTACGGGCCGGGCCGCGACCAGGGAATGACGTCGGGGCCGACGACGGCGATGCTCGCCGCCGCCCGGGGCGAGCCCTATGCGATCGGCTACTCGGGGACGGCCCAGTACGACTACGCGCCCGACGTCGCGCGAGCCTTCGTCACGGCCGCCGGGGCGGAACGCGAGGGCGCCGCCGTGTACAACGCCCCGGGCGTTGCCGCGTCGATGGAAGACGTCGTCGGGACGATCCTGGCCGTCGTCCCGGAGGCGGAGATCACATGGGGAGGCGATCCGCTCCCGTTCCCGCCGGAGCTCGAGGCGGTCGGCTTCGATCGCGACGTGGGTCGGTTCCCCCGCACCCCGCTCGACGTCGGCGTGGCCGCGACGATCGCACACTTCCGCGCCACCGCCTAGCCGCGCTCGGCTAGGTTGACCGGCCGTGAGCGCCACCCGAATCGTGGACATCGCGGCGCTTCCCGGCGCGCCCGAAGCGGACGAGCGCGCCGCCGAGCTCGCCTGGCGGCTGCCGACGGAGCTCGCGCCGCTCGCGCGGATCGCGCTCGACTACCGCTGGGCGTGGGACCCGGACGGGCCCGCGCTGTTCCGCTCGCTCGATCCCCACGCGTGGGCGATCAACGCCGAGAACCCGGTGCGCCAGCTCGCCGATCTCCCGCCGCATGCCGCGGAGCTCGCCGCGGGGCACGGGCCGACCCTCGAGCGCATCGCCCGCCTCGAGCGCGTGCTCGAGGAGAACCGCGCCAGACCCGAGACGCCCGTGCCGGGCTTCGACCAGCCTGTCGTCTTCGTGTGCGCCGAGTTCGGGATCCATCCGTCGCTGCCCATCTACTCGGGCGGTCTCGGCGCGCTCGCGGGCGACGTCTTGAAGCAGGCGAGCGACCTAGCGCTGCCGATGATCGGGGTCGGCCTGCTCTACCGGAAGGGCTACTTCCACCAGCGCGTCGACCGCACCGGGCTCCAGCACGAGTACTGGACGCAGATCATGCCCGAGCGTCTCCCGACCGTCCTCGTGCTCGACGAGACGGGTGCACCGCTGCGGCTCTCGTTCCCGCTCTTCGGGCGCGAGGTCGCCTTCCACGTCTGGCGAGCGGAGATCGGCCGCGTGCCGCTCTACCTGCACGACACCGAGCTCGAGGAGAACGACCCGGTCG
>JBKPNM010000120.1:0-5444 GCA_046732615.1 Actinomycetota bacterium | reverse complement strand
GGCTCTGGCGCTCGAGCGCGACGGCGATCGCGACCTCGGGCCGCCGGCCCGGTCGGCCGGCGAAGGCGATGAACCACGTGGTGTTCTGGCCGGAGACCCCGGTCTCCGCGGTGCCCGTCTTGCCCCCGATGCGGTAGCCCGCGATCTGGGCGGCGGTTCCGGTGCCCGCCCGGACGGCGCTCACCATCATGTCCGCGATGTCGCGCGCGTTGACCGGGCCGACGGCCCGGTCGAGGCGCTGCCGCTCGGTGCGCGAGACCGTCTGCCCCTTCGGCGAGACGATCTTCTCCACGACGTAGGGGCGCATCACGATGCCCGCATTGCCGATCCCGGCGGCGACCATCGCCATCTGCAGGGGCGTCACGAGCATCCGCTCCTGGCCGAACGCCATACGGCCGGCGTCGACGTCCGAGTCGCGCTCCGGGTACCAGAGCTCGCCGTTCCGGTAGAGGCCGCTCGGGTACCGCTCGCCGTCGGGCGTCTCGAGCGGCGGACGCTCGTAGAAGCCGAACTTCTTCGCCTGGTCGAGGATCCTCTTCGCGCCGAGCGCCTTCCCGACGTTGCAGAAGACCGAGTTGACCGAGTGCTGGAGCGCCGTGGCGAAGCTCAGGTTCCCGAACGGGCTCGACGTGTCGAAGTTGTTCACCCGCTTGCCGTACGCGATGCAGTATCCCGGGTCGTAGAACTCGGAGTCCGGCGAGAAGCGGTTCGTCTCGAGCGCCGCGGAGGCGGTCACCACCTTGAACGTCGACCCCGGCGGGTAGAGGCCCTGCGTCGCGCGGTTGATGAGCGGCGCGGCGGGGCGGCAGGCGGCGGTGATCTTCGAGATCTTCCCGAAGTCGTTCTCGACGACGTTCGGGTTGTAGCTCGGCGACGACGCCATCACGAGGAGCTTTCCGCTGCGCGGGTCGAGCGCGACGACGGCGCCGCACGTGCGCCCGAGTGCATCGAGCGCCACCTTCTGCGCGCGGAGGTCCAGCGTCGTGACGACCGTGTCGCCGACGATCGGCTTGCCGCGCAGGTCGTTCAGCTGGCGCTCGACGAGGCCGCCGAGGTTGCGCTCCGTGCCGGTGAGGATCCCGTTCAAGGACTTCTCGAGGCCCGCGCGGCTGCGCGAGGCGGTCGAGTAGCCCACGACGTGCGCCGCGAGGCGCCCCTGGGGGTAGCGGCGGAAGTAGAGCTTCTTGCCGCGCCGCTCGACGACGCGGTTTCGCGCGAGCACGCGCTCGGGCGCGAGGATCAGCCCGCGCCGGATCTGGAACTCCGAGACCCGCTGGATCTCGTTGTCCTGTCGTGCCGCGAGGCCCGGCCGTGCCCACGTCTGCCAGTACGTCGTCCCGAGCACGAGCGCGACGATCAGCCCCATGGCGGCCCACGCCACGTGCGTCAGCTGCCGGTTCACGTCGGGGCCGTCCTCACGGCGCGGTGGGAGACGAGCATCAGGAGGGCGAGCATCACGAAGTTCGAGACGATGCTCGAGCCGCCGTAGGAGACGAAGGGCAGCGTGATGCCCGTGAGCGGGACGAGCCGCAGGACGCCGCCGACGATGATGAACGTCTGCAGCGCGAAGCCGAAGGCGAGCCCGGCGGCGAGGAGCTTCGAGAAGCCGTCGTGGGCGACGAGCGATACGCGCATCGAGCGCGCAACGAGCGCGAGGAACAGGAGGAGCACCGCGGCCGCGCCGATCAGCCCGAGCTCCTGCGCGATCGCGGAGTACACGAAGTCGGTCTGCAGGTACGGGATCAGCGGCGTCCCGTCCACGGTCTGGAACGTTCCCTTGCCGATCCCGGTGCCGCCGTAACCGCCGTTGGCGATCGAGTAGAGGCTCTTCACCAGCTGGTACGAGTCGCAGTTCTGCCGGTACTCGAGCTTGCCGTTGATCGCGCAGTAGACCTTGTCGTCCGTCCACGGCGTGAGCCACACCGTCACGCGTTGCTGGACGCGATCGAGCTTGTCGTAGAGCAGCGCCGCACCGCCCGCGAACAGCCCGAGGCCCGCGACGACGAACGAGAGGCGCCCGGTCGCGGCGTACAGCATGGCGAGGAAGATCCCGAAGTTGAGGAGCGCGGAGCCGAGGTCGCTCGTCTGGACGAGCACGAGCATGGCGCCGCCCCAGATCGCAAGCAGCGGGCCGAAGTCCTTCAGCCGCCCTTGCGCGAGCGCCTCGCGCTTGTCGCGCAGGTACCCGGCGAGGAAGATGACGAGGAAGATCTTCGCGACCTCGCCCGGCTGGAACCGCAGCGGGCCGACGTCGACCCACAGCTTGACGCCGTTGACCCGCGCGCCGAGGCCCGGGACCGAAGGCAGCATCAGCAGCACGATCGCCGAGACGCCGAAGACGTACTTGTAGCGCTCGAGGACGCGGTAGTCGAAGCGCAGCCAGATGAGCACGAGGACGAATGCGGCGACGCCGACCGCGACCCACACGAGCTGCCGGCGCCCGTCCTCGGGGTCGATCCGGTAGACGAACGTGAGGCCGATCGCGCACAGGAGCGCGGTCAGCGGCAGCAGCGTCGGATCGGCGTCCGGGACGATCCAGCGCGCGAAGGCGTGGGCGACGAGGAAGACGGCCGCGAGCGCGCCCGCCCAGGGGAGCCAGCCGTAGTCCACGGCGCCGAGACCCGAGATCCACGCGCTCGCGAACGCCGCCGACGCGACGAGCGCCGCCAGGAACAGGGTCCCGAGCTCCCGGTTTCGCGCGCTCACCGCACGAGGCTCCACCACACGGCGAACGCCGCCACCGCGAGGAACACGAGCACGAGGAGCAGCGCGGGCCAGCGGCTGCCCTTGCCCGCCCCGTGCCGGCTGACATCGTCGAGGACTGACTCGCTGGTCACCGCGTCGGGGTCGGAGGGCGCGGTGTCGCCGTCGATCGAGGCCGCCCCGGCCCGCTCGCGCTCGGCGGGCTCCCCCTCGACCAGCTCGAAGACGACCACGGTGACGTTGTCGTCTCCCCCGTGCTCGTTCGCGGCCTGCACGAGCGCCTCTGCGGCACGGTGCGGATCGAGCCCCGAGGCTTCGATCACGCGTGCGATCTCCTCGTCGCGCACCATCGCGCTGAGGCCGTCCGAGCAGAGCAGGAGGAGGTCGCCGGCCGCGACGTCGACCATGCTCGTGTCGACCTCGACCTCGGCCTCCGTCCCCAGCGCGCGCGTGATGACCGACCGGTGCGGATGTACAGCGGCCTCGGCCTCGGTCAGGCGGCCGCTCCGGACGAGCTCGGCGACGAGCGAGTGGTCGGTCGTCAGCTGCTCGAGCTCGCGGCCGCGATAGCGGTATGCGCGGGAGTCGCCGACGTGCGCGAGCGTCAGCACGCCCGCCCGCTCGTCGACGAGCGCCACCGTCGCGGTCGTCCCCATGCCTGCCACGGCGGGGTCGTGGAGCGACCGCTCGAAGATGAGTGCGTTCGCGGCCCGCACGACGCCGACGACGTCCTGCTCGTCGCTCACCGCGGACGCCGCCTCCTCGATCGCGGCCGCGGCGAGGCGCGACGCGAGCTCGCCCGCCTGGGCGCCGCCCATCCCGTCGGCGATCGCGAAGAGCGGCGGGTCGCACACGAACGCGTCCTCGTTGTGGCGCCGCCGGCGCCCGGTATCGGTCAGCCCTGCAGCGCGCCCGATCACCATGGCGCTACACCGCCTCCACGAGCAGGTCGGTGTGGCCGATCCGGATCACGTCTCCCGGCTGCAGTTGGCGCGCGCTCGTGACGCGGGCGCCGTTGACGTATGTCCCGTTGGTCGAGCCGGCGTCCTCCACCCAGAGGCCGTCCGTCCTGCTGTCGATCGTCGCGTGGCGGCTCGAGACGGTTGTGTCGGCGTCGAGCCGGATCGCGTTCTCCGCCCCCCGTCCGACGCGCGCTCTGTTCGTGAGCTCGATCGACGTCCCGGGCTCGAGCGCGGGGCTCGCGAGCACGACGACCCGTCGCGCGGTGATCCCGTGCGCGGCGCGCAGCGCGGCGGCCTCCGCCGGCGGAATGATGATGCTCTCCTGCGGCGCCCCCGCCGCGAGCCCACGGGTCGCGGAGCGCACGACGAGCCAGACGAAGAGGTAGAGCAGGACGAGGAACGCGACCTTGAGGCCGAGGAGCGCCTCGTCGGCCGTGACGCCGACGCTCACGAGCGGGAGCGTCCGAAGACGAGCTCGGTGCTGCCGATCGTGATCCGGTCGCCGTCGTCGAGCCGTTGCCGTGCGGCGATCCGCTCGCCGTTCACCTCGGTCCCGTTCGTGGAGCCCAGGTCGGCGACCGTCCACGCCGTCGCCCCCTCCTGCGCGACCTCGCAGTGGCGGCGCGACACGTTCCCGTCGTCGACGCGGACGTCGCACTCGCGCGAGCGGCCGATCACGACACGGCTCGTCGTGAGCGGGAGGACCCGGCCGTCGACGGTCAGCGTGACGCGCTCGCGGACGACCTCGGGCGGCGGCCCGTCGTCTTCGCCGAGCGGCGCCTCCGGGCGGTAGACCATCGTCGCCGCCGGCGGCTCGGGGAACGCCGGCGACGGCACGGGGGCGGGCTCCGGGACGGGCTCCGGGACGGGCGGAGCGGGGGCCGGGAGCTGTACCGCGACCGGCGGCCCCGGCTCGTCTGCCTGGACGACCCGCGTCGCGATGCCGAACTCGCCCATCGCAAGGTCGTCGTCCGTCTCGATGAGCACCCGCGGGGAGGTGAGGAGGGCGTATCCCTCCCGACGGGCGTGCTCGACGAGGTACTCCTGCAGCTCGCCCACCAGCGAGCCCTCGTACGCCGCGAACTGGACGCGGTCGGCGGACGAGAGGTAGAGCGTGTACTCGTTCGGGACGTACACGCGCGAGACCGAGACCGAGCGGTGCTCGTCCATCTCCTTCGCGAGCTTGCGGGCGAGCTCGACCGGCTGGACGTGGGTGCGAAAGGCGCGCCCGAACACCCCTTCGAAGAGGCCCTCGATCTTGCTCTCGATTGCGCGAAGGACGCTCATTGACCGGGGCGCCTCCCCCGAGCGAGTCTAGCGGCGGCCACCGCGTACGGAGATCGCTCCGAGGTAGGGCGCGGCCACGAGGATGCCGCACAGCAGCCACGTTCCGAGGACGAAGCCGGGCCACGGAATCGAGGGCGCCCAGGCAAGCACGAGCGCCAGCTGGAGCATCCCGAGGACGGCGATTCCCCACCGTCCCCGGGCGCGAGCGCGGGGGAGGAGCATGGCGACGAGACCGAGCGCGAGAGCAGTCGTGGCGATCGCCCGGTTGGCGTCGACGACGGTGCCGAGGGCGGAGACGACGTCGGTAGGCCGCTCGCTCTGGGCGATGCCGAGGTCGCCCACCGACGTGCCGGCGAGCGGCAGCGCGCTATCCGAGAGGCCCGCGACGACGGCCGCCGCGAAGACGCCGGCGCCCGCGTGGAGCCCGCGGCGCCACGCGCCGCGCGCCGGCTGCACCGCGAGAGGGAGGAGCGCGAGGAGCCCGAGCGGCGC
>JBKPNM010000119.1:0-13625 GCA_046732615.1 Actinomycetota bacterium | reverse complement strand
AGGCCGCACAGCCGTCGGACCTCGTTCGTGACGCGCTCCCACGCAGGAGCCTCCGAGGGGACGACGTCGTGCGTTCCTCTCGGCCGCTCGATTCTCTCCTCGGCGCTCATCGCGCGGCCTCGCGCTGCTCTGCGCGCAGCTCCTCGAGGAACGGGTTCCGGGCGAGCTCGTCGCCGAGGGTCGTCGCCGGTCCGTGGCCCGGGTAGACGACCGTGTCGGCAGGGAACCGGGACACGAGGTCCCGAAGCGACGCGAGGAGGATCCCCCAGTCGCTTCCTGGAAAGTCGGTGCGCCCGACCGAGCCGGCGAAGAGGACGTCCCCGGAGAGCAACGCGCCGTCGACTGCATACGCGAGGTGCGCGGGCGAGTGACCGGGCACCGACACGACCTCGATGGCGACACCGGCCAGCTCGAGCGCCTCACCGCCCCCGAGGAGCGTATCGGGGGTGTATGGCCGGACGTCGATCCCGGGCGGAGTGAAGTCCGCCGGCCGCTCGACGAGGGCGCGCTCTCCGGCCGGGGCGTAGACGGGCGCGCCGGTCCCCTCCGCCAACTCGGCGAGGCCGAGGATGTGGTCGAAATGGCCGTGCGTCACGAGGATCGCGACGCACCGCGCGCCTCGCGACGCGAGCGCGATCCGGATCTCGGCCGCAGTCCCGCTGGGGTCGACCACCACCGCCTCGGAGGCGGCACGGTCGACCCGGACGAGGTAGCAGTTCGTCCCGAGCGGCCCGAGCGGGAGTTGGTCGACGGCTGCCGGCACGGAGGCGAGTCTACGGACGCCTCGACCTCTTCACGCTGCGTCGGCGCGATACGGTTGCGCGGTGCAGTGGTGGAACCTGCTCGAGATCGACGCGCCCGGCGGAACGACCGACCCGGCCGTGCTCACGACGGATGACGGCGCCCGCGCGATCGCGATCCGCCTCGAAGCGGGCCAGGAGATGGACGACCACCAGGTGCGCGAGCGGGCATGGGTCGTGGTCGTCGAGGGGCGGGCGCAGATCCGCTCGGGCGCCGCTCAGGTCGACGGAGGCGTCGGAACGCTCGTGACCTTCGCACCGGGCGAGCGGCATGCGGTGTCGAGCGCCGACGGCGCCCGCGTGCTGCTCCTCCTCGCGCCCTGGCCAGGCCCGGGGCACTATCTCGACGGCGAGACGCCGTCCCAGCACTGAGACGCGTCAGCGGCCGCCGGACTTCCCCCGCTCGAGCCGCTTCTCGTGGGAGCGCCACACGAGCCGGTCCATGAAGTAGCTGAACGGGATGAAGATCGCGAGCAGGAACGCGGTCTGGACGAACGCGCCCGCGAAGGTGAGCCGATTCCCGGCGAGGAGCAACACGGTGGCGAGGAAGATCGGGGCGAAGATCGCGCCGCGCTTCAACACGCGGCCCCACGTCGGCGGCTGGGGACTCCCGCGGCCGAGCTTGGAGTTGCGGGCGCTGCGCGTCTCTACCTTCTTCGGCTGTGTCCTGGGAGACGCGTCGACCTTCACCTCGCTCGCGCTGAGAACCGTCTCGTTTCCCTCGGCGTCGATCTCGACGAGGTCGTACGCGTGCCGCTTTTCCTTGGCCCGCTTCCTGCGCTGCTTCTGGGTGGCCATCGACCCGAATTATGCCCGCGTGTGGACGACCCGCCCCTCGCGCACCACCGTCTGGACGACGTCTCCGCCGAGGTGGTAGGCGAGATGGCGCCAGTCGGGGGCGTCGAGCAGAACGAGATCGGCCCGGAGCCCGCGAGCGAGCCGTCCGCGGTCGGCGAGTCCGAGGACGTATGCCGCGTTCACCGTGCAGGCCGCGAGCGCCTCCTCCGGTGTCAAGCCGAGCTGAGTGCATGCGAGCGTGCACACCACCGGCAGGCTCTCGCAGAACGCGCTACCCGGATTGAAGTCCGTCGCGAGCGCGACCGCTGCGCCGGCATCGACGAGCCGCCGAGCCGGGGGCATCGGACGCCCGAGATAGAGCGCTGCGACCGGCAGGAGCACGCCGACGACGTCGCTCGCCGCGAGCGCCACGACCCCCTCGACTCCGGTCGCCTCGAGGTGGTCGACCGAGCGCGCTCCGAGCTCGATCGCAAGCGGGACCGCGCCGATCTCCGACAGTTGGTCGCCGTGCAGCCGCAGCACGAGGCCGGCCGCCCGGCAGGCGACGAGGTAGCGGCGTGCCTGGTCGACGTCGAAGGTCCCTCGCTCGACGAAGACGTCGGCCGCGACTGCGACCTGCGCGGCAACGGGCAGCACGTGCTCGATCGCCCAGTCGACGTAGGCGTCGGCTTGGGGGTGCTCGGGCGGGACGGCGTGGGCGCCGAGCCACGTCGGGATCCCGCCGGCGGCGTGGACTGCCTCGAGCTGCGCGAGCTCCGTATCGCGATCGAGGCCGTAGCCGCTCTTGCCCTCGAAGGTCGTCGTCCCATGCGAGAGCATCGCGTCGCGATGTCGGGCGACGATCTCGACGAGGCCGGCGGCATCCGCAGCGCGCGTGGCCCGCATCGTCGACAGGATCCCGCCGCCCGCCGCGAGGAGCTCCTCGTACGTCGCTCCGGCGGAACGGAGGGCGAATTCGTTCGCCCGGTCGCCCGCGAACGCCGGATGCGTGTGGCAGTCGACGAGCCCCGGTACGGCGCTGAGACCCCGGCCGTCGAGCTCATCGACCTCGTCACGGAGCGGCCCGAGGTCGCGCATCCTGCCGACGGCCTCGATCATCCCGTCGTGGGCGAGGACGTAGGCGTCCTCGAGGAGCTCGAGCTCACGGAGCGCCGCCCCGCGAAACGGCGGGTTCCCGCCGGCGGGCGTCGCGAGCTGCGCGAGGTCCCGAACGAGGAGCCGGCTCACCGCGGGCGACGGTCTTCCGACGAGGTCATGTCGTGATGCCCGGCAGGTCGAGCCCACCCGCGCGGGCGGTTTCGACGGCATCCTCGTAGCCGGCGTCGGCGTGGCGCATCACGCCCGTGCCAGGATCGGCAGCCAGGACGCGCGCGAGGCGCTCGTCGGCGTCGGCGCTGCCGTCGGCGACGACCACCATGCCGGCGTGGATCGAGTTGCCGATCCCGACGCCGCCGCCGTGGTGGACGCTGACCCATGTCGCACCGGCGGCCGTGTTGAGGAGCGCGTTGAGGATCGGCCAGTCCGCGATCGCGTCGGAGCCGTCTCGCATCGCCTCGGTCTCCCGGTATGGCGAGGCGACGGAGCCGGAGTCGAGGTGATCCCTCCCGATCACCACGGGCGCCGACACGGCGCCGGAGCGCACGAGCACATTGATCGCAAGGCCCGCCTTCGCGCGATCGCCATAGCCGAGCCAGCAGATTCGGGCAGGGAGCCCCTGGAACGCGACCCGCTCGCCCGCGAGGCCCAGCCAACGCTGCAGGAGCGCGTCGTCCGGGAACAGTGCCTGGAGCTCCCGGTCGATGGCTGCGATGTCGGCGGCATCGCCCGAGAGCGCCGCCCAGCGGAAAGGCCCGATGCCGCGGCAGAAGAGCGGCCGGATATAGGCCGGGACGAAGCCCGGGTATGTGAAGGCGTCGCTCAGGCCCGCTCGATAGGCCTCACCTCGCAGGTTGTTGCCATAGTCGAATACATAGCATCCCCTCCGGACGAGCTCGACCATCGCCCCCACGTGCGCGACGATCGAGTGGGACGCGAGTCGCAAGTACTCATCCGGGTCGCGCTCTCGGAGCGCTACCGCTTCCTCGAAGGGGACTTCGGCCGGGATGTATCCCGTCAGCGGGTCGTGGGCCGCGGTCTGGTCCGTGACGAGGTCGAACGTCTCACCGCGCGCCACGAGCTCCGGGAGGACGTCGGCGGCATTCGCGCGCAGCGCGACGGAGAGCGGCCGCCGCGACGCCGCCGCTGCGCGCACGCGCTCGAGTGCCGCATCCAGCGTCGGCGCCTGCTCGTCGAGGAAGCGGGTCTCGAGGCGGCGGTCGATCGAGCGTTGATCGACCTCGACGCAGAGGATCGCTGCGCCCGCCATCGTCGCCGCGAGCGGCTGCGCGCCGCCCATCCCGCCGAGGCCCGACGTGAGCACCGTCCGGCCGGTGAGATCTGGCGTCCCGAAGTGCACCTCCCCCGCGGCGCAGAACGTCTGATAGGTGCCCTGCAGGATCCCCTGGGTACCGATGTAGATCCACGACCCCGCCGTCATCTGCCCGAACATCGTCAATCCCTCGGCCTCGAGCCTCCGGAACTCGTCCCAGGTGGCCCACGCGGGAACGAGTAGCGAGTTCGCGATGAGGACACGGGGCGCCCCCGGGTGCGTACGGAAGACTCCCACGGGCTTCCCCGACTGGACGAGGAGCGTCTCGTCGTCGGCGAGACGCAAGAGCGCGCGGACGATGTTGCTCAGCGCCGCGTGCGACCGCGCGGCCCGTCCCGAGCCTCCGTAGACGACGAGCGACTCGGGATGCTCGGCGACCTCGGGGTCGAGGTTGTTGAGCAACATCCGTAGCGGCGCCTCCGTCTGCCATGAACGGGCATTCAGGGCAGTGCCGCGCGGCGCGCGCACGGCGGTGAGATCGCCCACGAGGCTCTCGACGAGCCCGTCGCTCATCACGTCTCGCCCTCGTCACCGACCCGCTTCGCCGAAGCGGCTTTCGTCTCGCGCTGCCGGAAGCGGAACCAGGTCCATGCAGTGGCGACGACGAAGTACGCCAATGCCACGAGCACGGCGCGCACGAGCCCACCGCCGGTGAGGGCGGCGATCACGAGGATCACGAGGGCGAGGACGCCGTGGAGGATCGCCGACCCTCTGTACGCCCGCGGAGGCGGCGGCAGGTCGCTCACGGCAGTTCCTCGCCGAGCTCGCCCTCGACCGCGGCGAGGAGGCGGCCGTCGCGGATGGCGTCGGCGACGCGCTCGATGTCGGACGACAGCGGTCGGTCCTCGCGGAGCCGGTCGGACAGCGTTCGGACGAACGACCGGGCGGCACGCACCCCGACCCCGGGCTCGAGCGGCGCGAGAAACTCGACCGCCTGCGCACCCGCGAGCAGCTCGATCGCGAGCACCCGCTCCGCGTTCGCGACAACCTGGAGCGCCTTGAGGCCCGATCCGTTACCCATCGAGACGTGATCCTCCTGGCCCGCGCTCGTCGGGATCGAATCGACCGATCCCGGATGGCAGAGCGCCTTGTTCTCGGAGACGAGCGCCGCGGCGACGTACTGCGGGATCATGAAGCCTGAGTTGAGACCCTCTTCCCGGGTGACGAGGAACGGCGGCAGGCCGTCGGAGAGATTCGGGTTGACGAGTCGTTCCGTCCGGCGCTCGCTGATGTTCGCGAGCTCCGCGCATGCGATCGCGAGGCAGTCGAGGCCGATCGCGATCGGCTGGCCGTGGAAGTTGCCGTTCGAGACGATCAGCTCCTCCTCGAGCAGCACGAGGGGATTGTCGGTCGCGGCGTTGAGCTCGACGGCCACGGTGCGCTCGACGTGGTCGAGGAGGTCGCGGCTGGCGCCGTGCACCTGGGGCGCGCAGCGGAGGGAGTAGGCGTCCTGAACCTTGTCGCACCAGCGGTGGGACTCGACGATCGCTGATCCCGCGAGCAGCGCCCGCAGCGCCGAGGCGCTGCGGGCCTGCCCGGGTAGCGGGCGGGCAGCGTGGATCGCCGGATGGAAGCTCATCGGTGTCGCCTGGAGGGCTTCGACCGACATCGCGCAGGCCACGTCGGCCACCCGCGCGAGGCGAGTTGCGCGGACGAGAACGAGCGCCGCCATCGCGGTCATGAACTGGGTCCCGTTGATGAGCGAGAGGCCCTCTTTCGCTGCGAGCCTGATCGGCGTGAGCCCGCAGGCTGCGAGAGCCTCGGCTCCGCCGAGCAGCCGGCCGTCGACGGTCGCCTCTCCTTCGCCGACGAGGGGGAGCGCGAGGTGCGCGAGCGGCGCGAGGTCCCCGCTTGCGCCGACCGACCCGCGCGACGGAACGCGCGGCACGAGACCGGCCACGAGCACGGCGACGAGCAGCTCGATCGTCTCTACGCGCGCCCCCGAGAAGCCCTTGGCGAGCGCGTTCGCCCGAAGCAGCATCGCGGCCCGGACGACGTCGTCCGGATACGGCTCTCCGACGCCGCAGGCGTGGCTGCGCAGCAGGCGAAGCTGCAGCTCCTCGGCCTGCTCGGGCGGGATCGTCTCGGAGACGAACCGGCCGAAACCGGTGTTGACCCCGTAGGTGTGGTCACCGGCATGCGTCTCGAGGAACGTCCGCGCAGCGCTCGCTCGCTCCCGCCCGACCCTACCGAGCGACGCGGGGTGGCGCGAGACGGCGACGTCCCAGACGTCGTCGATCGTGAGGCGATCCCCGGTCAGCTCGACAGCGGCCGGCACGGCGCGAGTCTAGACGGGCCCGACACCCGGACAGCCCGAGGGCGGGGCGCCACGTCCGGCGGCCCCCTTGGGGGAACGAGCTCCCCTGGAGTCACGCTATCGCGGCACCAGTCACGGGTGTGTGCCGGCTCTGTGCCACATTCGTGACCGCGTGTTCGCCTCGCGGACTACCCGGCGATGTGCGCACCCGGGGCCTGACCGCCTTCGCGCCGCGTTGCAAGCACGGGTCGCGAAGCCGCCCCGCACGTCAACCGCGGAACAGCCGTATCACCTGAGGTGCCACTCGAGCACGCGGTCGGGCTCGAGCTCCTCGAGCCGCAAGGCTCGCGCGGCGGCCTCGAGCGCCCCCGGCGTCGGCAGGCCGCGGGCGTCCACCGGCTCGGCCACGCCGCCGGCGGCGGCAGCCTGTGCGACGCTCGCCGCCGGAATGAGGCCGACCAGCTCACCCGCACCGACGTGGAGCCCACGTCCCGTCGCTTCCCCGAGGACACGCTCGACCAGCACGTGCGGAGGCGTGGCGTCGAGGTCGATCACGTTCGTCGAGAGCTGGATCCCGCTCCCGAGCTCGAGGGCGAGCGCCTGCACCCCCGGGAGGCCGCCCGACGACTCGCGCACGGCTGCCGCGAGAGCCGCGGCCGCATCGAGGGAACCGCCGACCTCGAGGTTGAACGCGAGCAACGGAGCGCGGACGCCGACGAGGACGGCCCCGGCCGCCGGATCTAGGCGCCGGGGCCCGTACGCCGGGGAGAGCTCGCCCTCGTCGACGCGTGCCTGCAGCGCCGCTGGGCCGCCGCGACGGTAGAACACGGGCCGTCGCCCGTCCCCGAGCGACCCGTAGAGGAACACGGGCAGACCGAGATCCTCCCCCACCCTCCTTCCAACGGCCCGTGCGACAGCGACCGCGCTCGCCATGTCGCCGCGTACGAGTGGCACGACCGGAACCACGTCCGCCGCACCCACCCGAGGGTGCATCCCGGTGTGCCGCCGCAGGTCGATCCGGCGACGCGTCTCGTCGATGCCCGCGACAAGCCCCTCTTCGAGCGCACGCGCGTCGCCGACCAACGTCACGACGGATCGGTGGTGATCCGGGTCGACATGGACGTCGAGCACGCGGGCCCCCGCGCTCGACAACGCGTCCGCGATTGCGGCGACGACGGAAGGGTCACGTCCCTCGGAGACGTTCGGCACAGACTCGAGCGCGCCCATCGCGCCTACCCTACGATCGATGCGCGAGCCGACTGCTCCCGCGTACTACGACCGGCGTGCGCCCCAGTACGACGACTGGTACCTGGGCCGCGGGCTCTATGCCGGTCGCGACCGGCACGGGTTCGACGAGGAGCTGGTCGAACTCTGTGCCACACTCAGCCGCCTCCCGCCGGCGAACACCCTCGACGTCGCATGCGGGACAGGCTTCCTCACGCGCCGTCTTCGAGGCGCGGTCACCGGGCTCGACCAGAGCGCGGGGATGCTTCGGGTCGCAGCCGAGCACGCCCCCGGCGCGGCTCTCGTCCAGGGCGACGCGCTTGCGCTGCCGTTTCCGGACGATGCGTTCGACCGCGTCTTCAGCGGACACTTCTACGGCCACCTCGACGCGTCTCGGCGCGAGCTGTTCCTGCACGAGACCCGCCGCGTCGCGCCCGAGCTCGTCCTCGCCGACGCCTCGATCGGGCACTCGGCCGTCGAGGAAGAGTGGTCTCCCCGCGTCCTGCAGGACGGGTCGAGCTGGGAGGTCTACAAGCGGTGGTTCACGCCAGACGGCCTGCTCTCCGAGCTCGGCGGCGGCGATGTGCTCTACGCGGGGACGTGGTTTCTCGTCGTGCGCTCGCGCCGATGAGCCGGGCGCGCTCGGTCCGGGCGCTCCAACGCGACAACGCGCGCTGCCGCAGGTGCCTCGAGGCGGGCTACCCGATCGTCCCGCCGCCCGTGTTCGCCGGTCGGGCGGGCCAGTGGGCGTACCTCTTCGGGCTGGCGCCGGGTCGCGTCGAGGCGGCGACGGGGCTGCCGTGGCAGGGACGCGCGGGACGGACGCTGCGCCGCTGGCTGCAACTCGACGAAGAGGAGTTCTTCCAGCGCTTCTACTGCGCCTCGCTGACGCGCTGCTTCCCCGGCCCGAGCGCGAGTGGACGTGGCGACCGGCGGGCGACCCGCGTCGAGGAGCTCCTCTGCGCCTCGTGGCGGGAACGCGAGCTCGAGCTGCTGCGCCCGAGCCTGATCGTCACCGTCGGTCAGGCGGCCGCGACGCGGCTGCTCGGTGTCGGGCGCCTCACGGAGGCCGTCGGCAAGAGCTACGTCCTCGACGACGCGATCGTCGTTCCGCTCCCTCACCCCTCCGGAGCGAGCGGATGGCTCAACGACCCGACGAACCGCGCGCGGCTCGGAAAGGCGCTCACCCACGTCCGCCGCGAGCTCGCCCGAATGGAGGTTGCGTAGGATCGAGCCGTGAGCATCGGCGCAGTCCTCGACGAGGCGTGGACCCTCGTCCTGCTGATCGTCCCGGGCGTGATCCTCCTCACGATCTGGGCCGTGATCAGGCCGGTGATCGTGATCGAGCCGGTCGTGGCGCCGTTCGCCGCGATCGCGATCGCTACCACGTACCTCCGGCTCCGAGAGGCGCACGCCGCCATGGCGGCACCGGTCGAAGCGTGACGCTCGACCCGGAGACGGAGGCCAGGATCGACGAGCCGGCGTCGGCCGATGCCGTCAGGGAGGCAAGGCTCACGCCGGCCGAGGCGGTCGAGCACATGCGGATCCGGCTCCCCGACAGGGGCAACCGCAAGCTCCGCCGCGTCCTCGAGCGCGCGAACGCGGATCCCGAGCTCAAGGGCTGGTGGCACGTCGCGAACGTCAACGCCGTCGTGCGCCTCGAGATCAACGACCACTCGTGGGTGCACATCCAGATCGTCGCGAACATCGCGCTCAAGCTCCTCCGGCAGCTCACCAAGCATGGGGTCGAGCCCTCGGTGGTGCGCGACTACAGCATGCAGAACGAGGACGCCGAGGTCGTCGTCGTCCTCGCCGCCCTCACGCACTGCGTCGGCATGTCGGTGCACCGGCGCGGACACGAGGACTGGAGCCTCTTCCTCGCCGAGCCGAAGCTGCGCGAGCTGCTCGAGGGCATCTACGACGAGCCCGACCGCACCGTTATCGTCTCCGAGGTCCTCCAGGCGATCACGAGCCACCGCGCAGACGGGGAGCCGCTCTCGCTCGAGGCCGGCATCCTCCGCGTCGGCGACGCGCTCGACATGGCGAAGGGGCGCTCGCGGATCCCGTTCGAGAAGGGCCAGGTCTCGATGCACTCGCTGTCGGCCGCGGCCGTCGACGAGGTCGTGATCGGCGACGGGGAGACGAAGCCGGTCCGGATCGAGATCGTGATGAACAACTCGTCGGGCCTCTTCCAGGTGGACGGGCTGCTGAAGGCGAAGCTGCGCGGCTCCGGGCTCGAGCCGCACGTCGAGGTGATCGCGCACATCGATACCGCCGACGAGAAGCGCCTCGTCCCCGAGTACCGCCTCGAGATCTGAGCCGCCTGGCCGGGTACAATCGGGGCCGAGCCCTGCGGGATCGTCTAATGGTAGGACGCCGGATTCTGGCTCCGGAAGTTGGGGTTCGAGTCCCTGTCCCGCAGCCTGAGACGTACGAAATCCCCGCAATCGCGGGGGTTTCGTCGTTCGGGAGCGATGGCGTCAGGTCGCGTGTCGCAAGTTGTCGCAAGTTCAGTGTTCGGCGGTTGCGCTCCACAGTCCCGCTGTCACCTCGCGCACCCGGTCGTCGTCGCGTTTGCGCGCCTCGAACTCGCGCGCGTACCTGTCCAGCGTGATCGTCGGTGACGCGTGGCCCGCGTACTTCGACACGCTCGCCACGTCCAGCCCGTTCGCGATCAGCGCCGACACGTAGGAGCGGCGGAACGAGTGCAGCCCGTATCCCTGCTTCGCCCACCCGAGCCGTTCCAGTAGCGGCCGGAACGATCGCTCGCGCAGGTTGTGGACGCGGAGCACGGTGCCGGTACTGGACGCGAACACCGGGTCCGCGTCGCGGGAGTAGCGGCTCGCGAGCCGGTGGCGGCGCAGCTCGCCCGTGACCACGTTGTCGAGTGGCACCTCGCGCGTCGCCCTCGGGGTCTTCGGACGCTTCACCCGGCCGTCCGGGGTCGCCTGCTGCTCGACACGCACGACGTTGTGCTTCCAGTCGATGTGTCGCCACTCCAGCCCGAGCGCCTCCCCGATCCGCAAGCCCGTGCCCGCCAGCACCCGGTACAGCAGCCGGTTCTCTGGCTCGGAGGCGGCGAACAGCGCCGCGAGCTGCTCGCGTGTGAACGCCGGTGTGCGAGCCTGCTGCGACGTGGAAGGCCGCTCGTCGCGGGTCAGGTGCGCCACTGGGTTGCGCTGAATGTGGCCGCGCCTGACCGCGAACCTGAACACGCCGGACGCGACCACAAGATTGTTCTTGATCGTCCAGGCGGCGCGACCAGCCGCCTCGGCGTCACGCACCATGTGCGCCAGGTCGTCCTCCGTCACCGATGCAACCGGACGGTCGCGCCACCGGGGAAGCAGCCACACGTCGAGCGATGCCCGGTACCGGTCGCGTGTCGAATCCTCCACCCTTTTCGACGCCAGCCACGCCTCAGCCACGTCCCCAAACGTCACCCGCGACGGCGACACACGCTCGCCGCGCGCTCGCTTCACACGGTGCTCCGCCTGGACGGCGATCGCCTCGGTCAGCCCGCCGTCCAGGACGCCCGCGACAGGGCGGACAAGATCGTGGGCGGCTGCCCCGAGAACCAGATCGCCGAGGCCATCGTGCAGGGACGCGTCGCGTTCCAGAACGGTCGCGCGCTGATCGCCGGGAATGGCTGGCAGGCAAGCGCGGTCCGTTGTCACGGCCGCATTCGCGCGACGCCCCGAGCGTGGAGCGTGCTCGCGGTCACCGAACAAACCCCAGACGAGAGGAGCCGATCATGGCACCGAAGACAACAGCTAGCGACTCGCCACCGGTCGGCGAGCTGAGCGACAAGGAACTACGCCGGACTGCCGAACGCGCCAGCCAGACGATCGCGGAGATCGAGGCGGCGGACCCATCCGAGGTCGTGCGTTCTGGCCAGGCGGACGAGGTGCTTTCCCGCCTAGAGCACGCGATCGACACCGTCGAGTTGGCCGAGGAAGAACTCGCGGGCCGCCGCCACCGCAGCCTGCCGGAACGGCTCGGATTCGCTCGCGCGCTTGAGCGCGGCAAGCGGCAAGTTCACCCGGCTGCGAAGTGGCTCGATGTGGCGCGCCGGTACTCGGCGCCCGAGTTGCGGGGCGAGACCCTCGTCGCCTCGCAACTGAGCGATGACGACGCCGCCGAGTTGGAGAAGCTCGTCAGGAGGAAGCGGGAAATCGTGAACGACGAGCACGCGCCGCCGTTCACCGACGACGAGAAACGCCACTGGGAGTCGTTGCTCGGCAGGGCAGCTGGCGATAGCGAGCTGTTCGAGAAGAAGCGGCGCGACGCTCAGGCGAGGGTGAAGCTGGCGGAGTTGCAGGACGAGCGCAAGGCCGCGGGGTTGCAGCGTCAGCCGCTGCTTGCGGAGCCCGGCAGCGTGCAGCTTCCCCGGATCCTGTTCCGCTGGCTGACCGGCGATTCCGCTCGCGAGACGGGGGCGATCACCCTGACGGACATAGGTGTGCTGTATGGGGTGCTCGCCTGCTTCCAGAACGACGACGCGAGCCTATTTCCCAACGCCCGCTTCGAGGGTGACGCCGACGCGCGGACGTTGGTCGTGCCCGCCGGCATCGGAGCCGACCTGCGCACACACGGGCAGACCGCTGGCAGCCCGCACGACGCGAGCGGCAGCGGCCACGTTCGCCTCCGGCCCGCGCTCGCCGTTCTCGCGCTCAACGGATGGCTGGAGGTCGAACAGACGGTCGGTGAGCTACGGATCCGGCTCGGGGAGCGGGCGCGGAAGCTCAACGTTGCAGATGTTGTCTAGCGCTCCTAGAAGTGCTCGCACCTGTAGTAGCCGATGACAGGAATGAAGAAGTACGCCGCGCCAGTCTGGGGACACGGCTGGCCCTGATAGAGGTCGCTGCGAATCAGATGGACTGTCCCCGTGAATGAGCCATCAAGGGTGAAGATCTTGAAGTTGTAGGAGGGCGGCGCGTCAGCATTTCCCGGTATCGGCCGTCCGTGACCGGGATCGCTGCATACCGTTCTCGGTGCTCCCGGATCGGTAAAGCAGGTCCAGCCGGCGGCGGTCAGCTGATCTGGCGTGAGCCCAGCCGCAGTCGCCGTGCCGGCGACTCCTACCAATGCCATGACGCCGGCGACAAGCACGAGCTTACGCATCATCTTGCTCCTTCCACGCTGGCTTGTACCCCTAAGCCGAGCCTTTTGATGATCCAGCCCCGCCTCACACAAATCCCGCATCATCTCAGGCGCCGCCCCTGTGTCGGTCTCGGAGCAGCTGATGCCCGAACTGGCGCTCCGCACACTGGGGGCAGAACGGCATGAGTTCGCCGAGTCCGTCGCTCCACCACGTCCAGTGTTCGGCGACCGTCCACCGCTCGTCAGCCTCCAGGCGACACTCCGTGCAGCACACGGCGGAACGCCGTTGGGATCCTCACCGCTGGCCGCAGAGCGAGGCACGAGAATAGGTTACGCCTCGCAGACTCGCCCCGCGAGGGCCGGGCGGCTAGCTAAACGCCGTCACGTTGGCAACCCCGCTGAAGCCGGCGAGTTATGGCACAACGTGGCACGCGACGTTCCTTACGCCCAGCCCAGTTGCTGTAGGCCGATTCCGTCGTTCCAGATCTTGGTCAAGTGACGGATTCGATCGCCGTCGAAATCCATGACGTACACGTAATCCGTCTCGACCCGCTGGCCCGTCGGCGGCACCGGCCCGCCCTCGCCCGTATGCGTTCCGCGAAACACGCCGTAGGCAGCCACGTTCTGGCGCGCATCATCGACCGCAAACGAGCGAACCTCGTAGCTGGCGTCTGGCAGCGGCGTAAAGATCCCCTTCATCCAATCGGCATAGCCCTCGACTGTCTCGACGCCTTCCAATGCTCCAGCCTGAGCCGAGAACGTCGCTCCCTCGTGGCAGTAGGCCCGGCACCCCTCCCACCCCTTGCCCGTTTCGCAGGCATCGAAGAACTGCTCGGCTGTCTCTCTGATCGAACTCATCGCGATCCTCCTCACTGGTCCTCAAGGTGACCTAAGACAATGTCACGGAAGGGGCCAGGCGGCTAGCTGAACGCCGTGACGACGGGCCGTGAGGGGCGTGCCGGAGATCAGCGTCCTTGCCGGAGCGCGTCCGCCGCAGCTTGCAGACGCTCACTGACCT
>JBKPNM010000118.1:0-21338 GCA_046732615.1 Actinomycetota bacterium | reverse complement strand
GATACGTGCTGCTCATCTCGAAGAACACGTTCCAGCTCGGGCCGATGTGGGCGGCGATCGTCCTGATCGGCGTGATCGGGTACCTCCTCAACCTCGCCTACCTGCTCGCAGAGCGGCGCATGCTCGCCTGGCACCGCGGGTGGCGGGCGGCGACCCCGCAGTAACCGGCGGATGCTCGAGATCCGGGACGTCGCGAAGTCGTACGGCTCGGGGAGCAAGGTCACGCACGCCCTCCGGAACATCTCGTTCTCCATCGCCGAGCGGGAACTCGTCTGCGTCGTCGGGCCGTCCGGCTGCGGGAAGACGACGCTGCTCAAGTGCATCGCCGGCCTCATGCGGCCGACGCGCGGCGAGGTGCTCCTGCACGGCGAGCGGGTGACGGGGCCGCCCGAGGAGATGGCGGTCGTCTTCCAGGAGTACAACCGCTCGCTGATGCCGTGGTCGACGGTGCGCAACAATGTGTTGCTGCCGCTCCGCCACAAGAAGCTCGCGAAGGACGAGCGGACGCGCCTCGTCGAGGAGGCGCTCGGAGCCGTCGGCCTCACCCGCTTCATCGACCATTACCCCTGGCAGCTGTCGGGCGGGATGCAACAGCGCGTCGCGATCGCGCGTGCGCTCGCGTACCAGCCGTCGATCCTGCTGATGGACGAGCCGTTCGCGTCCGTCGACGCGCAGACGCGCGGCGACCTCGAGGATCTCGTCCTTCGCGTCCGCGAGGAGTTCGGGATCACGATCCTGTTCGTCACGCACGACATCGACGAGTCCGTCTATCTCTCCGACCGGATCGTCGTCCTAACCCATGCCCCGACGGTCGTGAAGGAGGTCGTCGCGGTGGATCTGCCCTCGCCTCGCGACCAGATCGCGACGAAGGAGCTTCCCGACTTCGCGCATCAGCGCGGCTACGTCTACCGGCTCATCAAGCACGACACCACGGCGCCACCTCAGTCGACGTTCGTCGGCGAAGGGCTCCACGACTAGGAAGGAGAAGGGATGAAGACAACGGGAGCGAGGCAACGCGGCCGCGCGCTGGTCGCCGGCTGCGCGATCCTCCTCGTCGCGGCCCTGTTCGCGGGCGGCGCCACCGGAGCGCCGGGGAAGTCGCATGCGACCACGGTCAGCCTGACGGTCGGCGTGCTCCCGATCGCCAACACGCTGCCCCTCGACCTCGGGATCAAGAAGGGCTTCTTCGAGCAGCAGGGGATCGAGATCAAGAAGATCACCGCCCAGAGCGGGAACGACATCATGCTCGGGCTGGCGAACTCGAACATGGACGTGGGCTTCGCCGGCTGGGTCCCGGCGATGATCGCCCGGACGACGGGGATCCCGATCAGCGTCGTGGCGCTCTCGGAGGTCGAGAGCACCGACCAGGCGAGCAACTGGCAGAACATCCTGGTCAAGGGGTCGAGCTCGATCCGCACGCCCGCCGACCTCGCGGGGAAGACGATCGCCGTCAACGCGCTCAAGGGCGTCGGCGAGGTGATGATCAGGGCCGCGCTCGAGAAGGCGGGCGTCGACCAGAACTCGATCAAGCTCCTCGCGTTGCCGTTCCCGGCGATGCGCGCGGCGCTGAACAGCGGCCAGGTCGACGCGATCTGGACGCCCGAGCCGTTCCTCTCGCAGGCGATCTCGATCGACGGGGCACGCGACCTCTTCGCGCCCGGGCCCGTGCTCGGCAAGTACTTCCCGATCGGCGGCTACTTCGTGCGCACCGACTGGGCCTCGAAGAACGGCGACGTCGCGGCACGGTTCCGAACCGCGATGAACCAGTCGCTCGAGTACTCGCAGAACCACGGCGACGAGATCCGCGAGCTCCTGCCCGCGGCTTCGCGCAACATCCGCCTGCCGATCTGGACGACCGTGTTCAACCGGACGCAGGTCCTCCAGCTCGCGCAGTACGCGAAGAAGTACGGCGTGATCACGTCGCTGCCGAACTTCACGCAGTTCGTGCCCAGCTCGATCGACGGCGGGAAGATCCTGCAGGCCACGCTCGGCCGGCAGTTCATCACCATCCGCCAAGACGGAAAGCTCGTCACGTCCATCAAGCCGGGCAAGTACTCGATCATCGTCGCGGACACCTCGAACACGCAGGGCTTCAGGCTCGTCGGCCCGGGCGTGACGAAGACGACGAGCGTCAAGGGAACCGGGAAGACGACCTGGAACGTGACGCTGAAGAAGGGCAGGTACGTCTACAACTCGACCGCCAAACCGGGCGGGAAGAAGACGCTTCGGGTCGCGTGAGCGACCCGGGGACGCGACCGGGGTCGCCCCACCGGCCCCGGTCGCGGACGTCTACCCCGCCTCGGCGGGGTAGACGGCGTCGGGGTCCTGCACGAGGCCGTCGGGCCAGTCGAAGATCTCGGTCGTCGCCTTCAGGTCCTCGTCCGTCGAGACGTACGCGAACGTGACGCCGCGGTAGACGCCGCCCAGCGGCACGGAGCGCCCCTTGGCGCGGAGCTCCGCGAGCAGCTCCGCGAAGGGCTTCCCGGCGACGGCGACGTGGTGGAGGCCCTCGCCCTTCGAGGCGAGGAACTGCGCGTAGACGCCTCGGTCGTCGAGCGGCTCGACGAGCTCCCACTGGACGCTCCCGACCATCGTCACCGCGATCCGCCAAGCTCCTTCGACCACGGGCCCGTCCGGGAGCGACTCGATCTCGTCGGCGTCGAAGCGGTAGATCTCCCACGGGCCGATGCCGTACTCCCCGACATAGGTCCGCAGCGTCGCCTCGAGGTCGCGCACGACGATGGAGATCTGCAGCGTCTCGGTGAAGAGGGGCTCTCGCACGCGGGCGTGCATCCTACGACGTTGGGGGTCGGGCGTTGCGCGGGATCCCCTCGGGTGATTCGATCACCCTCGTGGCGCGCATGCGGGCAGCGGTGACGCGGGAGCGGGGGGCCATGGAGATCGTCGGCGTCCCCGAGCCGGGCGCGCCGGAGCCCGGCGAGGTGCTCGTGGCTCCGGAGGCCGTCGGGTTGTGCGGCTCCGATTTCCACTACTTCACGGGCGACATCGGGACGATCGACGACCCGTCGACTCTCTATCCGCGCATCCAGGGCCACGAGGCGGCCGGGACGATCCTCGACGTCGGCGCCGACTGCCCCACGGTGCTCGTGGCGGGAACGCGCGTCGCCATCTGGCCCGTGGGGGCATGCGGGACGTGCTACGCGTGCCGCATCGGCCGGGGCAACGCGTGCGTCCGCATCAGCCTCATCGGCGTTCACCGCGACGGCGCGCTGCAGCAACAGCTCGTCGTGCCGGCGGCGCAGGTGTTCCCGGTCGGGGACCAGGACCCAGCGCTCGCGGCGCTGATCGAGCCGGTGTCGATCGCGGTGCGCGCCGTCGTCCGCGGCCGCGTCGCGCAGGGGGAGCGCGTCGTCGTGCTCGGCGCGGGGCCGATCGGACAGGCACTCGCGCTCGCGGCGACCGACCGGGGCGCAGCCGTCCTGCTCGTCGACACCCTGGCGAGCCGGCTCGCGCGGGCGGAGGTGATGGGTGCCGACGTCCTCGAGGCGGTCGGCAACCTCGCCGCCCCCGTCCGCGAGTGGGCCGGAGACGACGGGCCGGAGGTCCTGATCGAGGCGACGGGCGTGCCCGCGCTCGTCCAGCGCTCGGTCGAGCTCGTGGCGCACGCGGGCCGTGTCGTGGTCGTCGGGCTCTCCGCCGATCACACGCCCGTCCGCGTCGGCGACCTGCCGCTGAAGGAGATCGACGTGCTCGGTGTCAGCTGCTGCGGCTCGGACGAGTTCGCGGCCGCCGTCGACCTCGTGGGGCGCCGGCGCGACGTCGCGGCGAGCCTCGTCACCCACGAGTACCCGCTCGAGCGCGCACCGGAGGCGATCGCCTACGCGATGGCGAACCCGTCCGAGGTGATGAAGGCGGTGGTGCGGGTGGACGCGGCGTGAACGTCTCCTCGCGCTTCGACGTCACCGGCCACGGCGTGATCGTGACGGGCGGGGCGAGCGGTCTCGGGCTCGCGTACGGCGAGGTGCTCGCCGCGCACGGGGCGCGGGTGACCCTCATCGACGTCGACGAGGCCGCGCTCGCCGAGCACGTGTCGCGGCTCGAGGGCGAGGAGCTCGACGTCCGCGGCGCGGTCGCCGACGTCACCGACCACGCAGCGCTCGACCGCGCGATCGACGAGGCGGCGGCGACCTACGGGCGGCTCGACGTCGCGTTCGCGAACGCAGGCATCGACTCGGGTGCCGGCTTCGTGGCGGGCTGGGCCGGGAGCGAGCGGCCACGTGTCGAGGACGGCGGGCTCGAGCGCTACACGGACGAGCGGTGGAACCGCGTGATCGACGTCAACCTCACGGGGATCTTCGCGACGGCGCGGGCCGCGGCACGGCACATGCGGCCGCGGGGCTACGGGCGCATCGTCGTGACGACGTCGCTCGCCTCGACGAAGGTGGAGCCCGTGATCGGCTCGGCGTACATGGCCGCCAAGGCCGGCGCGCGGCACTTCGTGCGCTGCCTCGCGCTCGAGCTCGCGGCGTACGGGATCACCGCCAACGCGATCGCGCCGGGCTTCTTCGTCACGAACATCGGCGGCGGGCACGCACACGACCCGGAGCTGCAGGCGATGGTCGCGAAGGACGTCCCGATGCACCGCGTCGGCCGGCCCGACGACGTCAAGGCGCTCGCGCTCTTCCTCGCCGCACCGGCCTCGGAGTACGTGACCGGCCAGGAGATCGTGATCGACGGCGGCTGGGGCCTCGGCATCGCCGACTGAACGGGGGGCGGCGGCGTATAGTCGCCCGGTGGGCGACCTGCAGGTGCTCGACGGGGAGACGGCGCGAACGGTGGAGCGGGTCTGCGACGCGATCGTGCCGGGGTCGGCCCGCGTCGGGCCGGCCGTCTACGTCGACGGGCTTCTCGCCCGGATGGACGAGGGGACACGCGGCGCCGCCATCGCGGCGTTCGCGACGGTCGCCGACGGCGACGTCGGAGACCACGCCGGCACGCCCGAGTTCGGGTGGGTGCGCGCGCTCGCGATCGAGGCGTTCTACAGCGACTTCGTCGCGCCCGGGGTCGACGCGCAGGGTGCGTGGGAGGAGATCGACTTCAATACGCCGCTTGCGACGCGCCTGAAGAAGGACTGGTCGTACCTCGGGATTCGATGAACGAGCGGTTCGACGTCGTCGTGGTGGGGTCGGGCGCAGGCGGCGGCGTCGTCGCCGGCGAGCTCGCCGACCGTGGCCGCAAGGTGCTCCTGCTCGAGGCCGGCCCGCACCGCACCGCCGCGGACTTCACCCGCTGGGAGGCGAAGGCGAACCACGACTTCTGGTGGCCGCTCCGGTTTGCGCCGATCGACGGCGGCGCCGGAGGGCTCGTCGCGCTCCTCGCGGCACGGTGCGTCGGCGGCACGACGACGATCAACACGAAGGTGGCGCTCCGGGTCGGCGACCACGACTACGCGAAGTGGCACGACGCGAGCGGGCTGGTCGGCTCCGGCGGGGCGCCGTTCGGCGCCGCCGACCTCGATCCGCACTACGACCGCGTCGAGCGGCGGCTCGGCGTCCGCGTGCGGTCGGACTGGCGCAAGAGCGTCTACACCGTCGAGCCGGGCTTCCGTGCGCTCGGGTCGCGCCTCGAGCCCGTGCACGCGTACACCGACGCCAACTGCATGAGCTGCGGCTCGTGTCTCCAGGGATGCCCGACGAACGCCGGCAAGTCGACGATGAACACGTACATCCACGATGCGTGGGCGACGGGACGGCTCGAGCTGCGCGCCGAGGCGCCCGTGCAGCGCATCGTCGTCGAGGGCGGCGAGGCCAAGGGGGTCGAGTACGCCGACGGCGACGGGGCTAGCCGGCGCGTCGACGCGGGCGCCGTGGTCGTCGCAGCGGGCACGCTGAACACGCCGCAGCTCCTGCTCCGCTCCGGGCTCGCGGACAGTGCGAGCACGAGGCTGATCGGCCGGAACCTCGGCTTCCACCCGGTCAGGCTCGTCTACGGCCTCTTCGACGAGCAGCAGGACGCGCACATGGTGTACCCGATCTCGGCGCACGCAATGGATCACCAGCGCGACGAGGACGGCGGCTTCGTCGTCGAGGCGACCACGATCCAGGACCCGATCAGCTTCGCGACGACGCTCGAGGACGAGAACGGGCCCCTCTGGGGCCGGCCGCTCGTCGACGCGTTGCGGAAGTTCCGCCGCTGGGTCGGCGTGCTCGCGATGGTGAACGACGAGAACAACGGAACCGTGTCCGTCGACGAGAACGGGGACGAGCTCTTCGCCGCGGCGTTCAACGAGCGAGAGAAGGAGCGTCTCGACGCCGCGCTGTCCTTCTCGCGCGACGTTCTGCGGGCGGCCGGCGCGACGCAGGTCTGCTGGACGGGCATCGCGTCGACGCACGTTCAGGGCACGTGCCGCATGGGCAGCGATCCCGAGCGATCGGTCGTGGACGCCGACGCGCGCGTGCGCGGCGTCGACCGCCTCTACGTCGGCGACGGTTCGATCGTGCCGCGCACGCTGTCGGTCAACCCCTCGCTCACGATCATGGCGCTCGCGAGCCGCCTCGCGGATCATCTCCACGCCGACCCCCACGGCTACCTCGCCTGACGCCGTGGCCGGCGAGTCGATCGTCGTCGTCAGCGCGCACTCGGCCGACTTCGTCTGGCGGGCCGCAGGAGCGATCGCGCTCGCGGCGGAGCGAGGAGCGGGCGTTCACGTGCTCGCGCTCTCGTACGGCGAGCGCGGCGAGTCGGGCGAGCTCTGGAAGGAGGAGGGGCAGACCGAGGAGCGCGTCAAGGAAATCCGTCACGGCGAGGCGGAGACTGCGGCCGAGGCGCTCGGCGCGAGCTTCAGGAGCCTCGACCTCGGCGACTACCCGCTCGTCGTCGACGCCGCCGCGACCGAGCGGCTGACCGACCTGCTCCGAGAGCTCGCGCCGCGACTCGTCCTGACGCACGCGGCGCTCGACCCGTTCAACCCCGACCACGGCGTCGCGCACGAGGCGACGGTCCGCGCCCGTCAGCTCGCGAGCGGCGCCGGTGTCGCCAGCGGCTTCGTCACGATCACCCCGCCCGAGCTGCTGTCCTTCGAGCCCCACCAGCCCGAGCTCTGCGGCTTCGTGCCGACGACGTTCCTCGACATCACGCCCGTATGGGAGAAGAAGGTGGCCGCGATGGAGGCGATGGGCGCCCAGTCGTACCTGCGGCAGTACTACTCCGAGCGGGCTGAGCACCGGGCGAACCACGCGCGCCGGATCTCCGGCCGGGCGGGCATCCGTTACGCGGAGGCCTTCCAGCGCGAGCTCCCGGTCGTCGTCGACGCGCTGTGACGGACTACGCCGCGATCGCAAGGCTCGGCGTGGCGACAGTCCACGAGGCCGCGGGCGGAGTCGGGATCGTCGACCTTCCGCTGACCCGGATCGTGCCGGGCTCTCGGGTCGCCGGGCCGGCACGGACGGCGCTCTGCCAGCCGGGCGACAACACGATGGTGCACGCCGCCGTCGCGCACGCGAGACCCGGCGACGTCCTCGTCCTCACGAGCACGCAGCCGGCCCCAGTCGCGCTCGTGGGGGAGCTCCTCGCGACGCAGGCCCAGGGCAAGCGAGTCGCGGGCCTCCTCGTCGACGGCGCGATTCGGGATCTCGACGAGCTCGTGGAGCTCGGGCTCCCGATCTGGACGCGTCACGTGCGCGCGCAGGGCGCGACGAAGGGCCGCGTCGGGAAGCTGGACGTGCCGGTCGTCGTCGGCGGCGTCGAGATCCGGCCCGGCGACCTCGTCGTCCTCGACGGCGACGGCGCGCTCGCACTGCCGGCCGAGCGTCTCGACGAGGTGCTCCGGCCCGCGGTCGAACGCCTCGAACGGGAGTCGGCGATGCGGGAGCGCTACCGCGCGGGCGAGCTCTCGTACGACGTGCAGGGCCTGCGCGCGCTCGTCGAGGAATGAAGGTCGCGGTCATGGGGCTGGGAGAGGCCGGCGGCCGGATCGCCGCGGACCTCGTGGCCGCCGGAGCGGAGGTCGCGGGCTGGGACCCTGTCGCGCGGCCGGACGGCGTCGCGGTCGCCGCCGACGCTCCGAGCGCTGTCCGCGACGCGGACGTCGTGCTCAGCCTCAACGCGGCCGCGGTCGCGCTCGAGGTCGCCGAGGGCGTGGCGGACGCCCTAGACCACCGTACGCTCTACGCCGACCTCAACACCTCGTCGCCCGGGCTCAAGCGGAAGCTCGCCGGCGCGGTGTCGTGCCTCTTCGCGGACGTCGCGCTCGTCGGCACCGTCCCGGCGACCGGCCTGGAGACGCCCGCACTCGCCTCAGGGCCGGGCGCCGAGCGCTTCGCGGAGCTGCTCGGCCCGCTCGGCATGCCCGTCGACGTCGTCGGGTCGGAGCCGGGCGACGCCGCCGGCCTCAAGCTCCTCCGCAGCGTGTTCATGAAAGGCGTGGCGGCGGCCGCGCTCGAGAGCCTCGAGGCAGCGCGCGCGGCAGGCGGGGAGGAGCGCATTCGCGCCGACATGGCGGCAGTGCTCGGCGAGCCGCTCCTCGAGCGGCTGCTCACGGGCTCGCAGGCGCACGCGGCCCGCCGGGTCGACGAGATGCACGCTGCGGCCGCGTACCTCGAGGAGCTCGGCGTCGAGCCACGCGTGGCGTCGGCGGCGGCCGGCTGGCTGACGCAGCTCCGCGACGCGCCCCATCGGTAGAACCCCGCAACGCGTTCCGCGTCCGCCCTCATACCGGAGCGTCGAACTCCGCCGATAGTCCGGGCATGGCGAAGCACGTCATCGAGGTCGGCGACTGGGGCGAGCGGCGTGGGCGCGAGCGGGTGCTCGTCGAGCACCCCGACCATGCGGAGCTCTGGGCGTACGCGGAGCTGCTGCACGAGGCGGGGTACGACGTCGCGACGTGTGGGGGCGAGCACCCCGACGGGCACGCCCGGTGCCTGCTGCTCGAGGCGGGCCGCTGCGAGCTCGTCGCGGGCGCAGACGTGATCGTCTCGACGTGCTCGATGCAGCGGGGTGAGACGCTGCTTGCGGTTTTCGGCGAGCACGGCTCGACGCCGATCGTCTTCGAGGCGCCGCAGCCGGACTTCGAGCGGTACGCACACCTCGCGGAGGAGGCGACGCTGATCCCGGCGCCGGTGACGAGGCAGGCGCTGCTCGGCGCCGTCGAGCAGGCGCTCGCGCGTGCCGAGCACGCCGGCGAGGCCGCGGCGCGGATCATGCGGGCCGTCGACGGAGGGTTCCCCCACGACGCCGACGGCGGCCCGGCCGCCGCCTGACGCTCAGCCCCCGTCGAGCCCGAGCAGCCTGACCGCGTTCTCCTTGAGGATCAGCGGCCGCACCTCGGGCTTGATGTCGAGCGCGTCGAAGTCGGCCAGCCAGCGCTCGGGCGTGATGAAGGGATAGTCCGTACCGAACAGCACCTGGTCGCGCAGCAGCGTGTTCGCGTAGCGGACGAGCTGCTCCGGGAAGTACTTCGGCGACCAGCCGGAGAGGTCGATGAACACCTGCGGCTTGTGCATCGCGATCGAGAGCGCCTCGTCCTGCCACGGGAACGACGGGTGCGCGAGCACGATCTTGAGGCCCGGGAAGTCGACCGCGACGTCGTCGACGTGCATTGGGTTCGAGTACTTGAGCCGGATCCCGCCGCCGCCGGGCATGCCCGAGCCGATGCCCGAGTGGCCGGTGTGGAAGAGCACTGGGAGCCCCGCCTCCTCGATCACCTCGTAGAACGGGTACGCGAGCCGGTCGTTCGGGAAGAACGCCTGGATGTTCGGGTGGAACTTGAAGCCCCGGACGCCGTGCTCGGCGATCAGCCGCCTCGCCTCGTCGACGCCCTTTCGGCCCTTGTGCGGGTCGATGCTCGCGAACGGGATCAGCACGTCGGCGTTCGCCCGCGCGACCTCGGCGATCTCCTCGTTCGGCACGCGCGGCTGGCCGGTCGTCGACTCGGCGTCCACGGTGAAGACGACGGCCATCATCTTCCGCTCGCGGTAGAACGACGCGAGCTCCTCCGCGGTCGGGCGCGCTGCCTGGCCTCGGAAGTGCTCGATCGCCGCGTCGCGCAAGTCGTCGGGCAGCGAATCGTGGCCCGCGCGTGACATCTCGGCGTGCGTATGGACGTCGATCGCGACGACGTCGTCGAGCGCGAGCGGCTCGGACACGGCTACGCCGGCACCAGCCGGTGGCCCATGCCGAGCGAGATGTCCTCCGCCGTTTTCTTCACCGCGGGCCCGAACCGCTCGATCAGCTCGTCCATCGAGGACATCGTCCGGTGCACCGCGAGATTGAGCGCCGCCAGCACCTCGCCCGAGTGGGCCTGGATCGGCGCGGCGATCGACCGAAGGCCGTACGCGAGCTCCTCGTCGTTCACCGCGATCCCCTCCAGGCGGATCCGCTCGAGCTCGGCGCGGAACTCGTCGGGATCGGTGATCGTGTTCGGTCCGCGTGAGACGAAATCGACGCGCGCGATGATCTCCTCGCGGCGGTCGTCGGGGACGAATGCGAGGATCGCCTTGCCCATCGCCGTGCAGTAGGCGGGCAGCCGGGCGCCGACGTGGAGGTTGAGGTCGATCTCGCGCTGGCCGGGCTGGGCGGTGCGGCACCGCTCGATGTAGACGACGTCCGTCCCGTCGAGGATCGCGAGGTTGACCGTGTGGCCGGTCTCGTCCGAGAGACGGCGGAGGTGGGGAGCCGAGATCTCGCGCACGTCCATCGAGTTGATCGCCGAGAAGCCGAGGTCGAGCACCTTCGGGCCGAGGCGGTAGCGCTTCGAGTCCGGGTCCTGCTGGAGGTAGCCGAGGCGTGCCAGCGTGGAGATGTAGCGGTGCGCCGTGCTGCGGCTGAGCGCGAGCTCGCGCGACAGCTCGCTCACCCCGATCAGCGGGCGATCGGAGTCGAACGCAGAGAGGATCGCGAGACCGCGCTCGAGCGACTGTGAAGTGCCTGTGCCGGTCTCGGGCATCGCGGCGGATGGTAGCGCGTTGTCTCAACAACCGGAACAGCGTCTTGACAAACGGGCAGGCGGTTGAAAAGGTCCCTGCGTCGGGCGGGCGGCCGCTGCAGACCGTGCTCCGCGGAGTCCCAGCAGCGATACGCTCGGCGCGACGAGGCGTCGGCGGACGGGAGAGCCGGTGATGGGCGAGCACATCGAGCTGGTTGCGCTCTACTGGACGGTCTCCGGGCCGGTCGAGGTGCACGTCGGCCGGGAATGGAGCCTCTTCGACTGGGCCGACCGCTGCGCGGCGGCGCGCGAGGTCGGCTTCAGCGGGCTCGGCATCTGGCACGCCGACCTCGAGCACGTGCTCGAGACGCGGACGCTGCAGGAGATGAAGCAGGTCTTCGACGACAACGGGCTGCGGCACCTGGAGCTCGAGTGCCTGCTCGACTGGTTCCTCGACCCCGACGACGAGCTGCGCCGCGCCTCGGACAGGACGCGTGCGCTGCTGCTCGAGGCGGCGGGCGTGCTCGAGGCGCACCACGTCAAGGTCGCGAACATCTTCGGGAGGCCGGCGTCGCTCTCCCAGCTCACCGAGCGGTTCGGCGAGCTCTGCGCCGACGCGGCGCAGCACACGGACGCGATGATCGTCTACGAGCCGATGCCGCCCGACGTCAACGTCCACTCGATCGACGCCGCCCTCGAGGTGGTGGTCGGCGCCGGTGCGGCGAACGGGGGCATCGCAATCGACACCTGGCACATGTCGAAGCTCGGGATACCGCCTGACGAGCTGCGGCGGATCCCTGTCGAGCACCTCTCGTGGATCGAGCTCTCGGACGGACACGTCGAGAACATGGCGGACCCGGTGGACGAGGTGATCAACCACCGCCGCCTGCCGGGCGAGGGCGAGTTCGACATCCGCGGCTACGTCGACGCCTGCCGCGACCACGGCTACCCCGGCCCGTGGGGCGTCGAGGTGCTCTCCGAGGAGTTGCGCAACAACCCCATCGACGTCATCTTCGGGCGTGCCTACGAGACCACGATGAGCCAGTTCGAGCCCGAGAGGAGCTCTGTATGAGCGAAATTGCCCGCAGATCCCGAATCTGCAGACGCAGATCCGGGTTCGCGAGAACCCCTGAAGCGGCCGCTTTCGCGGCCGGGGGCACCGGCAAGCGGGAACGCAGGAGGTCCTCATGAGCTCACCCCAAGGAGTGGAGACGCTCGAGCGCGAGCACCTCGTGTGGATGTTCCGGCAGATGTCGCGGATCCGCGAGTTCGAGGAGCGCGTGAAGCGCACGTTCGAGGATCACCCGGGCGTGATCCGCGGGCACACGCACCTCGCAGACGGCGCCGAGGCGTCGATCGTCGGCTCGATGGCGACGCTCGGCCCGGACGACCAGTTCTTCACCACGTACCGCTGCCACGGCTACCCGATCGCCCGCGGGACCGACCCGAAGGCGATCATGGCCGAGATCTACGGCCGCCGGGACGGCCTCTGCAGCGGCCTCGGCGGCTCGATGCACCTGACGGACGTCTCGAACGGCTTCCTCGGGACGTCGGGGATCGTCGGCGCCGGCATCCCGCACGCGACCGGCGCCGCGTGGGGGGCGCAGATCCGCGGCAGGGACCAGGTCGTCCTCTGCTTCTTCGGCGACGGCGCCTCGAAGCAGGGGGCTTTCTTCGAGTCGCTCAACATCGCCTCGCTCTGGAGGCTCCCGATCGTCTACGTGATGGAGAACAACGGCTACAACGTGCACACGCGCACCGAGCAGGAGGACGCGAACCGCGCGGCCGGCGAGGACCTCGCGGTCAAGGCCAAGGCGTTCAGCATGCCGGGCGTCACGATCGACGGCCGCGACCCGCTCGAGGTCTACGAGACCGTCCGCGCGGCGGTCGCGCGCGCGAGGGCGGGGGAGGGGCCGACGCTCGTCGAGTCCCAGATGTACCGCCTATCGGCGCACGGGAACATCATCGCGCCGCCCGGCGTGCCGCTCCACTTCCCCGAGCACGAGGCGGTCGAGAAGTTCGGCGCCCCGGAGGAGTACGAGGCGGCGAAACAGGGCGACCCGGTTCCCGCCTTCCGCGGGCGCCTCGTCTCCGACGGCGTCCTCAGCGGCGAGGAGGCCGACGCGATCGCGCAGGAGGTTCGCGACGAGATGCAGGCAGCGGTCGACTTCGGCCTCGAGAGCCCGTTCCCCGAGGTCGAGACGGCCCTCGAGCACACCTACGCGTGAGGAGGCGCTGACGATGGCACACGAGCTTCCCTACATCGCCGCCATCCTCGAGGCGATCCAGCTCGAGATGGAGCGCGACGAGACGGTCCTCTACTTCGGGCAGAACATGGCCACGACCGAGAACGAGCCGTTCGTGGACGCGTTCGGCAAGGACCGCGTGCGTGTGACCCCGATTTCGGAGACGGCGGAGATCGGCATCGCGATCGGCGCCGCGCTCTCGGGCTACCGGCCGGTGGTCGAGCTCTACATGGCCGAGTTCATGCTCGTCGCGATGGACCAGGTGATCAACGAGGCGCCGCGCTTCCGCGGCATGAGCGGCGGCCAGGTGACCGTGCCGATCGTGCTCAAGGCGGGCTACGGCTTCACCGCGGGGTGGGCCGGCCAGCACACCGGCACGCTGAATGCGCTGTTCACGGGCGTGCCCGGGCTCAAGGTCGCCGTCCCCTCCACGGCGGCGGACGCGAAAGGCCTCATGGCGACGGCGATCCGCGACGACAACCCCGTCGTCTACCTCCACCACTACCTCCTCACGCTCGACCACGGCGACGTCCCCGACGGCGAGCACCTCGTGCCGTTCGGCGAGGCGGCGATCCGCCGCGAGGGCTCGGACGTCACGATCGTCGGCACGGGCTGGACGGTCGACCGCGCGCTCGGCGCAGCGGAGCGGCTCGCCGGCGGGGGGATCCAGGCAGAGGTGATCGACCCACGCACGATCGCGCCGCTCGACATGCAGACGATCCTCGAGTCGGTCGACAAGACCGGGCATCTCGTGCTCGTCGACCAGGCCACGCGACACGCTTCGGTGTCGACCGTGATCGCGGGCGAGGTGGCCGAGCACGGCTTCGGGTCGTTGAAGGCGCCGATCGCGCAGGTGACCGGCCTCGACGCGACGATCCCGTACTCCGAGCCGCTCGAGGCGTACGTCCTCCCGGACGAGGACAAGGTCGTCGCCGCGGTGCAGCGCGTGCTCGGCACGGCGCCCGTGACCGCGTGAGGCGCTAGTGGGCGATCTGGGGGGCGAGCAGGCGAAGAGCCTGCTCGCCGTCATGTGGCGGATCCGCCTCTTCGAGGAGCGCGTCGGCCAGCTCACGCGCGCGGGCGAGATCGACGGGCTGATCCATCTCTCGACCGGGCAGGAGGGCGTCGCCGCGGCCGTCTGCTCGCAGCTCCGCGACGACGACCACGTGTACTCCGGGCACCGCGCGCACGGGCACGCGATCGCGAAGGGCGCGGCGCTCGGGCCCGTGATGGCGGAGCTGATGGGTCGCCACACGGGCCTCTGCCGCGGGCTCGGAGGCTCGATGCACCTCGTCGACACGGCGCACGGCTTCATGGGTGCGACGGGCGTGGTCGGCGGGAACGTCCCGATCGCGCTCGGCAGCGCGCTCGCCGCGCGCGTGCGCGGTCTCGACTCGGTCGCGGTCGTCTTCTTCGGCGACGGCGCCGTGCAGGCCGGCCACTTCACCGAGACCGTCAACCTCGCGACTCTGTGGCGGCTCCCGCTGATCCTCGTCTGTGAGAACAACGGGTTCGCCGAGTTCACGCCCCGCTCGGCACACACGGTCGTCGAGCGGGTCTCCGACGTCGTCGCGGCGTACGGTCTCGGCCGAGTGACGGTCGACGGGAACGAGATCGTCGCCACCCGTGAGGCGTTCGGCGGCTTCCTCGCATCCGCGCGTGCCGGCGGCGGCCCGTTCCTGCTCGAGTGCCTCACGCATCGGGTGCGCGGCCACTACGAAGGCGACCCGGGCCGCTACCGGGACGCGCTCGCGGAGGAAGAGTGGCGGGAGAAGGATCCGATCCTTCGCCTCGAGCGGCATGGTGTCGCCGAGGGCTGGTTCGCCGAGGACGAGCTGCGCGGCATCGCGGCGACCGCGGCGGAGGAGGTCGAGGACGCGGTGCGCTTCGCGCGCGAGAGCCCGTTCCCGCCTGAGGCGCTCGTCGAGTCGATGGTCTACGCGGATGCCTGAGACGACGACGATCGCCGCGATCAACCGGACGCTCGCCGCGGCGATGCGCGCCGACGAGCGCGTGCTCGTCCTCGGCGAGGACGTGGCCGAGGGCGGCCCGTACACCGCGACCGCCGGGCTCGCCGAGGAATTCGGCGTCGAGCGCGTCGTGAACACGCCGATCAGCGAGGCCGCGATCACCGGCGTCGCGATCGGCGCCGCGCAGGCGGGGCTGCGGCCGGTGCTCGAGATCATGTTCGTCGACTTCCTCACGCTCGCGCTCGACCAGCTCGTCAACGCGGCGGCGAAGGCGCACTTCATGTCCGGCGGGCAGCTCACCGTCCCGCTCGTGGTTCGCACGCAGGGCGGTGCCGGGCAGCGCGGCGGGGCGCAGCACTCGCAGAGCCTCGAGAGCTGGCTCACCCACGTCCCGGGCTTGAAGGTGGTGATGCCGAGCCGCGCCGCCGACGCCGCCGGACTGCTTGCGAGCGCGATCGCCGACCCGAACCCTGTGGTGTTCGTCGAGTGCAAGACGCTCTACTTCCGCAAGGAGGACGTCCGGGAGCAGCCCGAGCCAGTCCCGCTCGGCCGGGCCGCAGTGCTGCGCGAGGGCGGCGACGTGACCGTCATCGCGCTCTCGCGACTGGTGCACGAGGCGCTCGCGGCCGCGGAGCGGCTCGCGGCCGAGGACGGTATCGAGGCGGAGGTGATCGACCCGCGCACCCTCGTCCCGCTCGACCTCGAGACGATCGTCGCCTCGGTGGAGCGGACGAACCGCGTCGTCGTCGCGCACGAGGCCGTCAAGCACGGCGGCTTCGGCGCGGAGGTAGCCGCGCAGGTACAGGAGGCGGCGTTCGACTTCCTCGACGCGCCGATCGCGCGCGTCGGCGCGCCGTTCGCGCCGGTCCCGTTCAGCGGGCCGCTCGAGGACGCCTACCTCCCCGGCGCCGACGAGATCGTGGCCGCGGTCAGAGGCCTGAGATGATCGTCACCCTGCGACGCGAAGGAGCGCTCCCATGGCCGATTACGTGATCGTCGGCGCGGGATCGGCGGGCTGCGTGCTCGCCGCCCGGCTCAGCGAAGACCCGAACGTGTCCGTGCTGCTGCTCGAGGCGGGCGGCCCGGACACGGCGCCCGAGCTGCACGTCCCGGCGATGTTCCCGATCGTCTTCAAGTCGAGCTTCGACTGGGACCTGCTGGGCGAGCCCGAGCCGGGTCTCGGCGGGCGCCGCCTGTACCTGCCGCGTGGCCGCGTGATCGGCGGCTCGGGCTCGATCAACGCGATGATCTACCTCCGCGGCCACCGCGCCGACTTCGACGGGTGGGCCGACGTGGGGTGCACCGGCTGGTCGTACGACGAGGTGCTGCCCTACTTCAAGCGCTCCGAGGACAACGAGCGCGGCGAGGACGAGTTCCACGGCGTCGGCGGGCCGCTCGCCGTCTCCGACTGCCGCTCGGGAAGCACGTTCACCGACCTCATGCTCGAGGCCGCCGTGCAGGCCGGCTACGAGCACATCGACGACCTCAACGTCGACCGTCCCGAGGGTGTCTCGCGGTTCCAGCTGACGCAACGGAACGGCCTCCGTTGCTCGACGGCCGACGCGTTCCTCCACCCGGCGGAGGGGCGCGCGAACCTGGACGTGAGGTCGGGCGTCTTCGTCGAGCGGCTCGTCTTCGAGGGCGACCACGCGGTCGGCGTCGAGCTCGTCCGGGACGGCGTCCGCGAGACGGTGCGGGCAGAGCGCGAGGTGATCGTCTCCGGCGGCGCCTACCAGTCGCCGGTGCTCCTCATGCTGTCGGGGATCGGCCTGCGCGAGGAGCTCGAGCCGTTCGGGATCGCGGTGCGGCAGGAGCTGCCGGTCGGCCGAAACCTGCAGGACCACTGCATGGTCAACGTCAACTACCTCACGGACGAGCCGGGCCTCTTCGGCATCTTCACCCCCGAGAACTTCGCGCTCCTCGAGAACGAGGGCCGCGGGCCGCTCACCTCGAACTACCCCGAGGCCGGCGGCTTCTTCCGCACGAGGCCCGAGCTCCCGGCGCACGACGTCGAGTTCCACTTCGCCGCGGCGCCGTTCTTCGACGAGGGGCTGACGCCGCCGCCGGACAACGGCTACGCCTTCGGCCCGGTGATCGTGAAGCCGACCTCGCGCGGGAAGGTGACTCTGCGCACGCCGATGGCCGACTCCAAGCCGTGCGTGCTCTGCAACTTCCTCACCACGGACGAGGATCGCGCGTCCATGCTCGCAGGCGTGCGGATCGCGCTCGAGATCGCGTCCCAGCCCGCGCTCAAGGCGATCGAGCGCGAGGTCCTGAGCGCCCCCGCGTCCGACTCCGACGAGGACGTCTTCGAGTGGGTCAGCCGCGCGAGCCAGACGGTCTACCACCCGACGTCGACGTGCCCGATGGGCGAGGTCGTCGATCCGGAGCTCCGGGTCTACGGCGTCGAGGGCCTACGCGTCGTCGACGCCTCGGTGATGCCGACGATCACGCGCGCGAACACGAACGCGGCGACGATCATGATCGCGGAGAAGGCCGCCGACCTGATCCTCGGGAAGGCGCCGCCTCCCGCCGCGACGCTCGCGGCCTCGTAGGCCGGCTAGGGATTGTTGGTGTCCGACTTAAAGTCGGACACCAACCTTGGGTCTGCGTGAGCCGCCTACTCGGGCTGGTCGATGGGACCTGTCGCGACGGTCGGGGCCGTGCTCGGCAGCACGAGGATCACGACGAGGGTGATCAACGGGAACAGGAACCCCAGGGCGCCCCACAGCCAGGGGTTTTTCGATCCTTTCCTGATGGCGATCTTGGCGGCAAGCCACACGAACGCGGCGATCACGGCGATCGTGCTCGCCAGGACGAAGCCCGCGCGGCCGCGTGGGGCGCCCGGTGTCCGACTTAAAGTCGGACACCAACCGTCAGCCGCGGCCGCGTGGGGCGCCCGGTGTCCGACTTAAAGTCGGACACCAACCGTCAGCCGCGGCCGCGTGAGGCGCCCGGTGTCCGACTTGAAGTCGGACACCAGCGCTCAGCCGCGCCGTGCGCGCTCCTGCGCGTACGCGACGAACGGCTCGATCGCGGCCGGATCGACGAGCGCGTCGCGGCTCGCGACCTCCGCGACGGGTGCGCCGCCGATGATCCGCTTGACCGGCAGCTCGAGCTTCTTGCCGGTCATCGTGCGCGGGATCGCCGGGACGGCGACGATCTCGTCCGGCCGGTGCCGCGGCGAGAGGCTCGTGCGCAGGGCGTCGGCGATCGTGCTGCGCAGCGCGTCGTCGAGCTCGATGCCGTCCCGCAGGACGACGAAGAGCAGCAGGTCGTCGGTCTGCTCGAGGTGGACGACGAGGCTGTCGAGCACCTCGTCCAGCTCCTCCACGACGCCGTAGAGCTCGCTGGTCCCGAGCCGCACGCCGCCCCGGTTGAGCGTCGCGTCGGAGCGACCCGTGATAACGCAGCTCCCTCGCTCGGTGAACAGGATCCAGTCCCCGTGGCGCCAGATGCCCGGGTAGTGCTCGAAGTAGGCGGAGCGATAGCGCGAGCCGTCGGGGTCGTTCCAGAAGCCGACGGGCATCGACGGCATCGGCCGGCGGATCACGAGCTCGCCGAGCTCGTCTACGACGGGGTTCCCGTCGAGGTCGAACGCGGCGGCGTCGACGCCGAGGCACGGGGCCGTGATCTCGCCCGCGTAGACCGGCAGGATCGCGTAGCCCGACAGCAGCCCGGAGCAGACGTCCGTCCCGCCGGTGCCGACGTTGAGGAAGAGGTGGGGCCCGAGCTGGTCGTAGAGCCACACGTAGCCCTCGGGCGGGAGCGGCGACCCCGCCTCGCAGACCGTGCGGATCGACGAGAGGTCGAAGCGGCGACCGGGCTCGAGCCCGTCCTTGCGGCACGACATCGTGAACGCCGGCGAGAGGCCCATGAACGTCGCCCGTGTCTCTTCCGCCAGCCGCCACTGGTAGGAGAGGTCGGGGTAGCCGGGGTTGCCGTCGATCATCACGATCGACGCCCGCAGCACGAGGTTCGAGACGAGCGCGTTCCACATCATCCACGCGGTCGTCGTGAACCAGAGCAGCCGGTCGCCCGGCTTGATGTCGAAGCAGAGCCCGAGGTTCTTGCAGTGCTCGACCAGGATGCCGCCGTGGCCGTGGACGATCGCCTTCGGCAGTCCCGTCGTGCCGGAGGAGAAAAGGACGTACAGCGGATGGGCGAACGGGACGGGGTCGAACTCGAGCGGGCCGGGTTCGGCGAGGAGCTCGTCCCACGAGACGCTGTCGGGAAGCGCGTCGTCCGGCCCGCCGGCGTACGGCACGTGGACGACGTGACGGAGCGAGGGAAGCCCGGCGCGCACGGCTGCGACTTGCTCGCGACGGTCGACGTGCCGGTCGCCGTAGCGGTAGCCCGCGATCGCGAGCAGCACCGTCGGCTCGAGCTGCCCGAGCCGGTCGAGCACGCTGCGAGGCCCGAACTCCGAGGCGCAGGTCGCCCAGATCGCGCCGAGGCTCGCCGTTGCGAGGAAGCCGACGAGCGTCTCGGGGATGTTCGGGAGGTACGCCACGACCCGGTCGCCCGGCCCGACGTCCAGCCGCCGGAGGCCCGCGCGGGCGCGCGCGACCTGGTCGCGCAGCTCGCCGAAGGTCAGGTCGAACGGGTCGCGCGTCTGCGAGCGCGCGAGGACTGCGATCTCGTCGACGTCCTCGTCCCGACCCACGGCGTGCGCGGCGTAGTTGAGCCGCGCGCCGGGGAACCACACTGCACCCGGCATGTCGTCCGATGCCAGGACTCGTTCGTACGGCGCCTCCGCCCGGACCTCGAAGAAGTCCCAGAGCGACGCCCAGAAGCCTTCGAGGTCGTCGACCGACCAGCGGTGGAGCGCGTGGTAGTCCGCGAAGGCGAGGCCCCGCTCGCTCTCCAGCCAGTCGAGGTAGCGACCGACCTCCGAACGCCGCCGCGCGTCGGGCGGCGGCGTCCAGAGGACGTCCCCTTGGGACGGCTGCGCGCGTGTCGTCACGGCCCTCTCGTCTCTAGACGGCTGCTTGCGTGCGCCAGCCCTCGGCGTACGACGTGCGGGCCACCTCGCTGTACGGGCACGGGCTGACGATCGCGCGGATCTCCGTCTGCACGTGACGCTCGACCACCGGCCGGTTCGAACCACCGCCCTCCTCGCCCCAGACGATGGTGACCTCGTTGCCGAGCTCGACGTCGTCGTCGACGATCGCCAGTGAGAGCATCGAGCGCTCGTTGTAGCTGTAGCCGGAGAAGGTCGACACGCCGACGGCGTGGTCGCCCGCCATGACGCGGTCGTTCGGCCACGTCGCGTAGTTCGAGAGCGGCATGTCGATGTACTTCGCCGGGTCGCCCTTCTCGAAGAGCGTCTGCATCGCGCGGGCCACGTCCTCGCCGTTCCACGCGAGCGTGACCTTCCGTCGCGTGGGTGTCTCCATCTGCTCGAGCGCCTCGCGCCCCACGAAGTCGTGGTCGAAGTTGACGAAGCCGCCGTAGCCGAGCTCGTGCGGCGTCAGGTAGTAGTCCTCGATGTCGTCCGAGACGAGGCTGCCGCCGAGCGAGCCCGTGCCCTCGTACCAGTCGGCCGGGAGCCACTCACGGTAGGCCTTCATCGCGTCGCCGGTGAAGATCGCCGGCACGGGGCACGGGATCCAGCCCGACTCGAGCGTGTTCGTCGCGTACGCGCGCGACCCGACCTGGCGGAGGCCGAAGTCGCCGCCGGCCTCGACGATCGCCGCCTTGACGTCGTCACGCTCCGCCCACGGCCCGAAGAGCTCGAGGCCGGGCGCGCCCGACATGCCGTGGTGCAGCGCCCGCACCTCGTGACCGGCGATCTGCAGCCGGCCCAGGTTGAAGAACTTGATCTCGGGCAGCGCGGCCCCGATCGCCTTCTCGAGCACCTGGAGCGCGGTCGGGCCCTGTACCTGGTAGCGGTAGAGCTTGCGGCCGCCGGACGGGTTGACCGCCGTCCGCTCGTCGCGGTCGACCGTGACGTCGTAATTGCCCGTCTCGGCGTGATACTGCACCCAGTTGTGCGCCGAGGGCCGGCCGACGAGCGACACGCGGTTCTCGTCGAGGAAGAAGAGGATAGCGTCGCCGATCACGTAGCCGTCCTCGTTGCAGGCGACGAACTGCTTCGCCTTGTCGACCGCGGCGTTCGCGAACGTGTTGACGCCGAGGTCGGAGAGGAGCCGGATCACGTCCGGCCCTTGGAGGTAGAGGTCGGTCATGTGGTGCGACTGGTCGAACAGGGCGCACGTCTCGCGCCAGGCGACCTGC
>JBKPNM010000117.1:0-7784 GCA_046732615.1 Actinomycetota bacterium | reverse complement strand
GTCGCCGGTCTCGCGTTCGGCTGGGGCTGGTTCGCGCTCTGCGCCGTAGCGTTCGGCGGTCGTTTCCTGACCTTCGGCCAACCGGCCGAGAAAGCCACCCGCGTCGCAGAGCGAGCAGAACGGGGCTCGGCGGCGATCAGGTAGCGCCTCGTCGGGGGTCACACAGCCGGTCGGCTCTTGACGTCGTATCCGAGCGAGGCGTTAGGTTCGGCCGATTCGCCCCGCCGTATCTTTCAGCGCTCGAAGACTCGAAACGTGAACCAGCCTTCCGTCGACGATCGTGTCCGACCCGGGATCCTCGTCGGCCCGATGCTCCGGTATGTCGGAACGGACAGCGCGACGATATGGCTCGAGACGAGCGGCGCATGCGAGGTGGCTGTGCTGGGGCGCACGACGAAGACGTTTCACGTCGAAGGTCATCACTACGCGCTCCTCGTTCTGGAGGGCCTCGAGCCCGAGTCCGTGACCCCGTACGAGGTGAGGCTCGACGGACGTCTCGCTTGGCCGGCGGACGACGAACGACCGCCGTCGGTGGTTCGGACGCGCAAGGAGGACGATCGCGCGCGGCTCGTGTTCGGGTCGTGTCGGCTCGGCCATCCGGAGGAGACGCCGTATACGCTTTCGCCGTCGGAGGACGAGCGAGGCGTTGGGACCGACGCGCTCTGGGCGTATGCCAAGAGCCTGCAGCGGGGCGATGTCCAGTGGCCAGATGCCGTCGTCCTCGCCGGAGATCAGGTCTATGCCGACGAGGTTTCGCCTGCGACCGGGGCGTTCATTCGCGGCAGACGCGATGTCCGGCAACCTCCAGGAGAGCAGATCGCGGACTTCGAGGAGTACTCGCATCTCTACCGCGAGGCCTGGGCCAACCCGGACATCCGCTGGCTGCTCTCGACGGTTCCGACGACGATGATCTTCGACGATCACGACGTGCACGACGACTGGAACATCTCCGAAGCGTGGGTCGCCGAGATGCACGAGAGACCGTGGTGGGAAGCGCGCGTCACGGGGGCGTTCATGGCGTACTGGCTCTACCAGCACCTGGGCAACCTCTCGCCCGACGAACTTGCCGAAGACGCGCTCTTCAACGAGATACTCGGGGATGCGGATGGAGGACCCAGGCTGCGCCAACGAGCGCAGAAATGGGATCGCGACCGGAAGTCGAGCCGTTGGGCGTACTTCCGCGACTTCGGGCGGACACGCCTGCTCGTCGTGGACTGCCGTGCCGGACGCGTCGTCGAAGACGACGGTCGGGCGATGATCAACGGTGAGGAATGGCGCTGGATCGTCGAGCATGCACGCGGCTCGCACGATCACCTCGTCGTCGCGACGACGCTTCCCGCCTTTCTGCCTCACGGCATTCACTTCCTGGAGGCGTGGAACGAAGCCGTGTGTGACGGCTGTTGGGGCAAGCTCGCGGGACGTCTCGCGGAGCGTCTCCGCCGCGCCGTCGATCTCGAGCACTGGGCGGCGTATCAGCGTTCCTTCCACCAACTGGTCGATCTGCTGCGCTCGATCAGCAACGGCCTCGAAGGCGAGCCGCCCGCGTCGATCGTCCTCCTGAGCGGCGACGTGCACATGACGTACGTCGTATCCGTAAACCTCGGCAAGGACGGTGGTCGGAGCCGGGTGCTGCAAATCGTCTGCTCGCCGTTCCGCAACCCTCTGAACAGTCACGAGCGTCGCGTCGTGCGCTTCACTGGCTCACGCGCGGTCGCCGCGGTCTTCGCTCGACTCGCTCGTCTCTGCGGTGTGAAGAGCACCGGAGCCTCGTGGGAGCTGACCACCGAGCGCACGTTCGACAACTCGATCGGCGAGCTCGAGCTTCACGGCCGGCGCATGAGGGTCACGCTCTTCAATGTGGGTTCGGATCCCGAGAGGCGGCTGAACGTCGTTCGCCACGTGCAATGAGATTGCCCTGCAGCGGCCGGATGTCGCGATTCGAGAGCGCACCGCCTACATGCGAGGCCAGCGAGGGCGGGACCGATGACCCGCGCGCTACGCCTAGCAACCGCTGGGCCCGCGCCGCGGCAGATCCGCCCTCTGGCTCGTAAGAGGCGAAATTGATCGCCGTGCTCGCCTGACTACAACTACGAGGCCTCCGGCCAAGGCTCGCGCTCATCGATCTCGGCTGCGTCGTGCAAGGAGACGACTCCCGTGTGGTGCAGCTCGAATCGGCCCGAACACGCAGGACAAAGGCCGGACCTTGCGCCGCCCTTCTCTTCGCGCTCGCTTCCCTCGACGGGCGGTGTCCCGCTTCCCGCACAGTGTCCGAGGTCTGGAATCGTCACGGCTCAACCCGGCCGGTGCCGCGGATCGCGGCCGTACGAGGTTCGGTCGCGGATTGCGCCGTCTCGGCCGTGGATCAGCAGCTCGGTCTTTCCCCTGCGAGCGACGTCCCTCCCGACAGTGATCGCCTCGACCTGCCTCGCGTGACTCGAGCGAACGCGATCCGAACCCTCGACCTGGACGACCCACTTGCCGTGTTCGTTCACAACGTGCACGAATCCTTCTGCCATCGCTCGCCTCCTCGTCGAGGACGGGTACCCGGCAGGACGGCGAGTCAATCGTCGCCACAAGCGCCGTCTTGGGTACCGCGCGGCGATTGGCCGTGCGTGGCAACGGCTGCGCGGGCGCTCGAGCAGCACGGACTCACGGGCAAGCAACTCCTCAAGATCTCCCGGCACGTCGACTCGACGAGCTCGAGCAGAGCCACCTCGCCCAGCTACCTCGCCGCAAGGGCTGGAGCCGCGCTCCCGGTACGACCCGACCGGAGCGGCGGGAACCAACGTTCGCGTGGGCGGCTTGACCGTGCCGCAATGGCCGTCGAGTCCCAGTGATGGCCACAAGAGATCGGGAACGTCGCGAGCAGCGACGTGGTCAGGCGCCGTGGCAGCGCTTGAACTTCTTGCCGCTCCCGCACCAGCACGGGTCGTTGCGGCCGATGTTCCGGTGCTCGTTCACGACGGGCTTCGGGGAGCCCATCGGCGTCGTCGAGGGGGGCGCGGCGAGCGCCGTGGCGGCGCCTCCGCCGGCGGCAGCGATCGCGTCGGCACCCTGGAGCTGCTCGTGCTCGTAGGCGAGCGCCTGCGGCGCGGCGACCGGCTGGAGCTGCTCCTCGGCCTCGTCGCGCTGCACCTCGACGTGGAACAGCGTCAGCACGACCTCCTCGCGGATCGCGCGACCGAGCTCCTCGAACATCGCATGCCCCTCGCCGCGGTACTCGACGAGCGGGTCTTTCTGGGCCATCGCGCGCAAGTGGACGCCCTCGCGCAGGTAGTCCATGGAGTCGAGGTGCTCGCGCCAGCGCGTGTCGACGATCTGCAGGATCACGTACCGCTCGATCTCGCGCATCAGCTCGGGGCCGAACGACTCCTCGCGCTCCGCGTAGGTGTCGAGGGCGTCGCCGATGAACTCCTCGACGAGTGCGTCGCGGCTGTCGACGGCGACCTCTTGACTGAGCTCCTCGACGGTCATGTCCGTGCCGTAGAGGGCGTGCATCTGGGCGACGAGGCCGGCGAGGTCCCACTCGTCGGTGGTCTCCGCGTCCGTGAACTGCGCGACGTTCGCGCCGATGACCTCCTCGATCCAACCCTCGATCTCGTCCGAGAGGTCGTCGCCCTCGAGCACGCGGCGCCGCTGCTCGTAGATGACGACGCGCTGCGTGTTCATCACGTCGTCGTACTTGAGGACGTTCTTGCGCGAGACGAAGTTCTGCTCCTCGACCTTCTTCTGCGCGTTCTCGATCTGGCGCGAGAGGATCGACGCCTCCATCGGCTGGTCGTCCGGGATCTTGAAGCGCTCCATGATCCCGTGGATGCGGTCGCCTGCGAACAGTCGGACGAGATCGTCCTGCGCCGAGAGGTAGAACCGCGTCTCGCCGGGGTCGCCCTGGCGGCCGGAGCGGCCGCGGAGCTGGTTGTCGATGCGGCGCGACTCGTGGCGCTCGGTGCCGAGCACGTACAGCCCGCCGCGCTCGAGCACCCCGTCGCCGAGCTTGATGTCGACGCCGCGACCCGCCATGTTCGTCGCGATCGTGAGGGCGCCAGGCTGCCCGGCGTCCTTGATGATCTCACCCTCCCGCTCGTGCTCCTTCGCGTTGAGGACGTTGTGCGGGACACCGCGCCGCGTGAGGAGCTCCGAGAGGTACTCGGAGGTCTCGACCGCGATCGTGCCGACGAGCACCGGTTGGCCTTTGTCGTGCCGTTCGACGATGTCCTCGACGACCGCCGCCCACTTGGCGTCCTTCGTCTTGAAGATGAAGTCGTTCTCGTCGTTTCGTGCGACCGGGACGTTGGTCGGGATCTCGACGACGTGGAGGTTGTAGATCTCGACGAACTCCTTCTCCTCGGTCTTCGCCGTTCCGGTCATACCCGCCAGTTTCTCGTAGAGGCGGAAGTAGTTCTGCAGCGTGATGGTGGCGAGCGTGACGTTCTCCTCGCGGATCGAAACGCCCTCCTTCGCCTCGATCGCCTGGTGGAGACCCTCGCTCCAGCGGCGGCCCTCCATGATGCGGCCGGTGAACTCGTCGACGATCTTGACTTCGCCTTCCTGGACGACATAGTCGACGTCGCGCTTGTAGAGGGACTGTGCCTTGAGCGCCTGGGTCAGGTGGTTGACGAGCTGGACGTTGCGCGGGTCGTAGAGGTTGTCGATCCCGAGCGCGCGCTCGACCTTGTCGAGCGCGGTCTGGGCCGGCGAGACGGTCTTGAACTTCTCGTCGTACAGGAAGTCCGCGCCTGAGAGCTCTGTCTCGTCCTCGCCCTTCATCGCCTTGCGCGTGAGCGGGGCGCCTTCGAGATCACGGACGACTCGCGCGAAGTCGTAGTACGTCTTGGCCGCCGTCTCGGGTTCGCCCGAGATGATCAGCGGCGTCCGCGCCTCGTCGATCAGGATCGAGTCGACCTCGTCGACGATCGCATACACGTGCCCGCGCTGCACGGTCCCCTCGAGGGAGACGGCCATGTTGTCGCGGAGGTAGTCGAACCCGAACTCGGAGTTCGTCCCGTAGGTGATGTCCGCGGCATACGCCTCGCGGCGCTGCGCGAACGGCATCATGTTCTCGATCGAGGAGACGGTCACGCCGAGCCGGTCGTACACCGGTCGGTTCCATTCGGCGTCGCGCTTCGCGAGGTAGTCGTTCACCGTGACGAGGTGGACGTTGTCGCCCGCGAGCGCGTTCAGGTAGAGCGGCGCGCTCGCGACGAACGTCTTTCCCTCACCGGTCTTCATCTCGGCGATGTCACCCTCGTGCAGCGCGATGCCGCCCATTAGCTGGACGTCGAACAGCCGCTGGCCCGATTCCCGCCTGCGCGCCTCGCGCACCGCCGCGAACGCCTCGTAGAGGACGTCGTCGAGGCTCTCGCCGTTCTCGATTCGCTGCTTGAACTCCGCCGTCTTCGCAAGGAGCTCGGCGTCCGACAGCGCCTCGAAGTCGGGCTCCAGCGAGGTGATGTACGCGGCCTGCTCGGCAAGGCGCTTGAGGCGCCGGCCCTCGCCGATACGGAGGACCTTCTCGAACCGACCGAAGCTCTGGGTGGGCATGGTCAGAGGGTAGCGTGCGCCCCGCGCGGCGACGGGGACGCACATTCTCCGAACGGTCTCCTCACGGCGCCGTCACGTGCGGGGAACATGATTCCGCCGTGCGCGGGATCGTTCTCTTCGGGCTCCTCGCCTCGCTCGCCCTGCCTACGACCGCCGCCGCGCTCCTGACGCCGGGCAGGACGGTCACGAACGCCGCGCCGGTCACCGCGCTCTCCGTCACCCACCGGTCGGTCGTCTACGCCGTCGGTCGGACGAAGGCGGGCTGCGGCCAGGTGCGGCTCTGGGACACCGGAACCCGGGCGCTCTGGTCGTTCGGCGAGCGCACGATCGTCGGCTGTGAGCAGAACCCGAGCGGCGGCTACGGGATCGCCCAAGTCGCAACGACGGGCCGACGCGTCTTCTGGGTGACGAACATCGGCGGCAACTTCACGGACTACCAGCTCTGGACCGCGACGCCGACGCGCCGGTCGCCCCGCCGGCTCGCCTTCGCGTCGGGCGAGAGCGGGAGCGCGCCCGCGATCGTGGTCGGCGCAGGCACCGACGAGGGCGTCCCGTACGCGGTCGGAGGCACGATCACCTATGTGAGCGGCTCGGGCGCCCGGCTCTTCAGGACGACGGTCGACAGCCCGGTCCGGTTGCTCACCTCGGCGAGAGGCGTCGGCACGGCACGCGTCCTCGCCGCGCTCGCGGACGGCAGGGTCGTGCTTCTCACGAAGACCGGGAGCGTGCTCCGCACGGACGAGTACCCACCGGGCGCCGTTCGCGCGATCGCGTTCGCGGTCGTCGGATCGCTCGTCCAGGTCGGAAGCACGGTGAACATCGGTCCGTCTGCGGGCGGGACGAAGGTCGCGCTCCCGAGCGGAGGGCTGCTGCTCGACTACCGACAGGGGCAGATCGTCTATCGCAAGGCGACGCAGGCGCGCGCACGGCAGGTCGCGACCGGGCGCGACGTGCTGCTCACGACGATCCCGCTGAAGCCGTGGCAGCCGATGCTCTTCTCCACGGACTGGGGATCGGCCTGGGCGAGCGGGAGGACGGTCAGCTGGCGGTCCGGTCCGCCCGTCTGACGGCGAGCGATCAGAGCGGCGCCACGGCCACTTCCCAGTCCGAGCCCACGAGGCGCGTCGCCGTCACGACGTAGGCTTGGTGCCTCGAGGCGCCGAGTCGTTCGAGCTCCGGCACCCCGGCGAGGGTCGGCTCGCCGTCGATCCGGACGGTGCGCTCGTTGCCGTCCCAGGCGAGCTCGACGGCGTCGCCGCCGGGATCGTGGTCGAGCGTCACTGTCTCGATCCGACGCGCACCGACGACCCACAGGTTCCCGTCGCGCCGTACCGCGTGCGCCCGGAACGGCGGCTCGAGCGTCACGGCGCTCGTCAGAGCCGAGGGATCCGCACCTCCGTGCTCGACCACGAGACGGTCGTCGTCGAGCACGAGGAACCAGGCCTCCTCACCGTCGAGACCCGGTGCCTCCACCGTCTTCACGAGATCCCACTCGCGGTGCCGGTGGAGCCCGTGGATCCCGACCTCGCCCCAGTGCGGCCCGGGATCATGGGGTGCCCGCACCGGCCTAGGTCTCGCTGCGGAGCGCCTGCTCGATCTCCTCGACCGGCACGGGCTCGGGTGGAGCGGCGCTCTGCGCACGCCGGCGGGGCTCGTGCACCTTCTTGTCGCGCTCGCGCTCGACGAGACGCTCCAGCTTGTCGACGAGGCGATCCGTTGCGGCCTCGAAGCTCGCCGCCGCCTCGCGCCCGTGCAGGTTCGGGCCTTTCAGGTGAACCTCCGCCTCCACCACGTGGTCGTCGGCGATTCTCGGGTTCCGCTCGCGGTCGAACACGACCTCGACGAGTGTCGATTCGTGGAGGCGCTTCCCGAGCTTGGCGAACTTCGACTCCACGTAGCTCCGGACCCCGTCGTTGACGTGCCCGCGTCGCACCGTGACCTGCAGTCGCATGGCGCCTCCTCCGGTTGCTCACCTCCACGCTAGCGCACCGCGCGCGCGAGGCAGACGACGTCGACGCGCCGCGCGCCGGCGCGTCGCAGAACGGTCGAGCACGCCGACGCCGTCGCGCCGGTGGTGTACACGTCGTCGACGAGGACGACGCGCGGGGGCGCGTCGGATCGAGCGGCGAAGGCGCTGCGGACGTTCGTCCGACGCTGCGCGCGCGGCAGCCCGGCCTGCCGCCTCGAGCCCGCGGCGCGCACGAGGAGCGGCCGCACGGGGAGGGCCCAGAGGCGCCCGAGGG